>JBGATT010000143.1:0-8715 GCA_044229035.1 Gemmatimonadaceae bacterium | reverse complement strand
TGCAGCCACTCGTCTTCGCTCCTGCCGGCCGGGCCCTGGCCGCCTTCCCCGCTCTCGGGAGCGGGACCGCCCTCGACGTCCGGCGAGTGGACGCACTCCCCGCCGCCGAGGCGCTGGATCCGGAGCGCCCGACCGTCGTGCTCCTCGACGGGGCGCTCGCCGAACGCTCGGGCGGCCCCGGTGCGCTCGGCGCCCTCGCCGCGTACGTGGCGTTCGTGGGACTGGGGGAGGCGGGCGAGGATGCGCCGAGCCCGCTCATGGAGGCGGTGGCGCTCACGAGCTGGCTCCCCGCGGGGGCGAGCCGCGGCCAGGGGAATGCGGCGCTGCAAGGGGCGATGCGGCACGCGCGGAGCCTCATCGAGGCGTACCGCGCCTCACGGCTCGAGCAGCAGAGCGCCTTCGACCTGCGCGAGCTCTCGCGCGTGGGCGCGGCACTGTCGGAGGAGCGCAACCTCGACACGCTGCTCGAACTGATCCTCTCGCAGTCGCTCCAGCTCTCCAACGCCGACGCCGGCTCGCTCTACCTCATGGAGCGCGACGCCCAGAAGAACCCGTCGACGCTGCGCTTCAAGCTGTCGCAGAACATCACGCTCCCCGAGCTGCCGTTCACCGAGTTCACCATCCCCATCGACCACTCGAGCCTCGCCGGCTACGTGGCCTCGACGGGCGATCCGCTCATGATGAACGACGTCTACCTGCTCCCCGACCAGGTGACGTACCGCTTCAACCGGTCGTTCGACGAGAAGTTCGGCTACCGGACCAAGTCGATGCTCGTGCTGCCCATGCGCACGCACCGCGACGAGATCATCGGCGTGCTGCAGCTGATCAACCGCAAGCGGGACGGCGAGCGGCAGCTCACGTCGCTCGACGTCGTGGAGGATCAGGTCCTCCCCTTCGACCAGCGCTCGGCGGACCTCGTCGCCGCCCTCGCCGCGCAGGCGGCGGTGGCGATCGAGAACAGCCGGCTGTACGAGGACATCGAGCGGCTCTTCGAGGGGTTCGTCACCGCGGCGGTCACGGCGATCGAGGCGCGAGACCCCACGACCTCCGGTCACTCGTTCCGCGTCGCGACGCTCACGACCAACCTCGCCGAGGCGGTGGATCACGTCGGCGACGGCCCCTACGCGGGGGTGAAGTTCTCGCGCGAGCAGATCCGCGAGATCCGCTACGCCGGCCTCCTGCACGACTTCGGCAAGGTGGGCGTCCGCGAGCAGGTGCTCGTGAAGCAGAAGAAGCTCTACGGCCACGACCTGACGATCCTGCGGCACCGCTTCCACTCGCTGCTGCAGCAGGCCGACCTGGAGTACGAGCGGGAGCGCGCCGAGCACCTGCTCGACCACGGCCCGTCGGATTACAAGGAGGTCGTGGCGCACCTCGACCTGATCCGTCGCGAGCGGCGCGAGCAGCTCTCGCGCTGGCTCGACGCGATCGTGCGCGCCAACGAGCCGACGATCCTCCCCGAGGGGAGCTTCGAGGAGCTGCAGGAGATCGGCCAGCAGACGTTCATCGACTTCGACGGGGTCGAGCGCGCGCTCCTCGGCGAGGACGAGCTGCGCTTCCTGATGATCAACAAGGGGAACCTCGACCCGCGCGAGCGGCGCGAGATCGAGTCGCACGTGACGCACACCTACCGCTTCCTCGAGCAGATCCCGTGGACGCGCGAGCTGAGCGGGATCCCGAAGATCGCGTTCGGGCACCACGAGAAGCTCGACGGCACCGGCTACCCGCGCGGCGTGGGGGAGCACGAGATCCCGGTGCAGACGCGCATGATGACGATCGCCGACATCTACGACGCCCTCACCGCGACCGACCGTCCCTACAAGCGCGCCGTGACGCCGGAGCGCGCGCTCGACATCCTCGGGTTCGAGGCGAAGGACGGGCACATCGACAAGCACCTGCTGCAGACCTTCATCCAGGCGCAGGTGTTCACGAAGGTCGCCCCCGCCGAAGGGACGCGACGGCGCTCGACCCTGGCGCAGCGGAGCTCGGCGACGGCGCGCCTGATCGCCACGACCCCGCGCGACAACCCGGTCCCGCCGACGACGCCGCCCCGCAGCAGCGGACCGATCAGGGACTGACGGGCGGCGCGCCCCAGCCGCCACCACCGGGGGTGCGCAGCTCGATCACGTCGCCGGGCGCGAGCTCGCGGCGGCACTTGGCCGGCAGCGGCGTCCCGTTGAGCAGGTTCTCGCCGGGCATCCCGTCGGCGCCGCCCATCGCGCCGCGCGGTGCCCGCGACCGGCGCTCGGTCAGCAAGGTGACGGTGCACGGGGCGAGCACGCGATACGCACGGATCACGCCGTCGCCACCGCGGTGGCGCCCCGCCCCGCCCGAACCGCGCCGCACCGCATAGCGCTCGATGACGATCGGATACGCGCGTTCGAGCGACTCGATGGGCGTGTTGTGCGTGTTGCTCATGCCGACATGCACCGCATCGGGTCCGGGGCCCTTCGCGCTCGCACCCTGCCCCCCGCCGAGCGTCTCGTAGAAGGTCCAGCCCGCGCCACCGAACGTGATGTTGTTCATCGTGCCCTGCCCCTGCGCGGGGACCTCGACGCCGGCGGCGGCGAAGGCGGCGAAGAGCAGGTCGGTGATGCGCTGGCTCATCTCCACGTTGCCGGCGGCGACGGCGGCCGGCGCGCGCGCGGCGAGGCAGCAATCGTCGGGCGTCGTGATGACGATCGGGCGCGCGATGCCCTCGTTGGTGGGCACGTCGTCGGGGAGCAGCGCGCGCAGCACGAAGAGCGCCGCGGCGCGCGTGACCTGGATGGGACAGTTCACGTTGCCGCGCACCATGGGGGAGGTGCCGGCGAAGTCGAGGAACAGCCGCCCGTCGCGCACGGCGAGGGCGACGCGCAACGGGACCTCGGTGTCGGAGACGCCGTCGCCCTCGAGCGCATCCTCGGCGAGACCCGTCGCGCCCTCGAGCGCGGCGAGGCGGCTCACCGCGCGTCGTTCGGCATAGTCGAGCAGACCGGCGGTCACCGCGGCGAGCCGGGCGGCGCCGTGCTGCAGGAGCAGCGCGCGCCAGCCGCGCGCGCCCACATCGCAGGCGGCGCGCTGCGCGGCGAGGTCGCCCCGCCGCTCCTGTGGCGTGCGGACGTTCGCGAGGATGAGCGCGAGCATCTCCTCCTGCGGCACGCCGGCGCGCTCGAGCCGCACCGGCGGCAGGACGAGCCCCTCCTGCACGAGCTCCGTCGCGCCCTGCGGCATCGAGCCGGGGCTCATCCCGCCGACATCGGCATGATGCGCGCGGACGACCGCGAAGCCGGCGATGGCGCCCTGCCCGTCATCGATCGCCTCGACCATCGTGAGGTCGGGGAGATGCGACCCGCCCTGCCAGGGCGAGTTGAGCAGGAAGACGTCGCCCGCCGCGGGCCGCGCCTCGCGCACGGCACGCACGGCCTCGGGGAGCGCCCCGAGATGCACCGGGATGTGCGCGGCCTGCGCGACCATCCGGCCCTCCGCGTCGAACAGCGCGCACGAGGCATCGCGTCGCTCGCGGATGTTGGGGGAGAGCGCGCCGCGCACGAGCACGGCGCCCATCTCCTCGGCGATCATCGAGACGAGCGACGACCAGACGGAGAGCTCGAGCGGATCGAGCGCGACGGGGCGTGCGCTCATGCGTCCTCCCGGTCGAGGCGCCACCCGCCGATGGCGAGCGCGCTGGCGCGCCAACCCTCCGCGATCCAGAGCGTCGCGTCGGGCAACGTGACCGCGCGAGGGCCGCGCAGCGACGGCACCGCCGCGGGTCCGCCATGGTCGATGTCGCGCACGTCGTCGTACGCCTCGCGCGCCGCGTCGCGCGCGAAGACCGCCCGCGCACCGGGGTCGCTCGCGACATGCCGCAGCGAGACGCACTCGACGGGGCGCGCGAGGGTGAAGCCGTAGAGCGCCTGGTGCGCCGCCTCGAACCGCGCGGCGAGGTCGTCCCCCGCGTCGCCGGGGGCAGCGCGCACCTCGAGCTCATGGCCCTGTCCGACGTAGCGCATGCGCACCGACCAGCGCCGCTCCTCGCCCGCGACCCGCGCGGCGAGCGCGTCGCAGGCCGCGCGGAAGGCGGGCGACGCGAGCGCGCTCGCGGGGGCGAGGAGGCTCATCGCCGCCTCGCGCCGCGCGGGCGCGATGGCGAGCCCCACCGCGCTCAGCACGCCGGCGAAGGGCGGCACCAGCACCGTCCGCATGCGCAGCGCGTCGGCGAGCGCGCAGGCGTGCAGCGGTCCGCCACCGCCGAAGCCGACGAGCGCGCAGTCGCGCGGGTCGACGCCGCGGTCGACGCTCACGCGGCGCAGCGCGCGCGCCATCTCCGCGTCGGCCGCGCGGATGATCGCCTCGGCGGTGCGCTCAGCGCCGGCACCGAGGCGGTCGGCGAGCCGGCCGATGGCGGCGCGCGCCGCGATGACGTCGAGTGCCACGCCCCCGCTCCACCCGCCCGAGCCGATGCGCCCGAGGACGATCTGCGCATCGGTGACGGTGGGCTCGGTGCCGCCGCGGCCGAACGCGACCGGGCCGGGACGCGCGCCGGCGCTGCGCGGTCCCACGCGCAGCGCGCCCCCTTCGTCGATCCACGCGATGCTGCCGCCACCGGCGGAGACCGTCTCGACGAGCACGCGCGGCAACGCGATCGGCACCCCCGCGACCGCACCGCCCGACTCGACGAGCGGTTCGCCGCCGAGGATGAGCCCGGCGTCGGCGCTCGTGCCGCCGATGTCGATCGTGAGGCCGTTGGCGATGCCGGCGGCCCGCAGCACCGCGGCCGCGCCGACGATGCCACCGGCCGGCCCCGAGAGCGCGAGCGATGCCGCATGCTGCGCCGCGTCGGGCGCGGCCCGCATCCCGCCGCCCGAGGTCATGACCGCGGGTGCCGGGAAGCGCGCGGCCCGCAGCCGGTCCGCGAGCCGCTCGAGGTACCGCTGCACGCCGGGACGCGCGTAGCCCTCGGCGACGGCGGTCGCGGTGCGCTCGTACTCGCGGATCTCGGGCAGTACGTCGGTGGCGAGCACGACGGTGAGGGCGGGAGCCGCCGCGCGGAACGCGTCCGCGAGCGCGCGCTCGTGCGCCGCATCCTCGTACGCATGGAGCAGCGCGATGACGACCACCTCGGGCGCCATCGCGAGCGCCGCGGCGACCACGCGCCGCCGCTCGTCCGGCGTGAGCGCCTTCGCCACGCGCCCCGGTTCGCGCCGCTCGTCCACGGCGACCACCCGCTCGGCGGGCACGAGCGGCGCGGGATGCTGCGCCGCGAGGTCGTACAGCGCGGCGCGGTCCTGCCGACGGAGCTCGAGGAGGTCGGTGGCGCCTGCGGTCGCGCAGAGCACGACCCGGGCGCCCGTCCGTTCGAGGAGCAGGTTCGTCACGACGGTGGTGCCGTGCACGAGCCGCGTGACGGCGCCGGCCGGCGCGCCGAGCGCGGTGAGCGCCGCCACGACGCCCACGCCCTGGTCCTCCGGCGTCGTGAGCACCTTCGAGGCGCGCACCACGCCGGCGGCGTCGATCGCGGCGCAGTCGGTGAAGGTGCCGCCGACGTCGACGCCCGCGGCGAGGCCGGGAGCGGCCATCAGGGGGCCGCGGGCGTGGACGGCGCGCCGGGCGTCGTGTGGCGCCAGAAGGCGACGGCGAGTCCGAGATGCGCGGGGAGCAGCAGGAGCAACGGTCCGGCGAGCCGCTGCGGGCCGAGGAGCGCGGCGACCAGTGCGAGGGCGCACTGCGCGAGCATCGCGAGCACGAAGCCCTGCGCGAGCGGCGTGGCGCGGCCCCGAAGGATCGCCCGCGCCACCGGCACCATCGCGACGAGGCCGAGCGGCGAGACGAGGAGCAGGTTGTAGTTGCGATACCAGAAGACGTGCGCCGACCCGAGCCACATCGCGAGGATGATCGCGCCGACGAGTCCGGTGACGCCGTACCAGAGCGAGGCCATGACGGCCGCGGGGATGCGGGTGCGGCGGCGCTGCGCGGCGGCCAGCGGCGTGAGCAGCAGCATCCAGGCCCCGAGGATGGGCCCCCAGGCGCCGAGCGTGAGGCCACGCCGCTCGGCGGGCTCGGGCGCCCGCTTCGCCTCGTGGAGGACGGCCTCGGAGGCCACCAGCGGCACCGGCGCGCCATCCACGCCGGGCACCGTGACGTCGCGCAGGTACTCCATGAGGCGCATGGGGATGAACATCGCCTGCCACGCGGTCATGGGAAGGTCGGCCCGGGGCCCGAGGGCGAGTTCGATCCCCGCCTGCGCGAGTCCGTCGGGCGTGGTGAGGCGCACCGACTCGGAGCGGTACGACCAGTCGGTGGTCATGATGCTGAAGCGCTTGCGCAGCGAGCCGCCGAGGACCGCATCGAGCGCGTCACGCACGCGCGTGGAGCAGTTGTCGCGGTAGTAGTCGTAGCGATAGAACTTCCGCTCGGGCCGCGCATTCTCGACCACCAGCGCGGCGATGGCCGTGCGTTGCGCCTCGGTGAGGGCGAGGACCTGTTCGGTGACCTTCCGGTCCTGCGCCGCGTACGCCTCGATGAGCCACATCGACGGGAACGCCTCGACCCAGTAGCGGGTGTCGCCGCTGAGGAACCGTCCGAGGAAGTTGGGATCCTCGAACGAGAACATCCCCCAGTTGTAGGCGAGATCCATCCCGGTGAGCGCGTCCTGGATGCGGAGCGCGTTGTGCCCGAAACGCTCGAAGACCTCGTTTCCGGGACCGATGGTGAGGATCGAGACGCGGAGGGAGGCGCCACCGAACGGGAACGGCTCGGCCGCGTTGGCGGCCTGGGCGCGCAGCGGCCGGCCGCACGCGAGGATCCCGCACGCGAGCAGGCCGCATGCGATCACGATCCCGCGCCGAACGGCCCACCGGCTCACGGCCGCAGCTCTTTCGCGTCGTCGGCGGCCTTGTAGATCATGTCGAGCAGCTTGTAGACGCGGATCTGGTCGCGCGGCGGCTCGTAGGGCGCATCCCCGCGCGCGACGGCGACGAAGTGCGCGAGCTCGGAACGGTAGCTCTGGATGAAGGCGGTGTCGCGCGTCTGCGCGCCGGTGGGGGAGACGTCCACCGGTGTGCCGTGGATCTCCTTGATGAGCCGCAGCGGATTGAGCCGCGCCGAGCCGGAGGTGCCGATGAGCTCGAACCACCAGCGCTGGTCCTCGCCGACGTAGTTGGCATGCACGTCGATGGTGACCGTGAATCCGCCCTGGCACTCGATGAGCACGATCGCCGACTCCTCGACGGCGTTCGCGCCGCGCCCGCGCTCCATGGTGGCGCTCACGCGCTCGACGCGCGGGAAGTCGAGCAGCCAGCCGGCGAGGTCGAGCAGCGGCAGGCCGAGTTCGAGGAACGCGCCGCCGCCCGCCTCGGCGCGCCGCAGGCGCCACGGGGCCTGCTGCACGCGACGGCGATACGCCCCCGCACGCACCGAGCGGATCTTGCCCAGCTCGCCGCCGCGCACGAAGCCGTCGAGCGCCTGCGCGTCGAGGCGGAAGCGATGGTTGTTCGCCACCATCACGACCTTCTTCGCCTTGTCCGCCGCCGCGATGATGCGCTCGATGGCCCGCGCGCCGATGCCCAGCGGCCGCTCGCACATCACGTGCTTGCGCGCGCGCAGCGCCGAGAGGACGTGCACCTCGTGCAGGTGATTGGGCGTCGTGACGACGACGGCATCGAGGTCCTTCACCTCGAGCAGCTCCTCGACGTCGGTGCAGATGTCGCGCACGCCGAACCGCTGCGCGAGCGAGCGCGCCTTGGCGGCGTCGTTGTCGCAGAGCGCGGCGAGCTGCACGCCGCGCATCTTGCTCAGCACGGGCAGGTGGGCCGTCTGGGCGATGGCCCCGAGACCGAGGACACCGATGCGCAACGAGGACGTGGGAGTGGGCGGCACGGCGGTGGGTTCCGGACTTACGGGGTGAGTTGCCCGGGGGGGACCGGGCCGACGATGGTGCCGGGATAGTAGGTACGGAGGATCGAGCGGACGTCCTGCCCGGCGCGCGCGCGACCGATCGCGCCCCACTGGCACATCCCCACGCCATGCCCGTACCCGTTGCCGCGGATCACCGCCCGGACCAAGCGCGCGCCGTCTCGCTCGGTCGTCACCGAAAAATAGGAGCTGTTCAACAGCTCGCCACCGGTGGAGCGCAGGACCGATCGCGAATCGTTCCCGCGCAGGCGATAGCTCCCCCGGTCGGTGCGGATCACCAGTGTCCCTACCCGACCGCTCGGTGTGCGGTCCTCGATGGTGATGTCGGTCACCTTCCCGGGACCGCTGCTGCCGACCGCGGCGTACGCACCGAGGTAGCGCCGGACGACGGCGTCGAGTTCCGTCGCCGTCCAGGCGCGCGTCCAGGCGAACCGCGGGGCGATGTCGCAGTAGAAGCGGTCGGTGCCGGGGATGCGGTCGCTCACGCGATGCAGGTGCGACTCGCCCGCGGTGCGCCACACCTCCTCCGCGGCCGCGGTCTCGCCGCCGCAGGTGGAGTAGAACGGCGCGTTCACCACCCGCGACCCGATGCGGAGGACGAGCCCGGCCGTGGCCGCGACGGCCTCGTCTGCGAGCGGCCGCTCCGCCCCGCGCCCGCCGTAGACCTGATCCCCGACCGACGCCACGACCTCGAAGTCCGGACTCCGCGCGATCCCGGCGCGCGCCTGCAGCAGGCGCGTCACCACGTACGAGCGGGCGGCGATCGCCTGCGCCTGCACCGCGGCGCGCTCACCGGGCGACCGCTCGCCGATCTCGAGGGGC
>JBGATT010000142.1:0-8721 GCA_044229035.1 Gemmatimonadaceae bacterium | reverse complement strand
ACCGCATCCTCTTCCTCCTCGCCCTCGTCGTCGTCGGCATCCCGCCGCAGCAGGCGCACGCCCAGACCGACCTGCTCGAGCGGCTCTCGATCCATAGCTCGCTCAACACCGGCTACGGCAAGTCCGACAACCTCCAGTTCTTCGGCATCGACAAGGACGGCACCGCCGAGTATCGCGCGCTGACCCTCCAGTTCAGCTACCAGATCGACGACAACGATCGCGTCGTGACGCAGTTCCTGCATCGCTACAACGGCAACTCGCCCATCAACGCCGTCACGCCGAGCTTCTTCCCGGTGTGGGCGTTCTACGAGCACACCTTCGGCGACCGGACCAAGGTGAAGGTGGGGCGCGCGCCGCTCCCGCGCGGCCTGTTCAACGAGGTGCGCTTCATCGGGACGCTCCTGCCGTTCTATCGCGTCGGCCGCACCGTGTACGGCGAGACGCTCGAGCAGCTGGACGGCATCGCCGTGAGCCGGCCCTTCGACGTCGGCAGCTGGCGGCTCGAGACCTCGGCCTTCGGCGGCGGCTATGACCTGAAGGCGCTCCTCCCCGACGCGAACGGCGCGTTCGTGCTCGACAATCGCGTCGAGAACAGCGTCGGCGGCCAGGTGTTCGTGGACACGCCCATCGACGGCGTGCGCTTCGGCGGCTTCTTCACCCGGCAGCACGTGACGCCGAACTACACGGTGGTCGACTCGCTCCGTCAGGCGTCGCGCTACAACTACGTGCTCTCGGCCGAGGGCGTCTTCAGCCGCGGCTTCGTCCGCGGCGAGTACACGCAGTTCGAGAACGCCGACAACGGCGAGCAGCAGTACAGCGGCTGGTATGCGCAGGCGGGCGTGAAGCCGGTGAGCGCGATGACGATCGCCGCCGAGTACCAGGAGGCGACGGTGCAGGTCGACCTCCCCGCGCCCGTCCCGACGGTCTACCTGCCGATGACCAAGGAGCTGACGCTCGGCGTCTCCTGGCAGACCAACCCCAACATCGTCTTCAAGTTCGAGGCGCACCGCGTCACGGGCTATGACTTCGACTCGGGCGTGCCCACCATCATCCCGCCCGTGGCCCCGCCGTTCATCGCGGGGATCGCCCCGGCCTCCAAGTCCCACTACCTGCTCGCGTCCGTCGCGGTCGCGTTCTAAGGAGACCGACACATGCGCATCCTCCGCCTCCTCGCCGTCGCCGCGCTCGCGCTGTTCGCCATCGCGCGTCCGGCCACGGCCCAGGCCTACAAGGTCATCGCTCACGAGGGCGTCTCCGACGCCGAACTCCCGAAGGACGTCGTGGCGAAGCTCTTCCTCAAGCAGGCCATCAAGTTCCCCAGCGGCCTCACGGCCAAGCCGGTCGACCTCAAGAAGGACAGCCCCGCGCGCGCCGAGTTCTCGACGGCGGTGCTCGGGCGCCCGGTCGGCGCGGTCGAGACGTACTGGCAGCAGCAGATCTTCGCCGGCAAGGAGGTCCCGCCGCCGTCGAAGGCCAGCGACGACGAGGTCCTCGCGTTCGTCCGGGCCACGCCCGGCGCGATCGGCTACGTCAGCGCCGGCGCCTCGACGGCCGGCGTGAAGGTCATCACCGTCCGCTGACCCGGTACCTTCCGCTGCCGCCCGGTGTCGACCGCTAGGTCGATGCCGGGCGGTCCAGCGCGGCCCGCACGCGGCGCGCCAGGATCGCCGGCGAGTAGGGCTTGGGCAGGAAGTCGGCATCGGCGTGCAGCACGCCGTGCTTGCTGATCACGTCCTCGGTGTAGCCCGAGGCGAAGAGGATCCGGAGGTCGGGACGGATCGCGCGCAGCCGGTCGGCGAGCTCGCGCCCCTTCATCTCCGGCATCACGACGTCGGTCAGCACCAGGTCGATCCGCTCGGTCATGGGCTCGAGCGCCTTGAGCGCCGCGGCGCCGGTGCGGAACGCGAGCACCTCGTAGCCCAGCCCCGAGAGCACCCGGACGGCGAGCGCGCGGATCGCGTCCTCGTCCTCCACCACCGCGATCCGCTCGGTCCCGTGTGGCAGCGTCCCCGTCGACGGGGAGATCCGCGGCGACTCGTCCGCGTTCACGCGCGGCAGGTAGATCTTGAAGGTCGTTCCATGGTCGACCTCCGAGTAGACCTCGATGCGGCCCTTGTTCTGCGAGACCGCGCCGAAGACCATCGGCAGGCCGAGCCCCGTCCCGCGCCCCGGCTCCTTCGTGGTGAAGAAGGGCTCGAACAGGTGCGATCGCACCTCCTCCGTCATCCCGGTCCCCGTATCCGAGACCGCGAGGAGGATGTGCTCGCCCGGGTCGGTCTCCGGATGCCGCTCGCGATAGCGCGTGTCGAGGATGACGTTCGAGGTCTCGATGGTCAGGATGCCGCCGTTCGGCATCGCGTCGCGCGCGTTCACGGCGAGGTTCACGAGGATCTGCTCGGCCTGCGTCGGGTCGAAGCGGACGAGGCCGAGGTCCGGCGCCGTGCGCAGCCGGAGCTCGATGTCCTCGCCGAGGAGGCGGGAGAGCATCGCGTGCATCCGGGTGACCGATTCGTTGAGGTCGAGCACGCGCGGGTGGATGATCTGCTTGCGCGAGAAGGCCAGCAGCTGCTGCGTGAGGCCGGTGGCCGACTCGATCGCCCGGTCCACCTCGGCGAGGTCGGGGTAGACCGCGTGCCCGGCGCCCAGCTCGAGGCGGACCAGGTCGAGGTAGCCCTTCATGACCGTGAGCAGGTTGTTGAAGTCGTGGGCGACGCCACCGGCCAGTCGCCCCACGGTCTGGATCTTCTGCGACTGGAGCAGCTGCGACTGCATCCGCTTCGCGTCGGTGACGTCCACGAAGGCCGCGAGCATGCCGACCGGTGTACCGTCCGCGTCGTGGAACACGTTGGCGGTGTACTGGAAGGTCCCGACGCTCCCGTCGACGCGGGGCGCCGTCATCTCGCCGCTGTCGCCGCCCGTCGCCAGCAGTCGCGCATGGACCGCGTCCGCCTGCGCGCCCGACGCCCAGAACTCGCGGGCGAAGCGGCCGAGCACCTGCGACGCGTCACGGTAGCCCCACATGGCGAGGAGGGCCTGGTTCACGTACGTGAGCCGACCGTCGAGCTCGGAGATCGCGATGCCGTTGAGCGACGACGCGATCGCCGCATTGAGCCGGAGCAGCTCGGCCTGCGCGCGCTTCCGCTCGCTGATGTCGGTGATGCTCCCGCGCACCAGCCGGTGCGACGCGGAGGGGAGACGGACCAGGCGGACCTCGCACGGGATCTCGCGGCCGTCGGTCGAGCGATGCACCCACTCGAACACCGGCGTCTCGCCCTCGAGTGCCGCGGCGATGTGCCGCCCCGCCATCTCGTCCGATCGGGCACCGCCGGGCTGGAGCGCCGGGCTCATCGCGATCGGGGAACTCGCGAGGATCGCCGCGGCGTCGAGTCCGAACAACGTGAGCGCATGCCGGTTCGCGTCCGTGAAGCGACCGGAATCGACGTCGAAGACGACGATCGCCTCCGGCGCCGACTCGATCTGCACCCGGAAGCGCTCCTCGCTCTCGATCAGCCGCTGCTGCGCGCGCTGCTGCTCCGTCACGTCGGTGATGAACCCGTGCCAGAGCGTGCTCCCGTCGGCGAGCCGTTCGGGGCGGGCCCGGCCGTCGAGCCAGCGCTCGCCTCGCGTGGGGAGCACCACCCGATACCGATGCTGCCACGGCGTGAGCGCGCGCGCGGACTCCTGGATCGTCGCCGCGACGTCCGCGAGGTCGTCCGGATGCAGTCGGGAGAAGACCGTCGTGGCGTCCTCCCGGACCTCCGCCGGCGTGACCTCGTAGATCTCCGCGATCGCCTCGCTCGCGAACGGGAAGCCGCTGCTGCCGTCGGGACGGAGCAGGTACTGGTAGATCACGCCCGGCACCTGCCGCGCGAGGTTCGTGAGCAGCGCCGAGCTCGCGCGCAGGCGCTCCTCCGCCGCCGTCCGCATCGTCACGTCGGCGATCGTCGCGTAGCAGCGGTCGACGGTGCCGTCGGGGCCGCGCTCGGCCACGAGGTCGAGCATCGCGTGGACCACGTGCCCGTCCTTCGCGATGAACCGCTTGTCCTTCCGGTAGCCGTCCCGCACCCCGCGCGCGACCTCGTCGAAGGCCGCCACGTCGGCCGCGACATCATCCGGATGCGTCAGTTCGGTGAACGTGCGCGCGAGCAGTTCCTCCCGCGTGTAACCGAGGAGGTCGCAGAGCGCATCGTTGACGCGCAACCAGCGCCGGGTGGACGTCGAGGCCACGGCCATGCCGATGAAGGGCAGGTCGTAGAAGCGCCCGTACTCCGCGGTCCGCGAGAGGTCGTCCATGCCCCTCGAACTTGCGCCCGCGCCCGCGATTGCGCTACCGCGCGATGCCCCCGCACGCCCGGCGAGGGGCGGGCGTCAGACCGCGATGCGCTCCATGCCGGCGGGCCGGCGCTCCAGCGCCCCCTGGATCGCCTCGGGAGTGATCGGCTTGATCACCACGTCGTTCATCCCCGCCGCGAGGTACTTGTCGCGTTCGTCCGGTGACGCCGACGTCCCCAATGCGACGATGTGCGGCGTGCCGTGCGGCGCGGGGAGCGACCGGATCATCTGCGTCGCGTGCAGCCCGTCGAGCTGCGGCATCTGGATGTCCATGAAGATGATGTCGAACTCGTGCCGGCTCGCCTGACGCACCGCCTCGGCCCCGTCCCCGACCACCTCCACGCGACAGCCGAGCCGCTGCAGGAGATTGGTCGCGACGATCTGGTTCACGCGGTTGTCCTCCGCCAGCAGCACGCGGATCCGGTTGTCGATGACGGGCGCTGGCGCCTGATGCCGGCGCGCGGACGACTCCTCGACGATGGGGATGTGCCCGTCGACCTTCTCGCCGGCCGGTCGGTGCGCATGCGTCGCCGAGAGCGTCTCGCCGCGGATGATCGGGCCCCTGCCGCGCTCGGGCTTGGGCTTCTGCACCACGGCCGCCAGCGTGCGCGAGAGCGACTGCGCGCCGAACGGCTTGGCGAGCACCGCGTCGCACCCCGCCGCGCCGAGCCGGTCCGCCTCCCCCGCCGCCAGGCCGCTGTTGGCGATGAGCAGGCCCACGCCCGCGATCGCCGGGTCCGCGCGCAGCCGGCGCGCGAACGCGTCGCCATGCTCGCCCACCGTCTGCCGGTCGATCAGCGCCACCTCCACCGGGTCGCCATCGGCCGCGGCTCGCTTCAGGTGGCCGATCGCCTCTTCCGGCGTGGTCGTGGTCTCGACGCGCATGCCGAAGCCGCGCAGCACCTCCCGGGTCACCTGTGCGTCGGCGGCCGAGCTGTCGACGACCAGCGCACGTTGCCCCGCCAGCGTCGACACATGCGCCGCGTCGGGCGCCTCGGCGACGTCCGCCACCTTGAGCTTCACCGTGAACTTGAAGGTCGTGCCCTCGCCCTGGAGGCTCTTCACCTCGAGCTTGCCGCGCATCAGCTCGGCGAGGTGCTTCGCCATGCTGATCCCCAGGCCGCCGCCGGCGAGCTTGCTCACCGTGGTGTGGTCCTTCGCGAGCAGGCGCCGCTGCGTCTCGGCGTCCATCCCGGGGCCGGTGTCGCGCACCTCCACCCGGAGGGTCACGTCCGCATCGTCGCGCTCCCCTTCGAGACGGATCTCCACCCGGCCGCCGGGCGTGAACTTGATCGCGTTCCCCACGAGGTTGATGAGCACCTGCCGGAATCGGCTCGCGTCGCCGATCACCCAGGCGGGCGTGCGATCGTGGATCCGCGTGGAGAGCGCGGTCCCGTTGGCGTCCGCCTGCGGTGCGCTCAGTCCCGCCACCTCCGTGACCGCGGCGCGCACGTCGAACGGCGCTTCCACCAGCTGCAGCGCGCCCGATTCGATCTTCGCGAGGTCGAGCACGTCGGTGACGAACGTCATCATCGTCTGGGACGAACGCATCAGGGACTCGACGTATCCCTGCTGCACCGGCGAGAGCGAGGTGTCCTTGAGCATGTGCGCCATGCCCATCACGCGGCTCATCGGCGTGCGGATACCCTGGTGCATCACCGTGAGCAACTGCTGCTGCGCCTCGCGCGAGCGCGCCGTCTCGGTCTTCGCGTCCTTGAGCGCCTTGTCGGCGCCATGCTGGGCGGTCCGGTCCATCAGGACGACGATGTGGATCCGCGCGTCGAGCGAATGGCCGGTCCCCACCCGCACCTCCACCGGCTGCTCGTCCCCGTCGGCGCGACGGGCGTGCGCCTCGCGGCCGCTGCCATCGAGCCACTCGGCGATGCGGTCCGGATGGAACGACTTTGCGTTGCGGAGCCAGCGGTCGATCGACGTCCCGACGAGCTGCTCCGGTGAGGCGTCGAGCAGCGCGACCGCCCGCTTGTTGGCGCGCGTGATGGTGCCGCGCGCATCGGTGACCAGCACCGCGTTCGGCGCCGACTCCACCACCACGAGCAGCTCCTCGCGACGAGCCCGGCTCTCGCGACGCAGGCGGGCGATGCCCCGCTGCTGCACCACGACCAGCACCGCGGCGAGGCCGAGCACGCCCGCGAGCAGGAGGCCGAGCGGCAACCCGAGGATCCGGCTCGCCGCATGAGCCTCCACTTCGAAGACCACGCGCGCGGCGAGCGGGGTGGCCGGTGCCCACGCGCCCATCACGGCGCGACCGCCCGGGCCGACGTATGGCCGGCTGGTGATCCCTTCGGGGGCGGTGGCCGCGGCGATCGCGGCGGTGCGGGCCGCCGGTCCCTCGGCGTTGCCGACCGAGGAGAGGATCATCCCGTCGTCATCGATGAGATAGGGGTCGGACGCGGCGCCGGGGCCCCGGGAGAAGCGAACGCGCCGCAGCGGGGCGTCCGTGTCGTAGAAGAAGGCGAGGACCGCCGCCGTCTCGCCCGTCGGTCCGTGGACCGGGGCCGCGGAGACGAGTAGCCACATCCCCGCGTTCTGTTCGCCCCGCGAGGCCGTCGGCCAGAGCGGACCTGCGACCGAGGCCGTGCCCGTCCGCGCCCGCTGGATCGCCGCCACGCGTTGGCCGAGCATCGGGTCGGTGAGCAACTGCGGTGAGGTCGAGGCGAGGATCGCCCCCTGCGGCGAGAAGAGCGCGATGGCGCGGATGCCGTCCGTGCTCGATGCGTTCTTGGCGAGCGCGCCGAGCGCCGCCGGGATCGTGCCCGAAGCGGACGCGAGCGCCGGGTCGTCGGCCCACTGCCTGGCGCGGAGGAGTTCGTCGGCCTCCCATTGGGCCACCGCGAGCGAGGCCCGCTGCACGCCGTCCCTCAGGTGCACCACGATCTCGCGTTCCTCGTCGCGGGCGTACGAGACGAGCCCCGCCGCGCTGGAGGCGAGCGCCAGGACGATCAGGGCCGGGATCACGTAGACCGGGAGCCGCGGCGGCCGCACGTCGGGTGCGACGGCCTTCGGGTGCGCGGGGAGCGTCATGGCCTCAGTATCGGCCCGAATCGGCGCCGGATGACCGCGACCGCCCCCGAAGCGTGCCTAGCTCGCCATCGCCGCACGGGCCGCGCGGAGCAGGGCGTTGAAGTCGAACGGCTTCTCGAGGTAGCCCGAGACGCCGTGCCCCTCGAGCCGGTCGCGCAGCTCGCGCTCGCTGTGACCCGACGTCATGACCACCTTCACCGCCGGCACCGCGGCACGCATGCGGCGCAACGTCTCGATCCCGTCCATCCCGGGCATCGTCAGGTCGAGCAGGACGCACCCCACGCGATCCGACGCGGCGACGAGCTTCTGGACGCCCTCCTCTCCGCTCGCGGCGTCGAGGACCTCGAACCCCTGTCGCGCGAGCAGGCGGCGCGTCACGTCGCGCACGGCGGGTTCATCGTCCACCACGAGCACCGCCGCCGGGGTGGGGGCCGCGGCCTCCTGAGTGGGCGCCGGAAGGGCGGACGTCGCAGGGTCGATCGGCAACAGCACCCGCATCGTCGTGCCAACGCCCGGCGCGCTCGTGGCCTCCAGTGCGCCGCGGTAGGCGCGCAGGGTGCCCACGCTCATCGCGAGCCCGAGGCCGCGCCGCTTCGACTTGGTGGTGATCCACGGTTCGAAGGCGCGATCGAGCGCCTCGGCCGTCATCCCCACGCCGCGGTCGGTGATCTCGACCGCAACGCAGCGCCCCGTGCCCAGCCCGCCGTCGATGGTCAGCTGGCGCCGGCGGGCCTCATCGACCGTGGTCACTTCCGCGCGGACCAGCACGCGGTCACTCGTCGCCTCCGATGCCTCGATCGCGTTCGTGAGGAGCGCCAGCAGGAGCTCGCGGAGGCGCTTCGCGTCGGCGAGGACGCGCGGCAGCTCCGTCATCTCTCGCGCCAGGCGCGCCCGCGACGCCGTGTCGAGCGCCGCCACCGCCTCCTCGAGCGCCCGTAACGCGTCCACCGGCTGCGCGGGCGCGGCCCCGCGGCCGGCGAAGAACAGGAGCTGTCCGGTCAGTT
Organism: Gemmatimonadaceae bacterium; assembly: GCA_044229035.1. GTDB lineage: Bacteria > Gemmatimonadota > Gemmatimonadetes > Gemmatimonadales > Gemmatimonadaceae > Pseudogemmatithrix. The sequence goes on along the minus strand of JBGATT010000142.1, from coordinate 343 downwards.
CGGTCGCCCGTTCGGCGGCGAGTCGCAGGTCGGCCAACGCGGACGCCGCGTCGCCGTCCGGTGCGACGTCGAGCTCCGCGAGCGTGGCGTTCCCGACGATCCCCACGAGCAGGTTGTTGAAGTCGTGCGCGATCCCGCCGGCGAGCACGCCCAGGCACTCGAGTCGCCGCGCGCGCGCGCGCGCCGCATCGGTGCGCCGCGTGCGTGTGACATCCTCCACTACGCCGACCGTGCCGGCCCCTTCGGCACGCGCGACGGCGGTCACGCGCAGCCACTCCACGCCGGGCGCACCCGTCGCCACGTGGTGAAGGCTCTCGCCATCGCCGGCGAGTGCGAATGCGTC
>JBGATT010000141.1:0-15552 GCA_044229035.1 Gemmatimonadaceae bacterium | reverse complement strand
TCGAGCGATTCCATGCGCGGCCCGAGCGTGTCGTGCACGAAGGCGTACAGCTCGGTGGTGATCGCCGAGTCCACGGTCACCGTCAGCGAATCGAACGACTCGCGCAGCCCCACGCGGCGATCGTTGTCGCCGTCGTTCCAGCCGCGGAGCAGATAGGTGCCGGGCGCGAGGTCGCGCACCGAGAAGAAGCCGAGCGAATCGGCGGTGGTCCGCCAGCGCAGCGTGGTGTCGGCGCGCGCGAAGAGCTCCACGCGCCCGCCGGGGAGGTGCTTCCCCGCGACCCAGTCGAAGAGGACGCCGCGCACGGTGCCCTCCGTCCGCGTCGCGCCGGTGGAGAAGACGACCTCGATCGGCTCCTTGAGCACGTTGCCGCGGAGATCGCCCAGCCCCGGCAGCAGCGTGAGCCGGTACGTCGTGTTCGCGCGGAAGCCGCCGCGGGGTTCGATCTCGATCCCGGTGCGCCGCCAGGAGACGCGCTCGCGGCCGTCTCCCGGCGAGAGGATCACGAGCGAGCCGAGCGATGAGCCCATCTGGTTGCTGCCGTACTGGCTCCCGCCGCTGAACGATCCGCCGCTCCCCCCGCCGATCGTGCCGCTGCGGCCGCCCGCCGTCGCGATGGGCGTGGAGCGTTCGTTCACCACCTCGTCGAAGCGCAGCAGCACCGAGCGCGGGCGCACGTTCACGCTCCCCGTCTCGGGCGAGACCGCGACGACCTGCGGCGGATCCTTGTCCACCGGGCCGCCGGGCGGGATGCCGGGCTGCGCGCAGGCCACGACGAACAGGGCCGCGGCCGCGCTCAGTCGCGCCACCGCGCGCGCGGTGGACGGCATCGGCCGGCGGCGACTGCTCACCCGCCGAGCTCCGCGATCTTCGCGGCGAGCTGGTCGGCGCGCGTGCTCCACTCCCGCTCCTTCGCGCGCTCGGCCTCCACCACGGCCGCGGGGGCCTTGGCGGTGAACTTCTCGTTCGAGAGCCGGCCGCGCAGCGCGTCGAGCTGCTTCACGAGCCCGTCGCGCTCGGTCTGCAGGCGCGCGCGTTCCTTCGCCACGTCCACCATCCCCGCGAGCGGGAGGCTCAGCTCGAGCCCGCTCGGCAGCACCGCATGCGCCGCCGCGCCCGCGGGCGCCGCGCCGGTGTGGATCTCGCACCGCGCGAGCCGCTGCACGAGCGTGCCGTTGGCCGCGAGGACATCGGTCCCCGCGCCCGCGGCGACGTACGCGTGGATCGGCGCGCCCGGCTGCACCCCGTACTCCGAGCGCAGCCCGCGGATCGCGTCGATCGCCTCGCGCACGATCTCGAACTCCAGCCCGGCATCGCCGCCGCCGCGCACCGGCCACGCCGCCTGCGCGAGGAAGGTCCCGGCCGCATAGCCCGGCAGGCGCTGCCAGAGCGCCTCGGTCACGAACGGCATGATCGGATGGAGCAGGCGGAGCCCGCGGTCGAAGACGTGCACGAGCACCGCGCGCGCGGTCTCGCGGTCCGTCCCCGGCTGGGTGAGCCGCGTCTTGACCGTCTCCACGTACCAGTCGGCGAGCTCGTTCCAGACGAACTTGCGCGCCGACTCGGCGTAGGCGTCGAGCCGGAGCCCGAGCTGGCGGTCGGCCTCGGGCCAGTGGCCCTTCGCCGGGCGCGCCGGGCCGAGCGCCGCATCGCACTCGGCGATCGCGGCGTCGAGCCGGCCGAGGATCCAGCGGTCGGCGAGGGTGAGCTGCTCCGGACGGACCGAGGCGAGGGGCGTGACGGGGTCATCCCCCACCTGTAGCAGGATGAAGCGTCCGATGTTCCACAGCTTCGTCGCGAAGTTGCGGCCCGGGGCGAACGACTTCTCCAGGTCCTGCGGGTCGAGCATCACGTCCACGCCCAGTCCCATCCCCTGGATCACCGTCCAGCGGAGCGCGTCGGCGCCGAACCGCTCCACCACGTCGAGCGGGTCGATCCCGTTGCCGAGCGACTTGGACATCTTGCGATGCTGCATGTCGCGCACGGTGCCGTGCAGGTAGACCGTGTGGAACGGCGCCTGCCCGAGGAAGGCGTAGCTCGTCATGATCATGCGCGCGACCCAGAAGAACAGGATCTCGGGCGCGGTGACGAGCACGTCGCTGGGGAAGAACGCCTTGAGGTCGGCGCTCTTCTCGTCGGGCCAGCCGAGCGTGGAGAAGGGCCAGAGGCCGGACGAGAACCAGGTGTCGAACACGTCCTCGTCCTGGCTCACGATCGCCGCGCCGCAGCCGGCGCAGACGGTCGGATCCTCGCGGTACGCGAGCTCGTGCCCGTTGGCGCAGGTGAAGACCGGGATGCGATGGCCCCACCAGAGCTGCCGCGAGATGTTCCAGTCGCGGATGCCCTCGAGCCAGTTGATGTAGACCTTCTCCCACTTCTCGGGGAGGAGGCGCACCGTGCCGTCCTTCACCGCGGCGAGCGCGGGCTTGGCGAGCGGCTCCATCCGCACGAACCACTGCATCGAGAGGCGCGGCTCCACCACGGTGTCGCAGCGGTAGCAGCGGCGCACCGAGTTGGCGTAGGTGTCGATCTTCACGAGCAGGCCGGCCGCCTCGAGCTGCGCGACCGCCGCCTTCCGCGCGGCGAAGCGCTCGAGCCCCGCGAGCGAGGCGGGGATGCGGTGCGCGTCGTCGGGGTGCCCCGCGGCGATGTGCCCGGTGGCGTCGATCACCACCGGCATCGCGAGCCCGTGCCGCTTGCCCACCTCATAGTCGTTCGCGTCGTGCGCCGGCGTGATCTTGAGCGCGCCGGTGCCGAAGTCCTTCTCCACGTACCCGTCGGCGATCACCGGGATCTCGATCCCCACGAGCGGCAGGCGCAGCGTCCGGCCCACGAGCGCCGCGTACCGCTCGTCCTCCGGGTGCACCGCGACCGCGACGTCGGCGAGGATCGTCTCGGGGCGCGAGGTCGCGATCGTGATCCCCTGCGACGGGTCGTCGGCCAGCGGGTACCGCACGTGGTAGAGCTTGCTCTCGGTGTCGTGGAACTCGGCCTCCTCGTCGGAGAGCGACGTGAGGCAGCGCGGGCACCAGTGGATCACGCGGTGGCCGCGGTACACGAGCTCCTTCTCCCACAGCCGCACGAACGCCTCGCGCACCGCGCGCGAGAGCGCGGGCGAGAAGGTGTACGCGGTGCGCGACCAGTCGGCCGACGCGCCGATCGCCTTGAGCTGGTTGAGGATCTGCCCGCCCGTCTCCTCGACGAACGCCTCGGTGCGCTTCACGAATGCGTCGCGGCCCAGGTCGAAGCGGGTCTTCCCCTCCTTCGCGAGGAGCTTCTCCACGACGTTCTGGGTCGCGATGCCGGCATGGTCGGTGCCGGGGAGCCAGAGCGCCTCGTCCCCCGCCATGCGGCGCCAGCGGACGAGCACGTCCTGCACCGTGTTGTTCAGCCCGTGGCCGACGTGCAGCACGGCGGTCACGTTCGGCGGCGGGATCAGGATGGTGAACGGGTCGCGATCGCCACCGCCGCGCGTGGTGCGCGACGCCTCGGCGCGGAAGACGCCGGCCGCCTCCCACGCCTGGCCCAGGGCGGGCTCGGCGGAGGCGAAATCGAAGTGGGTCGGGAAGTCGGGGGCCTGCGTGGGCTCGGTCGGGTCGCTCATCCCTGCAAGTTAGCGGGGACGCTCTCGGACCGTGAGCCGTTCGCGCACGCGCGTCACGCCCGGGATGCCATGCGCGAGGGTCACCGCCAACCGGATCTCGCGCGCGCTCCGCACGCGGCCCCGCAGCACGATCACCCCCGGACGCGGCTCGTCGATCTCCACCGCGCGTCCGGCGAGGATGGGATCGTTCTCGAACGCCTCCAGCACGCGCGCGTCGAGCCCGTCCTCCGCCTCGTCGTCGTCCCCCTCGACCAGCTCCGCCTCGGGCGCGTCCGTCGGCTCGTCCTCCTCCTCGGTCGGGTCGTCCCACGCCGCCTTGATCGAGCGCGCGGTCTCGAGCAGCGGTCCCACCGTGCGCAGCGTGGTGGTGGCGAGCGTCCGCCCGCGCCCGACGAGCCCGCGGATCCCGCGCGTGCGACCCTTCATGCGGTCGGCGATCAGGAGGCCGGCGACGAGGCCGAGGGCAGCGCCACCGGCGAGCCAGAGCCAGGTGTGGTCGGAGTCGGGTTCATCGAGACGGATGGGGCGCATGCCGACGGGGGTTCGAGGGGGCGGTAGCGGGCCAGTTTCGCCCGCAACAGAAGGGTTGGTGATGGAATGATCCGGCGTCGCGGACTTCTGCCGCGTCTCGATATTCGGTCGATGCTCCTTCAGGCTGATGGCACCCAGATCGCGCTCGCACAGGAAACGCTGTTCTGGGCGAAGATACAAGGCGTCAGTGACGCGATCGTGGCAGTCCTGGGCTTGACGGGTATCATTTCCATTCTCGTGACGCGCTGGGGACTACTGAGTCAGGCGAAGCGCGCTCAGGTGGAGGACGCGGTCATTCTCTGCGAGGAGATGCGCAAGGATATCGTACCGATACTGGAACAGATGCTGTCGAACTTCGCTGCGCACAAGGTGAAGCGGTTCGTGTCCGATGGGAGCAAGGTCTCGTTCCCGAAGGAGATCGACGACGCCAAGGCAGAGAAGGCACTCGCGTGGGTCAAGTCGTTGAACCCGGAGGGTCGCGAACTGACGCTGCGGCTGCTCAACAGGTTGGAAACGTGGTCAATGCACTTCAATCACGGATTGGCGGACCCCGATGTCGCGTTCCTGCCCTGCGGCACGATCTACTCCACGGTCGTCGTAGTGCTCTACGCCTCGATCATCACGCAACGGCACAACGACCCCAGTAGCGGGCCATACCATAACGTCGTCGAATTGTTCGGCAAGTGGTACAAGAAGGACCGAATGGCGAAGATCCAGGACGAAGTCGCCAAGTTGCAGGATGACGGTGTCTTCAAGGCTCCACCGAAGAAGTAGGCCATCTGCCTTGATAAATCGGCCGGACGAGCCGATAATTCAGGGTAGCCATCGGAGGGAATGACCATGACGCTGAACTACTAGCACTGCCAGGATGGTAAGTCTCGGAGGCCCCGTCGTGTCCACGGCGGGGCCTCTGCGACTTCGGGGCCGCGTCTGCCCGGGTCCATTGGAATCGTGGCGCCCGAGGTGTGGCGTTGGCGGGGCCTGACACGCCCCGCTACTTTGAAGGCTGTCCCCTCGCGCGCGGCACGGCAAGCAGGGAAGTCCTCGCCGCGCGCCCTTTTCGCCCTCCCGGCCAGCCCCATGTCGCAGCAACCTCCCCGAGTCCAGACGGCCGACACGCCGCTCCGGCCGCGTCTCGTCATCGCCTGGAGCCTGTTCTTCGTCTTCGTCTTCGGCGGACTCGGGGCGGCCCTCTGGAGCGGACGGGCGGTCCCGGTCCTGCTCGACGTGATGAACCCATGAGCGCTGCGCCCGCGCCGGCCCTGCTGGTCCTGACCCTTCCCGACGGCGCGACCCGCGAGGTCGCGCCCGGCACGCTCGCCCGCGACGTCGTCGCCACCATCGGCCCGCGTCTCCTCCTCGCCGCCATCGCCGTCTCGGTGGACGGCGAGGTGCAGGACCTCATGACGCCCATCCGCCGCGGCGGCGCCTTCCAGGTGATCACCGAGAAGGACCCGCGCGCGCTCGCCGTCCTCCGGCACTCGGGGGCGCACATCCTCGCGACCGCCGTCCGCCGGCTCCGGCCCGAGGCGGCGATCGGCTTCGGCCCCGCCATCGACGACGGCTTCTACTACGACTTCCAGGTCGCCAAGCCCTTCACGCCCGAGGACCTCGACGCGATCGAGGCCGAGATGCGGAAGGTCGTCGCCGAGAAGTACCCGTTCGTCCGCGCCGAGGTCTCGCAGCAGGAGGCGAAGCAGGTCTTCTCCGACGATCCGCTCAAGCTCGAGCGCCTCGAGGACTTCGAAGGGTCGGACGAGATCATCTCGACCTACACCGACGGCCCCTTCACCGACCTCTGCCGCGGCCCGCACGTCCCCGACACCTCGTACCTCAAGCACTTCAAGCTGCTCTCGGCCGCCGGCGCCTACTGGCGCGGCGACGAGAAGCGCCAGATGCTGCAGCGCATCTACGCCACGGCCTTCTTCAAGAAGGACGAGCTCGACGCGCACCTCCACCAGATGGAGGAGGCGAAGAAGCGCGACCATCGCGTGCTCGGCAAGCAGCTCGAGCTCTTCCAGTTCTTCCCGCACGCGCCCGGCGCCGCCTTCTGGACCCCCAAGGGCACCACGCTCTGGAACACCGTCGAGGGCTTCGTCCGCGAACGGCAGCAGGAGCAGTTCCTCGAGATCAAGACGCCCCTCCTCTACAACAAGCGCCTCTGGGAGCAGTCGGGGCACTGGGGGAAGTACAAGGAGAACATGTTCCTCGTGTGGGACACCGAGGCGGCGCAGGCCGGCGCGAACACCGAGGACGCCCTCGACATGTCGCTCAAGCCGATGAACTGCCCCTCGCACCACCTGCTGTTCCACTCGCACAAGCATTCGTACCGCGAGCTCCCCATGCGGTACGTCACCTTCGACGTGCTCCACCGCAACGAGGTGTCGGGCGCGCTCTCGGGGCTCACGCGCGTGCGGCAGTTCTCGCAGGACGACTGCCACATCTACCTGCGCGAGGACCAGATCGCCGGCGAGGTGAAGTTCCTCATGGACTTCATCCTCTCCTACTACGACACCTTCGGCCTCACCGCGCGCCTCAAGTTCGCCACGCGGCCCGAGCAGCGGATCGGCTCCGACGAGCTGTGGGACCGCGCCGAGGGCGCGCTGCGCGCGGCGCTCGAGAGCACCGGCCGTCCGTACGAGATGAAGGAAGGGGACGGCGCGTTCTACGGCCCCAAGATCGACTTCGATGGACTCGATCGGCCGCGCCTGGCAGCTCGGCACCATCCAGCTCGACTACAACGCCCCCGAGCGCTTCGACCTCACCTACACGGGCGAGGACAACGCCTCGCACCGGCCGGTGGTCATCCACCGCGCGGTGAGCGGGTCGTTCGAGCGCTTCATCGCCATCCTCATCGAGCACTTCGCCGGGGCCTTCCCGGTGTGGCTCGCGCCCGAGCAGGTCCGCGTCCTCCCGATCTCGGACGAGGTGCTGGGGTATGCCCGGGAGGTGACGGCGAAACTCCGGGCGGCCGGCATCCGTGCTGTGTGCGACGACCGCAGCGACACGCTCAACTACCGGATCCGGGACGGCGAGATCATGAAGGTCCCTTACATGGCGGTGCTCGGGAAGCGCGAGGCGGAGGCGGGGCAGGTGGCCATCCGCGTCCGCGGCGCCGGCAAGAAGCAGGAGGTCGTCTCGGTGGACGCCTTCACCGCGCGCCTCGTGGACGAGATCCGCACCCGCGCGCTCACCCCCGCCTCCACCGGGGCGGAGGCATGACCGCCCCCGCGCTCCGCCGCATCGCGTTGCGCCGCCTCGCGATCGGCGCCGCGCTCGCGCTCACCGCGCTGCGCACCACCGCGGCGGCGCAGCCGGTGGACAAGCCGCGCATCGAGCCGCTGCGCGTCGCGGCGGAGACGGTCGTCGGCGGCTACGCCGGCATCGGCGGCTTCGTCGTCGGCCGCTTCGTCGCCGAGGGCACGTCGAGCCTGCTCGGCGTGGACCACGAAGGAACGCTCAAGAAGCTCGGCTTCGTCGGCGGCGTCATCGGCGGCGGGCTCGCCACCGCCGGCACCGTCTACGCCATCGGCAACATCGGCGACCAGACCGGCGACTTCGACGCGACCTATCTCGGCACCGGCATCGGCTTCGTCGCCGCGCTCGGCATCGCCAAGATGGTGCTCGGCCCCGAAGGCCGGCCGCGCGAAGGGATGAGCACGGCCTCGCGCTGGGCCGCGGCGAACGTCATCGCGCTGCTCCCCTCCATCGGGGCGACCATCGGCTTCAACTCCACCCTGCGGCATCGCTAGTCAGGAGCTCCAATAGATGTCGGACCGCACGCCAGTCATCGTCTCCGCCGCTCGCACGCCGATCGGCCGCTTCCTCGGCGGGCTCGCCCCGCTCACCGCGCCGGAGCTCGGCGCCGTCGCCATCCGCGCCGCGATCGCGCGCGGGAAGATCGACCCCGCCGCCATCGGCGAGGTGATCATGGGCAACGTCCTGCAGGCGGCGGTCGGGCAGGCCCCCGCGCGGCAGGCCGCGATGAAGGCCGGCGTCCCGGGCACCGTGCCGGCGTACACCGTCAACAAGGTGTGCGGCTCCGGCCTCCAGGCGGTGATGCTCGCCGCGCAGGCCATCCGCGCCGGCGACGAGCAGCTCCTCGTTGCCGGGGGACAGGAGTCGATGTCCAACGCGCCGCACTACGTGCAGGGGATGCGCAACGGCATCAAGTTCGGCCCGCAGACGATGGCCGACGGCCTCATCAAGGACGGGCTCTGGTGCGCCTTCTACGACCGCCACATGGGCGGGCACGCCGAGTACACGGCGAAGAAGGCCGGCATCACGCGCGCGCGGCAGGACGAGTTCGCGCTGCACTCGCACCAGAAGGCGGTCGCGGCCATCGCCGCCGGGCGCTTCAAGGCCGAGATCGCGCCGGTCGAGATCGCGGGGAAGAAGGGCCCGACCATCGTGGACACCGACGAGTCGCCGCGCGCCGACACCTCGCTCGACGCCCTCGGCAAGCTCAAGCCCGCCTTCCCGAAGGACGCGCCGAAGGACATGAAGCCCGAGGAGCTCACCGTCACCGCCGGCAACGCGCCGGGACTCAATGACGGCGGCGCCGCGCTCGTCGTGGCGAGCGAGGCCTACGCCAAGGCGCACGGCCTCCCCATCCTCGCCCGCATCACCGGCTACGCGTCGGGCGGCGGCGATCCGCAGGACCTCTTCTTCGCCCCCATCGTCGCCGTGCAGAACCTCATGCGGAAGACGGGCGCGACGATCAACGACTACGATCTCATCGAGGCCAACGAGGCCTTCGCCTCGCAGGCGCTCGCCGACGGCGACGGGCTCGGCTGGGACTTCGCCCGCGTCAACGTGAACGGCGGCGCGATCGCGCTCGGCCATCCCATCGGCGCGAGCGGCGCCCGTGTGCTCGTCACGCTGCTCCATGCGCTCGAGCAGCAGGGCAAGCGCACCGGGCTCGCGACGCTCTGCCTGGGCGGCGGCAATGCCGTCGCGCTCAGCGTCGAGAAGGTCTGAGCCGGCCGGTGCCGAGGTCGGCGGCGGCACGCATCGCCGAGGCGCTCCGGGACACGGGGCGCCTCGTCGCGTTCGCGGGACTCGCGGCGGTCATCTTCTTCGTCTTCGGCATCGTCCTCAAGCCGCTCTTCCCGGACGGATTGCCGCTCGGCGAGGCGGGGCGGCAGCTCTACCTCATCCTCCTCGTCGTCGCGCTCGGCCTCTCGCAGCTCGTCGTGGTCGCGGTGGGCGAGAAGTCGCGGTGGCGGCTCACCGGGATGGGCCCCGACGGGTGGCCGCCGGTGGGGATCGCGATGGGGTTGGCGCTCGGGCTGGTGGTGCAGGGCGTGCCCCTCGGCGTGGCGGCGTTCACCGGGTTGGGCGAGCCGGGGACCATGGCGTGGGCGTGGCCCACGCGGGACCTGCTGCTCCTCGCCGTCGCCTCGACCCTCGTGGACGCGCTCATGTTGCGCGGCTACCTCATCGGGCTCCTGGCGGCGCACTGGGGTGAGGCGATGGCCGTCGGGGCGACGGTGTTCATCGCCGTGGTGCTCGCCGTGCTCGGTGACGCGCCCACCCTCTCGGCCGCGCTGCTGGCCGGGACCACCGCCGCCTTCCTCGGCGCCGTCCGCCTCCGCACCGGGAGCCTCGCCGCGGCCTGGGTGGCCCACCTCGCGATGACCGTCCTGGTGGACGCCGCGGGGCGTGACAGCGTGCCCTTCGTCACCGCCGTCCTGTCGGGCGTGGTTAGTTTTCTCCTGTTCGTCCGTCGCCCCGGCGCCGTCGGTCCGGGGCACGCCTGACCACCGGCGACCCCGCGCGGGCCGCCTCCAACGTGCACTCACGATGACCGAACGTTTCGCCGTCGTCGGCGCCGGACAGATGGGCAACGGGATCGCCCATGTCTGCGCCACGACCGGCTTCGATGTGACGCTGATCGACGTCTCCGCCGATGCCCTCGCCAAGGCCAAGGCCACGATCGACAAGAACCTCGACCGCCAGGTGAAGAAGGGCGCGCTCGACGAGGCCGCGAAGGCCGCGGCCATGGCGCGGATCGCCACCGCCACCTCGCTCGACGCCGTGAAGGGCGCCACCGTGATCGTCGAGGCCGCGACCGAGCGGAAGGAGCTCAAGCTCCAGATCTTCCGCGACCTCGACGCCAAGGCCGACGCCGGCGCCATCCTCGCGACCAACACCAGCTCGATCTCCATCACCGAGATCGCCGCCGTCACCAAGCGCCCCGAGTCGGTCATCGGGATGCACTTCATGAACCCGGTGCCGGTGATGCAGCTCGTCGAGGTCATCCGCGGGCTCGCGACGAGCGACGCCGTGAACACCCGGACCATCGAGCTCTCCAAGGCCCTCGGCAAGATCCCGGTGGAGGCGAACGACTTCCCCGGGTTCATCGCCAATCGCATCCTGATGCCGATGATCAACGAGGCCTGCTACGCCGTGATGGAGGGCGTCGGCACGCCCGAGGCGGTGGACCAGGTGATGAAGCTCGGCATGAACCACCCGATGGGCCCGCTGACGCTCGCCGACTTCATCGGCCTCGACACCTGCGTCGCGATCCTCGAGGTGCTGCACGACGGGCTCGGCGACCCGAAGTACCGCCCCTGCCCGCTGCTCAAGAAGTACGTCGCCGCCGGCTGGACCGGCCGCAAGTCGGGACGCGGGTTCTACACCTACGCCGCCTGATGGACCTCCTCGCCCTCACCGAGGAGCAGCGCGCCATCCGCGACACGGCGCGCGCGTTCGCGGACGAGCATGTGCGCCCCTTCGCCGCGCAGTGGGACCGCGACAGCCACTTCGAGCCGTCGCTCATCCCCAAGCTCGGCGAGCTCGGCTTCCTCGGCATGCTCCTCCCAGCGGAGTACGACGGCCTCGCCCTCGACGCGCGGAGCTACCTGATCGCCCTCGAGGAGATCGCCCGCGCCGACGCCTCGGTCGCGGTGATGATGTCGGTGCACAACTCGCTGCCGACGCAGATGCTCAAGACCTTCGCCAACGAGGCGCAGAAGAAGCGCTTCCTCGCGCCGATGGCGCGCGGCGAACTCCTCGGCGCCTTCGCCCTCTCCGAGCCCGAGGCCGGGTCGGACGCGAGCGCGATCCGCTGCCAGGCGGTCCGCGACGGCGACGACTGGATCCTCAACGGCACGAAGGCCTGGGTGACCAGCGGCACGCACGCCGGCGTGATCATCGCCATGGTGCGCACCGACACGCCGGAGGACCGCCGCAAGTCGAAGGGCGTCTCGGCGTTCATCATCACCCCCGACCTCCCCGGCTTCAAGGTGGCGAAGAAGGAGGACAAGATGGGCCTCCGCGCCTCGCCCACCGTGCAGCTCGTCTTCGACGGCATGCGCGTCCCCGGCGACCGCTTGCTCGGCCAGGAAGGGCAGGGCTTCATCTACGCGATGCAATCGCTCGAGCACGGCCGCCTCGGCATCGCCGCGCAGGCCATCGGCATCGCGCAGGCCGCCCTCGACGCGGCGGTAGCGTACGCGAACGAGCGGAAGCAGTTCGGCAAGGCGATCGCCGAGTTCCAGGGCGTGAGCTTCAAGCTCGCCGACATGGCGACCCGCATCCACGCCGCACGCTCCTTGCTGCACACGGTGGCCGCCGCAAAGGACCGCGGCGAAGCGATGAGCGCGGCCCCGTCGATGGCGAAGCTCTTCGCCAGCGAGACCGCGATGTGGGTCACCACGCAGGCCGTGCAGGTCTTCGGCGGATACGGCTACGTGAAGGACTATCCGGTGGAGAAGTACTTCCGTGACGCCAAGATCACGGAGATCTATGAAGGGACATCCGAAGTGCAACGCATCGTGATAGGGCGGGCAGTGGCGGCGGGGATGTAGGCTGAAGGATGAAGGGTGAAAGTGAAGGCCCCCCCCGCACCCCGCATCCCGCACCTCCCCCCGCATCCCTCGCTCCGCAACACAACGCTTTCATCCTTCATCCTTAAGCCTTCATCCCAAGATGAATCTCTTCGATACGATCGCCAAACTCGGCCACGAACAGCTCGTCCTCTGCGCCGACGAGAGCGCCGGCTACCGCGGCATCATCGCGATCCATGACACCACCCTCGGCCCCGCCCTCGGCGGCACCCGCTTCTGGAACTACGGCTCCGACGAGGAGGCCATCACCGACGCCCTCCGCCTCGCCCGCGGCATGACCTACAAGAACGCCGTCGCCGGCCTCAACCTCGGCGGCGGCAAGTCGGTCATCATCGGTGACAACCGCACCACCAACCGCGAGATGATCTTCCGCGCGCACGGCCGCTTCGTCGAGTCCCTCGGCGGGCGCTACGTCACCGCCGAGGACGTCGGCACCGGCACCGGCGACATGGACTTCGTCCACATGGAGACCGAGTACGTCGCCGGCCTCGCGAACAAGTCCGGCGACCCGTCGCCCGTGACCGCGCGCGGCGTCTTCCGCGCCATCCTCGCCTCGGCGATGCACAAGTGGGGCTCCGCCTCCCTCGAGGGGAAGACCGTCACCGTGCAGGGTCTCGGCAACGTCGGCACCTACCTCTGCCGCGAGCTCAAGGCCGTCGGCGCCAAGCTCATCGTCACCGACATCCGCCCCGAGCGCGTGAAGGCCGCGGTCGAGGAGTTCGGCGCGACCGCGGTGCAGGGCGACGAGATCTACTCGGCCAAGGCCGACATCTTCGCCCCCTGCGCGCTCGGCGCGATCCTCAACGACGACACCATCCCCAAGCTCAAGGTCGCGATCGTCTGCGGCGGCGCCAACAACCAGCTCCTCGAGCCCGAGAAGCATGGCGCGGCGCTCGACAAGCGCGGCATCAGCTACGCCCCCGACTTCGTCGCCAATGCCGGCGGCGTGATCAACGTCTACGGCGAGGTCGCCGGCTGGACCCGCGAGCGCGCCCTCCGCAAGGCGGACGAGATCTACGACACCGTCCTCGGCGTCTACAAGATCGCCAAGGATGACGGCCTCCTCACCTACGACGCCGCCGACAAGCTCGCCGAGCGCCGCATCGCCGCCGTCGCCGGCATGGTGCGCACCTGGCCGCAGTGGCCGCGGAAGAGCTGACCATGGCCGAGCGCATCCCGATCGCGTCGGACCACGCGGGGTTCGAGATGAAGGAGCACCTCCGCGCGACGCTGGAGAAGATGGGATACGAGGTGGAGGACATCGGCACGCACTCGGCCGCCTCCACCGACTATCCCGACTACGCCCACCCGCTCGCCGCCAAGGTCGAGACGGGCGAGGCGAAGCGCGGCGTGCTGCTCTGCGGCACCGGCCTCGGGATGAGCTATGCCGCCAACCGGCATCACGGCGTCCGCGCGGCGGTGGTCTGGAGTCCCGAGATCGCCACCTACGCGCGCAGCCACAATGACGCGAACGTCCTCGTCCTCCCCGCGCGCTTCGTGAGCGAGGCGGATGCCGACGCGATCCTGAAGAACTTCCTCGAGACGCCCTTCGAGGGCGGCCGCCACCAGAAGCGGGTGGACAAGATCGAACCGGAGAACGCATGAAGCCCGGCTACAACACCTGGGAGCGGCGCCAGCCCGGCGCCGCCCTCCTCGGCACCGATCCCGAGATCGCCGCGCTCATCGCCGAGGAGACGCGGCGCCAGAGCGAGGGGCTCGAGCTCATCGCGAGCGAGAACTTCGTCTCGCCTGCCGTGCTCGAGGCGATGGGCTCGTCGCTCACCAACAAGTACGCCGAGGGCTTGCCGGGCAAGCGCTACTACGGCGGCTGCGAGGTGGTGGACAAGGTCGAGCAGATCGCCATCGACCGCGCCAAGCAGCTCTTCGGCGCCGATCACGCCAACGTCCAGCCGCACTCGGGCGCCTCGGCCAACGCCGCCGTCTATCTCGCCTTCCTCAAGCCCGGCGAGACGGTGATGGGCATGGACCTCTCGCAGGGCGGGCACCTCACGCACGGCTCGCCGGTGAACTTCTCCGGCCTCACCTACCGCGCGGTGCACTACGGCGTCAACGAGCACGGCATCATCGACTACGCCGCGATGCGCGAGACCGCGCGCCGCGAGAAGCCGAAGATGATCATCGCCGGCTACAGCGCCTACTCGCGCGTGCTCGACTACCAGCAGTTCGCCGACGCCGCCAAGGAAGTGGGCGCCATCTTCATGGTGGACATGGCGCACTTCGCCGGCCTCGCGGCCACCGGCTGCTATCCCAACCCGGTGCCCTTCGCCGACGTGGTGACGACGACCACGCACAAGACGCTCCGCGGCCCGCGCGGCGGCCTCATCCTCTGCAAGGCCGAGCACGCGAAGGCGATCGACAAGGCGATGTTCCCCGGCATGCAGGGCGGCCCCCTCGAGCACGTGATCGCCGCCAAGGCCGTCGCGTTCAAGGAGGCCCTCGCCCCGGCGTTCACCGACTACTGCAAGCAGGTGGTCGCCAACGCGAAGGTGCTCGCCGGCGAACTCATGCAGCACGGCGTGCACATCGTCTCGGGCGGCACCGACAATCACCTGATGCTCGCCGACCTCCGCCCCAAGAGCACCACGCTCACGGGCAAGGTGGCCGAGCAGGCCCTCGACAAGGCGCACATCACGGTGAACAAGAACACCGTGCCGAAGGAGACCCAGTCCCCCTTCGTCACGAGCGGCATCCGCATCGGCACCCCGGCGGTCACGACGCGCGGCATGGGCGAAGCCGAGATGGTCCGCATCGCCGCCCTGATCGACCGCGTCCTGAGCGCCCCGACCGACGAAGCAGTGCTCGCCGACGTCCGCACCGGTGTCCGCAAGCTCGCCGAAGAGTTCCCGCTCTATCTGTGAGATGAAGGCTGAAGGATGAAGGGGGAAGGTGGTCAACCCCCGCATCGCAGTTCATCTTTCCCCCTTCCTCCTTCCACCTTCATCGTCCCAAATGCCCGAACTGGCCTTTCGAGACGGAGTAATGGACCGCATCCGGATGCGCGAAGCTCGCTACGACGAGCGCGCGTACCTGTTCGTCCTTGCCGCCCTCGAGTTCTGCCAGCAACGGCTCACCGAGCGCCGCCACCTCACCGGCCGCGAGCTCGCCGAAGGGTGCCGTGACCTCGCGCTCCAGCGCTACGGCGTCATCGCCCGCGAGGTGCTCGCCCACTGGGGCGTCCACGACTCGTCCGACCTCGGCGAGATCGTCTTCGCCCTTGTGGACGTTGGGCTCCTGATGAAGCAGCCGAACGACTCCAAGGAGGATTTCGTGGGCGTCTTCGATTTCCAGAAGGCGTTCGACCGCGATTATCCCTGGAACGCCGTCCCTTCCACCTGACGGGGAGGCGATCCCCGTGAGCGTGCGCATCACGTCGGCGGAGCAGTCCGCGGCCCGCGAGGCCGCGGCCATCGCGGCGGGGACCGAGTCCTTCGCGCTCATGCGCGCCGCCGGCGAGCGCACCGCCGCGCACCTCCTCGAGGTCATCCCGCTCCTGCGCGAGCGCGGCGCGGTCGTCTTCGCCGGCACCGGCAACAACGGCGGCGA
>JBGATT010000140.1:0-8760 GCA_044229035.1 Gemmatimonadaceae bacterium | reverse complement strand
CGCGATATGCCCCCGCCGCCCCGACAGGTCCCCCATCACATCCCCAAGGTACGCATCGGGCGTCGATACCTCCACCGACATCAGCGGCTCCAGCAACGCCGGCCGGCACTTCGGCGCGATCGTCTTGAACGCGAGGATGCCCGCCATCCTGAAGCTGGCCTCGTTCGAATCGACCGAGTGGTACGAGCCGTCGAACACCTCGACGGCGAAGTCCACCACCGGGTATCCGGCGAGCACCCCGCGCTCCGCCGCCTCCTGCACGCCCTTGTCCACCGCCGGGATGTACTGCCGCGGGATCACGCCGCCCGAGATCTTGTCCACGAACTCGTAGCCCGCGCCGCGCGGCGCCGGACGGATCCGGATCCAGCAATCCCCGAACTGGCCCTTCCCGCCCGTCTGCTTCTTGTGCCGCCCCTGCCCTTCGGCCTGGCCGAGGAGCGTCTCCCGGTATGGAATGGCGGGCGCCTTCAGCTTCGCCTCCACGCCGAACTGCCGCTTGAGCCGCTGCAGCGCGATGTCCAGGTGCCGCTCGCCGAGCCCCTCGATGATCGTCTCGTGGGTCTCGGACTCGAAGTGCGTCTGGATCGTCGGGTCCTCGTCGTGCAACCGATGCAGGCCCAGCTGGAGCTTCTCCTCGTCCGCGCGCTGCGTGGCCTCGATGGCGAAGCTCACGAGCGCGTCGGGGAACGGGATGTCCGGCAGGCGCACCGGATGCTCCTTGGTGCTCAGCGAGTCGTTCGTGTGCGTGCTCTTCAGCTTCGCCACGCAGCCGATGTCACCCGGGTACAGCTTCGTCACCTCGAGCCGCTCCTTCCCCTGCGGCACCGCGAGGTGCATCAGCTTCTCCGGCATCCCGCGCGTCGCGTTGTAGACCTCGGCGCCGCTCGCCACCAGCCCGCTGAACGTGCGGAAGTAGCTCACCTCCCCCACATGGTTCTCGCTCGTCGTCTTGAACACGAGCGCGGTGAACGGGTCGCCCTCCTTCGGGTGGATCTCCACCGTCCGCGTGCCCTCGGCGCCCTTGAGCGCGTGGATCTCCTCCATCTCGTACGCGTTGGGCATGAGCTGGACGATGAAGTCGAGCACCGTGCGCACGCCCCAGGTGAGCTGGCTCGAGCAGCAGAGGAGCGGGAAGAGCTCGGCGCGCTTCATCGCCTCCTTCATCGCCTGCATCTCGACGTCGCCCGGGATCTCCTCGCCGTTGAAGAACTTCTCGAGCAGCGCGTCGTCGGTCGCCGCGACGGCCTCGACCATCTCGGCGTGGTACCGCTCGAAGCGCGCCATCTCCGACGCGGGGATCGCCGCCTCCTCGTACTCGCCGGCCTTGGTGTTCGGCTTGAAGAGGTGCGCCTTCTTCGTGAAGAGGTTGATGATCCCGGTGAAGCCGGACCCGGAGCCGATGGGGATCTCGACGGGGACGACCTTGGCGGTCAACCGCGACTTGATGGACTCGTAGGCCCGGTCGAAGTCGGCGTTCTCCTTGTCCATCATCGCAACGACGAAGAGCACCGGGTCGGCGCGCTTGACGGCCTCACGGAACATCCGCTCGGTCCCCACCTCCACGCCGCCGGTCGCCCCGACGGTCACGAGCGCGCCATCCGCGGCGACGAGCCCGGCGATCGCGTCCCCGGCGAAGTCGGCGTACCCGGGGGTGTCGAGGAGGTTGATCTTGGTGTCCTTCCACTCCGCGTGCGCGCAGCCGAGGGAGATGGAATAGCCGTGGGCGATCTCTTCGGGCGAGGTGTCCGTGAGCGTGGTCCCGTCCTTTATGGAGCCATGGCGTCGAGACGCCCCGGAAACGAAAGCGAGCGCGTCGACCAATGTGGTCTTCCCGCTCGCTCCATGGCCCACTACCGCGATGTTGCGGATCTCCGCGCTCTTGTATTCCCGCATCGGGACACCCTCCTCCCGCCTCCAGGCGGGCGTGTTCTAGGTACCCGTGAGGGTGCGTCCGGGACTTCCGGGATGCAAGAAGGGGGAAGCCGCAACATGTGTGCGGTCTTCCCCCTCCTCGGGTCGCGCCCGAAGCGCGACTCCGCGATCACACGCCCCTGGCGTGCTCCCGCGTCTATATGGTGGCGCTATGCGGCCTCGTCGAAGTCGGCTCCGTCGGCCCCGTCGGCCTCGCGGACCGCAGCGAGCATGTCGCTCGTGCGGCTCGGCGCGCCGGCACCGGCCAACTGGAACGAGAGCGCGCGCCGGGTCCCCTCGGGCCAGTCGGCCATGAGCAATCCGGCGAGGAGCCGGCGGATCGCCTGACCGCCCTCGGTGAGGAGCTCCTGCGCCGTCTCGCGCAGGATGGTCACCGGGATGTTGAGGTCGCGGCGGATGAGTTCGCCGGTGGAGCGGTCCTGGAGGGTCGTGTCACCGACCGCGCCGTCGTGCTCGTTCACGTCGAACTCGCGCGTGGCGAGGATGCCCTGTTTCCGGGCCTCCACCGCGGCGGCGAGGGCGAGCGCGAGCGACTCGGCGGTCGGCTGACCGTAGAGGGTCACGACGTCGCGCGACGGCGACTCCGCCGTCTCGGGGGACGCGACCGACCGCACCCGCGCGATCGCCGGCGCCTTCCCCTCCTCCTGGTCCCACTGCACCATCACGTCCAGCATCTGCGCGTTCGCCTCGTTGCCGTTGGTGGAGCCTCGACTCGCTCACGGAATGAATCCGCGAGTCGTCTTGCGAGTTCTACCCGATGATACACGCGCGTGTCACGATGGAGCCCTGCAAAGTGGCGGCGAGCGGCGAGCGATACGAGATCGTTTCATCGGAACCGATGATGCAGCCCACGTCCCGGATCGCCCGCCCTCACCATGAGTCGTTCCCGACCTGCAGCCGCCGGAGGGCCCGAGCCCCACACCCGGGTCGCGGCGGCTTAACCTTCGACGACCTCGACACGTCGGATGGACATGCGCCCATCGTTCCGCGCCTTCGTCGCCAGCATCCTGCTCACCCTGGTCGCCGCCGCCTGCGCCCCCACGGCGCCACGCCCTGCGACGACGACCCCCCACTTGCTGTCGAGTATCGGCACCTCCGGTCCATCGGCGGATCGCGAGCAGACCGCCGACGAACAGGTCCAGCACGTGCTGAGCCGCCTCACCTTCGGTGCGCGCCCCGGGGACGTCGCCCGCATCCGTGCGTTGGGAGTCGATGCGTTCATCGCGCAGCAGCTCCGTCCCGACCGGATCCCGGACCAGCGCCTCGAGGAATGGCTCGAGCAGTTCGAGACCCTCGACCTGACCTACGCTGATTTGCAAGAGGCGTACCCGAGGCCGAACGAGGCCCTTCAGGCGCTGGGGGCGGCGAACCGTAACTCGTTGAGCCAGAGCGACTCAGCCGCCCGGCGGGTCGTCGAGGGATTCCGTCGCGCGGGCGCCGAGGTGCAGACGGCGCGCATCGGGCGGGCGCTCCTCACTGACCAGCAATTGAACGAGGTGATGACCGATTTCTGGCTCAATCACTTCTCGGTGTTCGGCGGCAAGAACGCGCTCATGCGCTACGCGATCCCGGAGTACGAGAACCGCACCATCCGCCCGCATGCGCTGGGGAAGTTCCGCGATCTCCTCGGTGCGGTCGCCAAGAGCCCGGCGATGCTCTACTACCTCGACAACTGGCAGAGCGCCGCCGACTCGGGGCGTCCGCGCCTCGAGAGCCCGCGCCTCGCGCAGGCGCGGAACCGCGGCCTCAACGAGAACTTCGGCCGCGAACTCCTCGAACTCCACACGCTCGGCGTGGACGGCGGCTACACCCAGCAGGATGTGATCCAGGTCGCACGCGCGCTCACGGGGTGGACGTTCCTGCCGCAGAAGCCGAGGGAGCAGGAACTGCGGCAAGCGGCGGAAGGCGCGCGGCGACCGGGCGCACGGCCGGGCGCTCGCCCCGGCACGGTGCGCATCGATCCGCGACGCGCACAACGCGCGATCGCGCAGCGGCTTCCCGAACCCGGCGTCTTCTATTTCAACCCGCAGGTCCACGACGCCGGCGAGAAGATCGTCCTGGGCCAGCGCCTCCGCGCGGGACGCGGCCTCGCCGACGGAGAGGAGGTCCTCGACCTCGTCGCGCGGCACCCGGCGACGGCGCGCCACCTCGCGACGAAGCTCGTGCGGCGTTTCGTGAGCGACGAGCCGCCGGAGGAGTTGGTCGACCGCGCCGCCGACGTCTTCACGCGGACCGACGGCGACATCCGCGAGGTGGTCCGGGCCATCGTGAACAGCCCCGAGTTCTTCTCGCGATCCGCCTTCCGCGCGAAGGTGAAGACGCCGTTCGAAGTGGTGGTGAGCGCCCTCCGCGCGCTCGACGCCCAACCCGACCCGACCCCGCGCACCGCACGGATCGTCGAACAGCTCGGCCAACCGATCTACGGCCGCCAGACCCCCGACGGCTGGCCTGACGTCGCGAGCGAGTGGATGGGCACCGGCGCGATCCTCAACCGCATCAACTTCGGCATCGCCGCCGGCGCCGGCCGCCTCCCCGGCGCACGCCCGCTCGCATGGCCCGGCGCCTCCGCATTGCTCTCCGCATCCCGCACCGAGCAGGTGGACGCCGTGATCCAGACGTTCCTGGGTGGCCGCGTGAGCCCCGAGACCCGCGAGATCCTCATCAGCGGCTCCAACCCACTCCAACGCACCCCCGCATCCGATGATGAAGGCCCGATCCGCCCGGCACAGGGCCTCGCACAGTTGGTCGGACTGGCACTGGGAGCTCCGGAGTTCCAGAGACGATGAAGGCTGAAGGATGAAGGGTGAAAGACCGAAGCAGTTGACCCCGCACCCCGCATCCCGCACCAAGGATCCCCGCGCGAACGCAACGATGCCGCAGTTCCCCGCATCCCGTCCCGATCCCGTACCCCGTACCGCCCGTGCGCCCCGCATCGCCGTTCCCCCTCGCATCCCGCATCCCATGCACAGACGGATCTTCATGAAGCACGGCGCCATGGCCCTGATGACGATGGGCCTCTCGCCGTCCTTCCTCCGCCGCACCGCCTTCACCCTCCCGCCATCCGCGAAGGGCAAGGTCCTCATCTGCCTCTTCCAGCGCGGCGCCGCCGACGCGCTGAACATGCTGGTCCCTCACGCCGACCCCGACTACTACAAGCTCCGCCCCACCATCGGCATCCCCCGCCCCTCCCGCACCTCCCCTCAATCCGCCGCCATCGACCTCGACGGCTTCTTCGGTCTCCACCCCGCCCTCCGCACCCTGCATCCGCTCTACCAGCGCGGCTGGCTCGCCCCCATCCACGCCGTCGGCAGCCCGAGCGCCACGCGCAGCCACTTCGACGCGCAGGACTACATGGAGTCCGGCACCCCCGACCGCAAAGGCACCAAGGACGGCTGGCTCAACCGCTATCTCGCCACCTGCGACACCTGCGAGGCCGGCCGCACCGAACCGTTCCGCGCCGTCGCGATGACCCAGCAGACGCCCCGCATCCTCCAGGGCCCCGCCCCCGCCGTCGCGATGACCAGCATCGATGCCTTCACCGTGCGCAGCACCGGCGGCATGAGCGAGCGCCTCGAGGCCCTCTATCGCACCGGTTCCGCCGACCTCATCCATGCCACCGGCGCCGAGACCTTCGACGCGGTGAAGCGACTTCGCGAAGCCGATCCCGCCCGCTACGCACCGGCGCGCGGCGCCGAGTATCCCCGGAGCGAGTTCGGCCAGCGCCTCAAGCAGGTCGCGCAGCTCATCAAGGCGAACGTCGGACTCGAGATCGCCTTCGCCGACATGGGCGGGTGGGACACGCACGTGAACCAAGGGGCCGCGACCGGCCAGCTCGCCAACCGCCTCACCGACTTCGGCGCGAGCATCGCCGCCTTCGTGACCGACCTCGACGACCGCATGGACGACGTCCTCATCCTCACCATGAGCGAATTCGGGCGGATGGCGCGGCAGAACGGGAACGGCGGCACCGACCACGGCCATGCCGGCGCCATGTTCGCCATCGGCGGCGGCGTGAAGGGCGGGCGCGTGCATGGGCGGTGGCCCGGGCTCGCGCGGGAGCAGCTGCACGAGGGACGCGACCTCGCGCTCACCACCGACTTCCGCACCGTCTTCAGCGAGGCCGTGACCGGGCATCTCGGCACGACGCGGCTCGACACGCTCTTCCCCGGATTCGACGGGCCGGCGCGCGTCGGGGTGCTCGGCTGATCGCGCAAGGACGACGACGGCTGGGCGCACAGCAGGCGCACCCTGCGAGGGCGACGCGAACCGCGAGGTGAAGCGCACCCGTTAAGTTGCGCGCATGCTGAAGTCCCCCCGTTCGCTGCTCGTGTTGGTGTCGTTCGCGACCTCGCTCGCTGCCCAGCCCGCCACGCCGTCCACGCCCGCGCGCACGCCGAACCGCCTCGGCGTGATCCCCGTCCTCGAGTACCACCTGATCGGCGAGCGCGAGAGCCGCTGGTCGCGGAACTGGCAGCGCTTCGCCAAGGACCTCGAGCTGCTCCATGCGCGCGGCTATCGCCCCATCACCGTGCGCCAACTCGTCGAGCGGCGCATCGACGTGGGGCCCGGCCTCTCGCCGGTGGTGATCACCTTCGACGATGCGTCGCCCGGGCAGTTCCGCTTCCTGCAGCGCGGCGACTCCCTCGTCGTCGATCCCACCTCCGCGCTCGGTGTGTGGGAGGCGTTCGCGGCGCGGCATCCCGAATGGAAGGGCCGCGCCGTCTTCTGCATGCTCCCGAGCGCCACCGAAGGGCACGCCTTCTTCGGCGACAAGGGGATCCAGGGGCAGCGCACCGAGTGGCGCATGAAGAAGGTGCAGTACCTCGCACGCGGCGGGTACGAGCTGTGCAACCACACGCTCTGGCACGCGAACCTCGCGCGCATGAGCGCGGCGGGCGTGCAGGAGCAGGTGGCGCGCGCCCAGATGGCGCTCGACTCCGCGGGGACGAACGTGCAGATGCGCACCCTCGCGCTGCCCCTCGGCATCTGGCCGAAGGACCGCGGGCTGCTGCGCGCGGGCGCCTGGACCGACCCGCGGTCCAAGCGCACCACCCGCTACACGCTCGACGCGATCCTCATGGTCTCCGGCGGGCCGGCGCGGAGCCCGTACGACAGCGCCTTCGATCCGCTGCGGATCCCGCGGATCCAGGTGTTCGCCGAGGAGCTGGAGATGTGGCTCGGAGTGATCGAGCGGCGGGGGCGGTACGTGGCCGGGTCGGCCCCGGAACCCTCCGTTCGTGCCCGATAGCGTCAATCTGTGACAGCGGGCGGGAGGATCGTGCGACATCGGCCGTAGCTTCGGACAGCGATGCCGATCCGCCGCCGCCGCACCCCGTCTCCCGCGCTCCGTCACGTCTCGCTGCTCGAGACGATGGCGGCGGTCGCGCCTGAGGACCCGCGCTTCCGCGCGGCGCAGGCGGCCTTCCTCACGCTCCGGCTCTTCGACCACTGGGTCGCGTTCGGCGCGGCGGTCTCCGCCGACTCCTCGCGCGCGCTCACGACCACGCGCGACGACATCGCCCGGCTCGAGGTCGATGCCGAGCTCCGGCAGATCCTCGCCGCGATCACCGACACGTTGGTGACGCTCCCGGCCGCGGAACCGCATCCGCTGCTGCCGCGCCTGCACGCGCTCGCGGCGCTGCTCGAGTCGCGGGGTCACCAGGCCGAGGCGGGGGACGTGTTCGCGACGATCGCGCGGCACGCGGACCCGAACACGCAGCTCGACCTCGCGTACGAGAGCCTGATGCGCGCCGGCCGGTGCCTGCGTCGCGCGGGCGAGCTCGGATGGGCCGACCAGTCGTACGCGCAGGCCGCGGCCCTCGCGTACCGCGACCGCGACCGCCTCCGGCAGCTGCTGGCCCGGCTGGGCCGCGCGAAGGTCCTCTGGGACCGGGGCGATCATGCCGCGGCGGACGCGATGATCGACGAGCTGATCGGTGATGCGGAGGACGCGCAGTCCGCGGTGGTGACGTCGATGCTGCTCTACGAGCGGGCGCAGCTCAGCTGGGCGCGCGGCGACCGCGGCGGCGCGGCGCGCCAGGCCTTCCGCGCGTTCGACCTGGCGCCGGGGGTCCCCGAGCGTGACGAGATCCTCGAGGCCCTCGCCGCCTGGCTCGAGACGATGGGCGCCATCGATGCCGCCCGCGTGACGCGAGGGGCCCGCGAGACGATCCGCCTGGCCGCGACGCGGCCGTCCCCGCGGCGCGCGGAATCGGATCGCGCGACGGCGATCGAGGTCGCGCGCGCGATCGCCGAGGCGCTGCGCGGCGCGGGACTCGCGCCGGAGCCGTCGCGATGATCGTGCTCGCCTGCCTCCCGCCCGCGCGCCTCGAGCGCCTGCGTGCCGCGCTCCCCGCCCCGCATGTGGTGCACGAGGCGGCGGACTGGGAGCATGCGGCGAGCCTGGTGCGCCGCTGCGCCGTGGATGTGGTGATCGCCGACCCCGCGTTCGGCGGGGGACGCACCGACGCGGCCCCGATCGTCGCGCTCCGCGCGCGCTTCCCGTCGATGCCGTTCGTGCTCTACGCGGCGCTGGGGGCGGCGACGGCGCCGGCGCTGGCCGCGCTCGGGCGCGCCGGGTTCACGCAGCTCGTGCTCCATGACCTTGACGACGAGTCGTGGCGCCTCGAGGCCGTGCTCGCCGCGCAGCCGGGCGTCGCGCTCGGCGCGGCGCTGCTCGCGCGCCTCGAGGTGCCGCTCCGCCGATTGCCCGCCGAGGTCGCGCGCGCGGTCGAGCGGGTGATCCACACGCCGGCGGCGTTCCGCGGCGTGCCCGACCTCGCGGCCGCGGCCGCGGTGTCGCGCCGCACGGTCTACCGCGAGTTCGAC
>JBGATT010000011.1:0-39328 GCA_044229035.1 Gemmatimonadaceae bacterium | reverse complement strand
GACGGAGACGGTGACGTTCGCCTCGTTGTAGCGGTAGCTCTCGATCCGCGCGTCACTGGCCGTGAGTTGCGTCGTGCCGGGTGTCAACGGCAGCACGCGCGCCGTGCTGTTGATGTAGTTGCCCGCCGCGATCACCACTGACGCACTGTCGATGGACGCCGTGCTCGGCGACGACGAGGTGAGCGTGACGGTGACCGGCTCCCAGACGTAGTGCGCCGATCCGTTCGCGTCCGCCGCCTGGACGGTGAGGTTGGGCGCGGGCTGCGTCGTGCGCAGCGTCGTCGTGGTCGAGATCAGGAAGCGCGGCGCGGTGACCTGTTGCGTGGTCGACGCGCTGGCGTACCCCAGGGCGGTCGCCTGCAACTGCACCGTGCCGATGCTGCTCTGTGCGCGCACGTCGACGTAGGCGTAGTTCTGGCCCGGCGGGATGATCACGCTGTCGGGTACCGTCGCCACGGCCGGATCGGTCGAGACGAGGCGCACGACCAGCGGTGCGCCGATCGCGTTGGGGATGGACACGTAGGCGCCGGTCCCGAGCCGGTACTGCCGCATGCCGAGCACCGGGTACGAGTTCACGAAGCTGAGCGAGGGACCGGTGACGGTCACCGTGTTCGACGTGATGCTGCCGTAGCCGGTCCCCAGCGAGTCACCCCAGGTGATGCTTCCCGTGCCCGGGCCGACGAAGCGGACGCGCGGCTGGACGTAGTAGGCGCCAGGAAGGAGCCGGAAGCCGACGCTGTCGGGCTGGATCACGGCGTCATCGCTCGAACTCGCGCGGAACAGCACGGTGTCGAGCGAGTAGTGCGCCGTCCCGACGGAGTCGGTGACGTAGATGATCGTCGCCTGCGGCGGCGTGGTCGTCGTGACGTTCGCCGAGA
This sequence comes from Gemmatimonadaceae bacterium, assembly GCA_044229035.1. Taxonomy (GTDB): domain Bacteria; phylum Gemmatimonadota; class Gemmatimonadetes; order Gemmatimonadales; family Gemmatimonadaceae; genus Pseudogemmatithrix. The sequence goes on along the minus strand of JBGATT010000011.1, from coordinate 38,450 downwards.
GCCCGCCGCCGGTGAGGCGGGGGCTGGTGATCTGGACGAACGCGGTGTCGGGCAGGTAGCCGGGGGCGGTGACGATGAGCGTGTCGACGCCCGTCTCCCGTCCGGCGATGCCGAAGTACGCGTAGTTCAGGTTGACGGGAATGGTGAGCGCCGTGCCGGTGAGCGAGTCGGCCGTCGCGTTCGTCTGCGTGATGGTCGCGTTCAGCGGCGCGATCGGGTTGTTCGGCGTGTAGACGTAGAACTCGGTCGGCTGCCGGTACTGCCGGCGCCCGATGCGGTACGAGCCGAAGCTGAACTGGATGCGCGGCTGGACCACGGTGTAGAGCATCGAGTCCGCGCGCATGCCGGGGGCGGTCGCGCGCACCCATGCCGACCCGACGCCGACGAAGCTCACGCGACCATTCGACGTGTAGTACTCGCCCGGCAGGATGGTGTCCGCCTCCGTCACGCGCACCACGGTCGTGTCGGACGAGCTGAACGCCATCCGGATGGTGTCCGTGGCGTAGTGCGCCTGGTTCAACGTGTCCGCCGAGTACACGGTGAACCCGACCGGTGGCGCGTAGTTGTTGTGCGTCCCGCCACCCTGCGCGTAGAGCTTGGGTGACGTCACCTGGAACCCGACGGTGTCGGGCTGGTAGCCGACCGCGGTCGAGACGATCTGCACCGTGCCGGGCGTGATGCCGCGCAGCGTGTAGTAGGCGTAGTTCGTGTTGATCGGGATGACCACCGAGTCGGGAACGGTGGCGACGGCCGGGTCGCTCGAGGCGAGGCGCACGACGAGCGGCGCCGTCACGTTGTTGGGCGTGTAGACGTAGTGGTCGGGGCGGTTCTGACCGGCTCCCACGCGAACGGTCGCGAGCTGGTTCCGGAGGCGCGGCCCGATCGTCGTGTACTGCACCGAGTCCGGTCGATGACCGCTCGCCGTGACGCGGATCCACGCGGTGCCCGGCGTGCCGCCGGGGATCACGCGCAGTGTGCTCGTGAAGTACTGCCCGGCGCCGATCACCACGTTCGGCGTGTTGACGCGCATCACGGTGGTGTCGCTCGACGACACCGTGATCGCGAGCGCGTTGGAGCGCCAGTGCGCCGTGTTCGTCGAGTCCTCGGCGTACACCGTCAGGCCGACCTCGGGATTCGTCGTGTTGAGCGTCCCGCCGCCCGCGATCCCGAGCTGCGGCGAGGTCACCGTCATCGACAGGTTCGCCACGGTCCAGCCCGGCGCCGTCGCGGTGATGGTGGACGTCCCCGGTGCCTCGCCGCGCGTCGTGAAATACACGTAGTTGTTGCCGGCGGGGATCGTCACCACCGGCTGGTCGAGGCGGAGCGCGGCGGAATCGGAGCTCGTGAGCGTGATCGCGACGGGCGTGTTCACGTTCTGCGGCGTGTACACGTACCAGTCGTTGCGGAACTGCCCGACGCCGAGGCTCGTGTAGGGACGCGCGAGCGTCAACACCGGCGCGACCGTGTTCACGCTCGACGCCGTCCCGGTGACGCCGGTCGCCGCCGGCGTGACCGTGGTCCCGCCCGCCGCCGTCGCCCGCAGCACCACGTTCGCCGCGAGCTGGCCCGCCGGGATGAAGGCCGGATCCGGCGACACCGTCGCGCGACCCGGCGTGCCGAAGGTGTAGGTGATGAACGTCCCGCCCGCCGGCGAGGGATCGGTGAGCAGCACCTGCGTCGAGAGCTCGTCGTTCACGAGCAGTGAGTAGTTCGCGTTCGTGAAGCGGACCGACGCCTGCACCGCGAGCACCGCCGTGTCGCCGGCGTAGCCCGTCGCGCTGCCATCGGTCGCGAACACCTGCGTCGTGCCCGCGTTGCGCCCGTTGAGGTTCGCCGCCGCGGCGGTCTGCCCGGCCGGGATCGTGACGGAGGCGGTCGAGAAGAACGCGAAGGTGTCGGCGACCGCGAGGTTCACCGTGACCGGCGCGCCGTTCGGGCGGCTGAGATAGACCGGAATCGACGCATTCACCGCCGAGCGCCCGATCGCGAGCGTGTCGCGCCCGAACGAGATGATCGCCGGCACGCTGTTGGTCACCGTCACCGTCGTCGGCGCCGACGTCACGGCACCGCTCGTCGCGGTCACCGTCGTCCCGCCCACCGCCACTCCGGTCACCACGCCCGTCGCGGAGATCGTCGCGATCGCGCCGTCCGCCGAGGCGTACGTGAAGGTGCCGCCGGGGATGAAGAACCCGTTCGCGTCACGCCGGCGCGCCGTGAGCACCACCGAGCCCTGCGGTGCGACGCTCACGCTCGCCGGCGAGAGCTCGACCGTGGTCATCACCTGCGCGACGGTCAGGGCCGCGGTGCCGACGACGCCCTGCGCGGTGGCGCGGACCGCCGTGAAGCCGTTGGCCACGGCGAGCGCGCGCGCCGTCGCCGTGCCCACCGAGTCGAGGCTCGCGACCGAGGGATTCGACGATGCCCAGGCGAACGTGATGCCCGGCATCACGACGTCGAGCGTATCGTAGGCGATCGCGCGGTAGCTGCGCGTCCGCGCCAACGCCGCCAGCGAGAAGGTGTCGCTCACCACGAAGCCGGTCGAGTCGCGCACGACGGCGATGCGCGTGATCGGCGTGAGCACGGTGAGGCTCGCCACGCCGGTGACGGCCCCGGCGGTCGCGCGCACCTGCGTCCCGCCGAGCCCGACGCCGGTCGCGTTGCCGGTCGCGCTGATCGACGCGATCGATCCCGACGCCGTCGTCCAGGTGAAGGTCGGCTGGTTCGTGAGTGCCACGCCGAGCCCGTCGACCGCGACGGCGGAGAACTGGAACGAGGCACCGAGATAGATCGTGCGTGGATCGGGCGAGACGCGGATGGTCGCGAGTCGCTGGTCCACCACCACCCGCGCCGAGTCGCGCGTGCCGCCCGCCTCGGTGGCCACGACCCAGGTGGCGCCATTGGCGACGGCGACGACGCGACCGCTGTCATTCACGCTCACGAACGCGGGATCGCGCGAGAGCCAGGTGTAGGTGCCGGGCGTGATGTTGTTCGCGCCGTCGCGCGACGTCGGCACGAGCAGTCGCGACGCGCCGATCGCGGTGAGCGTGTCGAGTTGCGGCGCGAGCGTCGTCGTCGCGATGCCCGCGCTGCCGCTCGCCGTCACGGTGAGCGGCGACCCGGTGAGCCCGGTCGCCGTCACGGTCATCGATTGCGCGCCGACGATGGCGCCGAGGGTCCAGGTCGTACTGGCGGCGCCGGTGGCATCCGTCGTGTCGAGGCTGGCGCCGAGCGACCCGTTCGCGGTCGCGAAGGAGACGATCACGCCGGCGACCGGGTTGTCGTAGGAATCGGTGGTGCGCACCATGATCGGCGCCGGGAGCGGGGCACCGGGCGCGGCGCTCTGTCCACCGCCGGCGAACAGGTCGAGGCGACTCGCTGGACGCGCCGTGATCGCGATGGCCGTCGTGGTGTCCGGAGTGAGCCCCGGCCGCCCGACGAGCAGGCGATAGCCGCTGCCCGCGCGCTCGAGTCGGAACTCCTCGAATCGCGCGACGCCGGCCACGGCGCGCACCCGGGTCACGCCGACGAGCGTCGCGCCGGTCGGGTTGATCGCGAAGCCGAGGAACACCGAATCGGCGAAGCTCGTGTCGCGCGACCCATCGGCCAACTGCGCCTCGGCGATGAGCGCCGGGATGCTGTCGCCGGCCTGATAGGTCGCACCGACCTCCTGCGTGATCGCCATCCGGACCGCCCCGTTGGGTGCGGCGGTCGCCCCGACGGAGATCGCGGTGACCCCTGCGCTGCTCACGCTCACGCTCTGCGCGCCGGCCGTTCCGAGCGTCCACGAGAATCGGAAGAGTCCGGCCGCGTCGGTGAGCGTGTCGAGCGCGGCCACGCTGCCGCCGCCGCCCGTCACCGCGAGGGAGACGGCGCGATCGGCGAGCGGCTGGCCGTCGGTCGCGGTGAGACGCACGGTGACGGGCTGGCCGAGCGCGGTGCCGGCGAGCCCCGACTGTGCACCGCCGCTGACGACGGCGAGCGCGCCGGGGCGCGGCAGCACGACGAGGTAGGCCGTGTCGCTCGCCGCGCCCGTGGGCAACTGTGCCTCGATGCGCGCGATGCCGCGCAGGGCGGTGGCCGTGCCACTGCCCGCGCTCTGCGACGTCAGCGTCGCCCGTGCCGGATCGAGCGTCGTGTAGACGATCGGGGTGCCGGTGACCGCGTTGCCTTGGCCGTCGCGCGCGACCGCGCTGAAGGCGAAGGGGTCACCCGCAGTGACGGTGAGCGTCTCGGGGGCGATCACGACCGCCGTCGCGTTGGCGCCCGGTCCGGTGTAGGTGAGCGGGACCGGCGCCGGGGCCGGCGGCGGCGCCCCCGGCGCGCGCACCTGCGCCACCACCGGGATCGGTCCGCCGCGGAAGACGGTATCTCCCGACGAGTTCATGTACGCGAGGGAGAGGGCGAGCGCCTCGCCCTGGGGCGGCGCGTCGCTCGCGAGCTCCAGCCGGAGGTCGAGGGCGATCGAGTCCGCGTTCGACGGGAAGTTCACGACGGTGTCGAGGGCGGCCGTGCCGTCGCTGCGCCGGAACACGATCCGCACGCGCTCGAAGGGCACCACCGACCCCGCCCCTTCGGCCACCGAGGCGAGCGGTCCCGGATACTGCCCGATGAACGAGAGTCCGCTCGCGATGCGCAGGCCCCGCTCCGGGCCCGTGAGTTCACGGCCGCAGGAGAGCAACGACAATCCCGCGAGCCCGAGGGCGGCGAGGATCGTTCGGGGGCGTGCGCGGAGCCGACGGAACGGTGGCATCTCCCCCTAACCTACGCCGTGGGAGCTCCGGCGACCAACGACCCAGGTCACAGGGACGCCACGCCGTGGGGCACCGACCCGCGGCGGCTCAGGGGGACGCGGTGCCGTCCAGTTGCCGCCGGATGGCCGCCGCCAGCTCTGCCGCCGTGAAGGGCTTGGAGAGGAGGGGCGCATCGAGGGCGGTCGTCGACGAGGAGCCGCGCTCGGTGTAGCCGGAGATGTAGAGCACCGCGAGCTCCGGGAGTCGGGCGCGGAGGGCCCGGGCGATCTCCGGCCCGCCGGCCCCGGGGAGCACGACGTCGGTGACGAGAACGCGTGGCGGCACCGGCATCCGGTCGACCGCGGCGACCGCGTCGGCGAGATTGCCCGCGCTCACCACCGTGTACCCGAGCGATCGGAGCGTCCGCTCGACCAAGGCTCGGACCAACGCCTCATCCTCGACCACGAGGACGACCTCCGAGCCGCCGACGATGGCCGGCGGAGCGGACTCGGCGACATCCTCCTCGAGCTGCGGGCGCGCCGGCAGGTAGATCCGCACCGTCGTGCCCTTGTTCACCTCGCTGTACACCGCGATGTGGCCGCCCGCCTCGCGCACGATGCCGTAGCAGATGGAGAGTCCCAGCCCCGTCCCTTCGCCGACCTCCTTGGTCGTGAAGAAGGGCTCGAAGATGCGGGGCAGCACGTCGTCGGGGATTCCCATCCCCGTGTCGCTCATCGCGATCAGCGCGTACTCGCCGGCGGTGATGTGCGCATGGTCACGCGCGTACTCCTCGTCGAGCTCCACGGTGGTCGCCTCGATCGTCAGGCGTCCGCCCTGCGGCATCGCGTCGCGCGCGTTCACCGCGAGGTTCACGATCACCTGCTCGATCTGTCCGGCGTCGACCATCACCTGCGGGAGGTCGGCCTCGATGCGCGCCTCGATGGCGATCCGCTCGCCGAGGAGCCGCGCGAGCATGCGTTGCGTGCGCTGCACGAGCCCGCCGAGCTCGACGATGCGCGGCGAGATGCGCTGCTTCCGCGCGAAGGTGAGCAGCTGTCGGGTGAGATCGGCCGCCCGCTGCGCGGCCGCGTGGATATCGCCGATGTCGGCGAGCGCCGTGGGTTCGTGGACCGCGGCGCGAAGCAGGTCGGCGTGTCCGAGGATGACCGTGAGCAGGTTGTTGAAATCGTGCGCGACCCCGCCGGCGAGGCGCCCGACGGCTTCCATCTTCTGTGACTGGAGCAGCTGTGCCTCGAGGGTGCGCCGGTCGGTGATGTCGGTCAGCGCACCGAGGACGTGCGGACGGCCATCGAGTTCGAGGTGCACGAACGTGCCGAGGAGGCTGCGGAGCGTCCCGTCACGACGGTGCATGAGGACCTCGGCTCCGCCCGCCTTCCCGTCGTGCTCGAGCGCGGACCGGAGACGGTCCCGGTCGTCCGCGTGATGATAAAGGCCCAACTCCGTGGCCGTGCGTCCCACGAGGTCCTCGCGGGAGTGTCCGGTCGCGAGTTCGAAGCCCTCGCTCACGTCGACGAACCGGCCCTCTGGCCAGCTCGTCAGGACGATGGCGGTGGGACTCTTGCGGAAGATCGTCTCGAAGCGTTCCTCGGATTCGCGCAGGGCGCGACGGGTGGCGACGGCCTCCGACAGGTCCTGCACGGCGGCGATGCGCGCCTCGGCCCCGAGGTATGGTGCCGCGCGTTCGCGCACCTCTGCCGGGAACCGCTCGCCATCGGCCCGCTGGAGCGTCGTCGCGCGCGCGGCGCCGTGCTCGGAAGGCCCCGCGTCGGGGCCGAGCACCGACGGCACCGCCCGCCCGCGCAACGAGCCGTCAGGCAACCCGAGCATCCGGTGGAGCTGCTCGTTCGCCTCCACGATGCGGTCGCCGACCGAGATCGCGATGCCCTCGGTGGTGGCGCCGGCGAGCGCGCGGAACCGCCCTTCGCTCTCCCGCAGCACATCGGCATCACGGCGCTGGCGCCGTGCGCTGGCGACCGAGAGGGCGATGAGGAGGAGCAGCAGGGCGCCGACCGGGATGAAGAAGGCGGGGCGCGTCACGATCGGGCCGGGGACGTCGAACTCGACCGCGGTGATGGGGCCGTCGACCGGTGCGTAGAGTCCCTTGGCCTGGAGTTCCACGCGGTGGTGCCCTCCCGGGATCGAGAGGATGCTCGAGCGCGTCGTGGTCCATGCGCTCCAGGGACCGCCGTCCACCCGCATGCGCGTGTCGATGAGCGCACTCGGGATCGCCCCGCGCCACGCGAGCGGCGTCCAGGTGATGTTCGCGACACCGGTGCCGATCGTCGGCGGCGGCACGAGCACCTGCGGAGGCGGCATCGACGCCGCTGCGAGCGAGAACTGTCGGACGCCGCCGCCGAGCGTGCCGATCGTGACGACCGACTCATCCACGACGAGCGGCCAGATCTGCGGGAAGCCCAGCCCTCGGTCGGTGCCGAGGCTGAACCAGGCGCCATCGCGGTAGGCGGACAGGCCGTTCGCCGTCCCGACCCAGATCGCGCCGTCCCGTCCGACCTGCACGGAGTGGACGGCATTGCTGAGCAAGCCGTCGTTCATGTTGAAGAACCGCAGCGTATCCGCTTCGATGGTGCCGAGTCCGTACGGGAAGTCGCCGCTCCCGCCCCCGAACCAGGGCGTGCCCGTCGAGTCCACGTCGAGGGCAAAGACGCGGATGGGCGTGTCGCGGAAGGCCCGCGTGGCGGTGCGACCGCGCCGCGCCTTCCAGTGCGTCCACTCCCCGTTGCGCCAGCGGCTCAGGCCCGCCGCCGTTCCGAACCACCGCGTCCCATCGCGGGCCTCGGCGAAGTCGTAGACCCGTCCCGACGGCAGTCCATCGCCCGTGCCGACGTGGCGGAAACGTCCGGAGTCGAGCACGAACGCTCCCGGCCCGTCGGGCTGGTCGGCGGTCCCCTCGCCGATGCCGAGGAACCAGATGGCCCCGCTGCGCGTGACCACGATCCGGTGGATGTGCGCCGCCCCGAGCCCCTCGCGCGCGCCGAAGTGCGTCCACCCCCGCCCGTCCCAGCGCAGTGCGCCGGTGAGGTCGCTCCCGCTCCCGATCCACATGTTGCCGCTCGAATCTCGCGCGACGGTGGTCACCGTGCGGAGCCGGATCCCACGCGCCTCGCCCACGTGGCGGATCGCACCCAGCGCCTCGAAGACGTCGACGCCGTCGGCGGTGCCGACCCAGAGTGCGCTATCGGGGGCGAACGCGAGCGCGTTCACGCGGTCCCGCAGGCTGGGAAAGCCGTGCGGACGTCCTCCCCACAGTTGCGATGATTCACGGAAGAGCACCATGCCCTGGCCGGTCCCGATCCAGAGGTCGCCTTCGCGATCGCGCAACGCGGCGCGAACGTCCGCGAGGGCGCCGACGCGCGCATCGTAGGAGCTCCACACGCTGCCCACGCGCTGGCGCAGGTATCCGCCGCGATGCGCCGCGAGGACCTCGCCGCTGGCGTTGACGCTGAGGCTCAGCAGTTCATCCTCGCCCTCACTGGCCTCATGCCGCGGACGCTCCGCGCCGCGCCAGGTCCACACGCCGCTCGGTCCCGCGCCGCCCGCCACGCTCGCCACCACCCGACCGTCGGCATCCTCGACCAACCGGGTGACGAGCATCGCGCGTCCGCTGCTCGGGAGGACGAGGCGCCAGCGGTCTCCCTCGAGGCGATGGAGCCCTGCGGTCGTGTTGAGCCACGCACCGCCGCGCGGCGCCGGGAACAGTGCGGCGACCGCGCGCCCTTCCAGCGAGGCGGGAGCGGGGATCGGCACGGCGCGCGAGCCGTTCCATCGCGCCAGCCGCGGCGTGTCCGTGGCGTTCCCGTCCCGCAGGAGCAGCAGCATCCCGTCCGAGGTCCAGACCGCGTCGGAGACGATCTGCTCGACCGTGTCCGCGGGATCGGCCGTGCTGCCCAGGATCGGCCGCTGGACGAATCCCGAGGTGTCGCCTACGTACAGCAGGTTGTTCATGAGGACGAGCACCGAGTCGCCCCGCATCGGCCGGATGGCGAGCGCAGCCCGATTCAGCGTGTTCGGTTCGGTGCGTCCGTCGCGGAAGCGCCAGCCGTCGAACCAGGCGATGCCGGAGGCGGTCGAGACCCAGATGCGGCCGGATTCCGATTCGGTCAGTGACGTGATGATCGGCGAGCGGAGCCCGGCACCCGTGAACCGCGCGACCCGCCACGAGTTCAGGGACGTGACGTCCACTTGCGCGCGCGCAGGGGTGACCGCGGCGACGGCCAAGCTGGCACCCGCAAGCCACCGCATCCACCGCATGGGCGCCGTGCGTGTCCTGTGCATCGCCGCCCGTCCCGGCTTATCGCGTCGCCGCCGGCACCTGTCGCTGCGCCTTCACGCACTCGCGCCAGACGCCGGGCTGTCCATTCGGGGCGGCCGGCAGCGGGTCGATCACCTGGTGCGGCTGGAAGGTCGGGTCCTCGCTCGCGAGGTACACCAGCATCGCGAGCAGCGTCGCGTTGTGGCGCAGGTCGGACTCGACGACCTTGTCGAAGCTGTCGCGGTCGGTGTGCCAGGTGGTGGACGAGTAGTCCCAGCCGAGCGCGCCGGTGCCGTAGGCCGGCGCCTTGTAGCAGGCGAAGCTCGCGTTGTCGCTACCCCCCGTCGCCTGGCCGCTCACCGGCTGGAAGCGGATGTAGCGCGTGAACTCGTTCGGGATCTCGCGGAGGTAGCCCGCGAGACGGTCACCGGCGCCGGCGATCGGGCCGGCGGAGAGGTTCACGATGCGGCCGGTGCCGTTGTCCTGGTTGAACAGCGCGTGGAGTCCGTTCACCACCTCGGGGTGGTCCTCGCTGTAGGCGCGCGAGCCGTTCAGTCCCTGCTCCTCGCCGTTCCAGTGCCCGACGATGATCGTGCGCTTCGGGTTGGGATACACCGCGCGCAGGATGCGCATGGCCTCCATCATCGTGATGGTGCCGGTCCCGTTGTCGGTCGCGCCGGAGCTCGCCGACCACGAATCGAAGTGCGCCGAGAGGATGATGTACTCGTTCGGCTTCTCCGTCCCCTTCATCTCCGCGATCACGTTGTGCACCGGGCGCTCGCCGAGGAGCCGGCTGTCGGTGAACGCGCGGACCTTGGGGCCCTGCCCGTTGCGCGCGAGCCGGAACAGCAGCCCGTAGTCCTCGCAGCCGATCGCGAAGGTCGGGAGCGTCTGGTTGGGCGAGCCGAAGACCTTGTTGATCCCCGGGTAGTTCGACCACTGGAAGGTGAAGACGGCCACCGCGCCGGCCTCCTTGAGCTTCTGCCAGACGGACTTGCCACCGCTCATGGCGACGTTCAGCTGGTTCCACTCGAGCTGCATCTGCTGCTGCGCCTCGTTCACGCGCGCGATCTCCTCGCTCGTGCCGAACTCCTGCCACTGCTGAGGCGAGCGGCAAGAGAGGCGCGGGACGTTCATCAGGAAGACCTTCCCGCGGACGTTCGGCACCCAGGCATCGAACGCGTCAGGGGTCGAGATCCCCGACGGATACGTGATCACCTCGGCCTCCACCGGCGCCGGCGTGGCGGGGCTCCACGCCATCGCCGTCGCCTCGAGCGAGCGGACCCGCGGGCTCACCAGGTCGACGTGCGTCACGCCGCGGTCCCAGCCGAGCCAGGTGCCGTACTGTTCACGCCGAGCGTTCACGCCCCACGACTTGTAGGTCGCCACGAGCCAGTCCTGCGCCGCATCGGACTGAGGGGAGCCCGTGAGACGCTGGCCGTGCCGGTCGAGGAGCACCTGCGCGAGCGTTTGCGATTGCGAGCGCCGCATCCCTTCCTCGACGATCCGCAACACGCCCGCGTTGGTGGCCGCATCGCGACGAATGTGCGCGGGCCACTCGGCACTCGGGATGGGATCGGCCGAGCGGTCGCGATTGACCGGTGCGGCCGGGCGACCAGGCTGTGCGGCGAGCGGACTGGCGGCCGCGCCGCCGAGCAGGACGAGGGCGAGCAACGAGCGAACGGACACGAGCGACTCCTCAAGGAGGGATATTGGTCCGGAGAACTTACAGCTTCGGCGAGAGCCCGTCAGCCAATGAGGACCGGTACGCGCGCCATGCCGGGAGAACCCCGACAAGCGTCCCCGCGACCACGACGAGGCCGAGGTAGCCCCACTCGACGGCGCCGAGCGCGTGCATCGTGAGGGCGAGCCCGAACCGGGCCTCGACCGCGGAGCGCACCCCTGCGATGACACTGTACACGAGTAGGACTCCCGTCGCCGCGCCCGTGGCCGCGAGGAGCGCCGATTCGAATACGAGGAGCGAGACGATCGCCCGCGGGCCGGCGCCCACCGCGCGCAGGATCGCCATCTCGCGCCTGCGCGATTCCAGCGAGGCATAGAGCGCGACGCACATCCCGATGAGCCCCACCAGCACGGTGAACAGGGCCACCACGCGCAGCCCCACCTCGGCGCTGCCGATCGTCTGCCACAGCTGTGCGAGCGCGACGCCGGGGATGATCGCAGTGAGGGGCTCGCTCCGGTCCTGGTTCATCTCGAACTGCAGCTGGATCGTCTCCACGCGGTTCTTCGTCCCCACGAGGAACGCCGTGATGGGCGGCTCTCCGCCGGGGGCGACGGGGGTCGGCGGCGGACCCATCATCAGGCCCCCTGCGGCCTCTTCGGACTCGTGCATCTCGGTGAGCCCGTCGAGCGTCGTGTAGAGGGCGCGGTCGATCGGCGTGAAGGTCCGCGCGATCACGCCGCTCACGATGAAGGGGTGCGCCGTGTGCTCGGCGAACGAGACCGCGGCCACGCCGTGCGCGAGCACCACCGAATCCCCCACCGCGTAGCCGAGTCGCTCCGCGACCTCGCTTCCGATCGCGATCTCATGTTCGGTCGCCGGGGCGTGTCCAGAGGCGAAGGAGACCTGCTGATCACGGAACCGGTACTGCTCGAAGAACGCCGCCGTCGTGCCGATCACCCGGTGGCCCTTGTGCGCGTCGCCCAGTGCGAAGGGGATGGTCCACTTCACCGCCGGATGCGCCGCCCACCGCTCGTACGTCGCCCACGAGACCGTGCCGCTCGGGGTTGCCATCCCGAAGACCGTCGAAAGCAGCACCTGCGTGGTGCCGCCACGCGCGCCGACGATCAGGTCGGTGCCGCGAATGGTCCCCTGGAAGCTCTCGCGCACCCCGAGGCGCACATGCTCGATGCCGACGAGCAGCGCGACCGAGAGCGCGATGCTCGCGATGGTGAGCGTGGAGATCAACCGCCGGTTGCGCAGCGAGCGCCAGGCCAGCGCGAGGAGGACGCTCATCGCGCCGCCTCGGGGTCATCGCCCGTGACGGGCGCGGCCGCGCGGTTCACGTCGCGCAACTCGACGGTCCGCCCGAAGCGGGAGGCGAGGCCGAGGTCATGACTCACGAACACCAGCGCGCTCCCCGCCTCGTCGCAGCGCGCGAAGAGCAGTTCGAGGAAGCGATCGCGCCGGTCCGCATCCAGCGCGCTGGTCGGCTCGTCGCAGACGACGACCTCAGGCGCGCCGATGAGCGCGCGCGCCACCGCCACGCGCTGCTGCTGACCGACGCTGAGCGCCGTCACCGGTTCGTCGAGCAATCCGGCGATCCCGAGGCGCGCAGCGAGGGCGTTCGCCTCCGTCTCCGGAGCCGCTCCGCGCAACCGTCCGCGACGCGCCGCCGACAGCTTGCACGGCAGCGTGATGTTGTCCCGCACCGAGAGATACGGGATCAGGTTGAACATCTGGAACACGTACCCGAGGTGCTCGGCGCGGAAGCGGTCGCGCGCGCCGCTTGAGAGGGCGCTGACCTCGGTGCCGAGCACGGCGATGGAGCCGCTGCGTGGCGCGAGCACGCCGGCGAGGAGGCCGAGCAGCGTCGTCTTGCCGCTGCCGCTCGGACCGTGGAGGAAAAGCCGCTCGCCGCGCCCCACCTCGAGCGCGGGGATGTCGATCACGTCGCGGCCGCCGCGATAGGCGAAGCGGACGTCGCGGAGCGCGATGGCCGGGCCGGAGGCGGCCGGACGGCTCACCGACCCGTGTACGGCTTCATGCTCGTCGCCTCGATCTGGTAGCCGACCTGACCATAGGGCGAGTCATAGTTCGTGATGCGCAACGTCCCCTCGAGCCAAACGGCGTCGAAGAGCCCGAGCTTGACCGCCTTGCGCCCCGCCATCTGCACGAACGCCATCTGGTTGGGCGGCGGCGGCGGTGTGTGCACGCACGCGCCGTAGTACGGGACGAGCAGGAACTCGGCCCCCTCCTGATCGGCGTCGTCGAGCGGCACGATGAAGCCGGGGACGCGGACATGCTGGCCATCGAGCTTCTTGAGCGTGTCCGACGCCTTCCCCGTCTCGTAATCGAGCCCGGCGAGGAGGCGCCAGTCGATGCTGGTGAAGGCGCCGGCGGGCGTCGCCGAGGGAGGGACGGCGGAGGGACGCGCCTGCGCGGCGAGCGGAGCGCCCATCGGCGCGAGCGAGGCCAGGGCGAGGAGACACGCGACGACGCTGATGTGGCGCGCGCGCGTCGCGCACACTGTGATGGAACGATCGATGGTCATGCCGTTGGTACCCCGAAGGAGGAGCCGGCGACGGGTGACCGCCGCCCGGTCAAATTACTGCGCGCGGAGCCTGACCGTTGGGGGTGACAGCGGGCGGGCGGTCCCGCGAGGCTCAGGCGGCGATCCTGCTTGAAGGCCGCGGTACCCGGACGTAACTTTGACAAAGACGCAGGACGCCCCCGGCGCCCGGCCAGGGATGGCCGGGCGTCGGATTTTTCTACGCCCGAGAGACGGGATCCACATGAGCATGATCGAGGCCCTCAAGCAGAAGTTGACCGACGAGGCGGAGAAGCTCCGTTTCGAGCTCAACGTCACGCTCCCCAACGAGATCCGGAAGGCCGTCGAGCTCGGCGACCTCCGCGAGAACTCGGAGTACAAGGCCGCCCTCGAACGGCAGCAGTTCGTGCAGGCGCGTCTCGGGCACCTCACGCAGCGGCTCTCCAAGCTCTCGTCCATCGACGAGTCGCAGATCGCCACCGATGCCGTCGGGATGGGCTCCAAGATCACCGTCGAGGACCAGGGGACGAAGGTGAAGGAGGACTACCACCTCATCTTCGGCGACGCCGAGGACTTCGATGACGGGCAGGTGACCATGTCCTCGCCCATCGGGCGCGCCCTGCTCGGAAAGAAGGTCGGCGAGGTCGCCGTGCTCAAGCTCCCGGCGGGGATCCGGAAGCTGAAGATCACCAAGCTCGTCACGATCCACGACGACTTGGCGTCGTAACGGCGGCGCGTCTCAGCCGGCGCTGCCGCGGGTGCCGCGGCGGGCACGCCACCAGAGCACGACCGTCAGCGAGACCAGCGTGCCCGCGAAGGCCAGCGCCATATCCTTCTGCGCGTCGAAGACGTCGCCCTGCGTCCCCAGGTACGCCGCGCCCAGCTCCCCGCCGAACGCCTCCGCCGCGAGCCACTCGATGGTCTCGTAGATCACCGCGTGCGCGTTCATGAAGAAGAGAGGCATCAGGAATCGCCAGATGCCGACCGGCGGCGCCTTCGCGGCGAACAGCTCCACCACCGCCGGCGTCACCAGCACACCGTACAGCAGGTGCACGCCGCGGTCGAACATGTTGCGCTCGAACCCGAGCAGGCCGTCCACCGAGACGCCGAGGAGCGCGCGGCCCCACGCGTCGTAGGGGACGAGCGAGTAGGTGTAATGCGCCCCCACCTCGTGCAACATGAAGAACGCGAAGAGACAGGTGTAGGCCGCGTTCGAGAACCGCAGCCGCCGATAGGTGAGCACCAGCACGGGGATCGAGAAGAGCACGAGCAGGTTCTCGAGGAGCCAATCCTGCCGGAAATGCGGGGCGATCCCGAGCGCGGCCGTCCAGGCGACGAGGATCGCCAGGAGCAGCGCGGGATACCGCATCTCGCGGGTCATGGGGTCGGGGCGGGACCCGGTGCAGGGGTGGGCGCTGCGCCGGGGGCTGCTTCGGCGAGAGCGGTCTTGAGCGCCGCGTTCAGGGGGCCGTCGTCCGCCGTCACCGGCCCCACGTGCCGCCAACGCAACGTCCCGTCGCGGCCGATCAGGTAGCTCGCGGGCACGCCGAGCGCGAGGAAGGTGGTGCTCACCTTGTCGTCAGGGTCGTACCAGATCGCATACGAGGCGCCGAGCGAGGCGGCGAACTCGGCCACCTTCGCGCGGTCGTCGTCCACGTCGATGCTCACGCCGGCGATCCGCAGGCCCTGCGCCTCGAAGCGGCGATGCAGCGTGTCGAGGGCGGGGATCTCCGCGCGGCACGGCTTGCACCAGGTCGCCCAGATGTTCACCAACACCACGTCGCCGGCGTGGTCGGCGAGCGAGACCGGGGTGCCGTCCTGTCGTTGCGCCGCGTAGGCCGGTGCGGGCGCGCCCACGGCGACCGGTGCGCGCGCCGCCTCTCCCGCGCTGGTGCACGAGGCGACCGCGACCGCGCCGGCGACGAGCGCCGGGAGGAGGCGCCGCGCGCTCATCGCGTCCCCGCCCGCACGCGGGCCACCTTCACCTGGTTGGGCTTGCCCGGCAGTGTGAACGCGATCGTCACGCCCTCGGCATCTCGCGCCATGCGCGGGAAGCCGCTCGACCGCGCGCCGCTCGACGGGCTCACGATCACGGCCGGCTCCACGGTGCCGTCCCGGCGCACGACGCGCATCCGCACCTGCGCGGTGTCCCCACCCTGCCGTTCGATCCAGCTCACGAGTGCGGCGTCGCCGCTCAGCATCTCGAGGTCCACGCGCCCCGCGGGCAGGCCGTCGTCGGCACGCATCGGCGCGCTGAAGGTGGCGCCCGCATCGGTCGAGAAGGCCACGCGCACGCGCGACGTGTCCTGCGCACCGGTGAACCAGGCCACCGCGACCGTGTCGCCGATCGCACCCGCGGCGGGTCCGTTCACCGGGCAGTAGTCGATCTTCCAGCCGTCGGCGTGCAGTGTCGCCGGCGCGGTCCACGCCCCACCGACGAGACGCGTCACCGCCATGTCGCGCATCTCGTCATCGCTCCGGTCCCGGTACACCACCACCGGTCCGCGCGAGGTCATCGCCGCGGTCGTCTGGCAGCAATCACAGGTGCGCGTGTCGAGGATCCGTTGCTCGATGACCGCCCCGTCCTTCCACGCGGCGTACCCGAGTTGCATCCCGCCGCCGTGCGCGTCATGGCCCCCACCCTGCTTCGCCGCCTCGGCGGCGAGCGCCCCGGCGGTGCCGTCGAGCATGATGATGGCCGCCCCGCCGTCCGCCGCCGGGAGGATCGAGACGAACCCGTGCTCGGCGGGCACACCCTGCGCATGCGGCACGACGCTCTCCGTCCAGGTCGCGCCCGCATCGCGCGACTCGGCGACGCGCACGTCGTACGCGAACTTCCCCTCGCCACTGCGCTGCAGCCAATGCGCGAGCAGGCGCCCATCGGCGAGCGGCACCACCGACGGGAAGTCCGCCCAGTTCACGAAGAGGTCCCGACGCTGCACGACCGTCGTCGGATCGCTCCAGGCACCGGCCGCATCGCGCCGCGCGAGTCGCAGCGCCACGCTCGAGTCGGCCTGGCGCTCGAGCCAGCTCATGTACAGCGTCCCGTCCGCGGCGCGCGACACGAAGGGCTCGGCGGCGTCCCCCTGCGTGGGTGACGGGAGGGACTCGACGACGAGCGGTACCGGACCCGCCTCGCCTGCGCAGGCCGCGAGGGTCAACAGGGTCGCCGCGAGCGCGCGGCGGATCGGGAAGGGCGGCATGGACGGTCCGGGTCGGGGGGACGGAGGTAAGGTGCCCCCGCCCGGAGGGCGGGTCAACGCGGGACGCGCCCGGCCGGGTTCGGTCTCAGGGCTCGATCGCGAAGATCCGCTGCACGTCGCGCTCGTAGTCCTCGAGCGCCAGGCGGATCCCGGCGTCGGTCCATCGGAGCGCCGACCCCATGAGGGCGGCCACTCGCGGGGCCAGTGCGCGACCATGGTCCCGTCGTTCGAAGGCCAGTGTGGTGCGTCGCATGAGCACGTCGGCGAGGCGCTCGGCGCACTCGTGCCGTACCGCGTGCACCACGTCGCTCTCCCGCCAGGGCAGCGCCGCGTCGAGGCGCACGTCCTCGAGCGTCGCCGCGGCGCGCTCGCCCGGCAACGGCGCCCGCATTGTGTCGCACTTCCGCGCACGAGTGCCCAAGTGCCGCATCACCACGTCCACGCACTGCTCGGCCATCTCGCGATACGTCGTGAGCTTCCCTCCGGTCACCTGGATCACCCCGCGCGCCGAGGTGCGGATCGCATGCTCGCGACTCGCCGAGGCGGGCGGTCCGTCCTTCGCGGTGGCGACGAGCGGCCGGATCCCCGCCCACGCCGCGATGACGTCATCCTCGGTGAGTTCGGCCGCCGGAAAGAACCGGTTGCAGGCGTTGAGCAGGTAGCGCACGTCGGCGCGGGTCGCGCGTACATCGTGCGGGTGCTCCTGGGTCGGCGTGTCGGTCGTGCCGATGATGGTGTGCGTCCCCGACGGGAGCGTGAACATCACCCGACCGTCGTCCGGGGAGAGCATCGTCACCGCGGCCCGGTTCCCCACGCGCGCGCTCGGCACCGCGATGTGCACGCCCTTCGTGCCGCGCACGGCCGGACCGCGGGTCGTCTCCTCCATCGCGGCGACCTCGTCGGTCCACGGGCCCGTCGCGTTCAGCACCACCCGCGCCTGCACGCGCACCGAGGTCCCGCCGATGAGGTCCTGCACGATCGCGCCGTCCGCCGGCCCGTGCGCGGTCGGGAAGGTGAGGGCTTCCACGACCGCGTGGTTCAACACCGTCGCGCTGGCATGCGCTGCGTCGAGGACGTTGGCGAGCGTGAGCCGCGCGTCGTCGGTCGCGGCGTCCCAGTACGCGGCGCCTCCCTTGAGGCCCTCGGTGGCGAGCGCCGGCTCCGCCTCGATCACGCCTTGTCGCCCCAGTCGCCGGTGGCGCCCGACGTTCCGGAAGAGCGCGAGGGCATCGTAGAGCGTCAGCGCGGCCGCGAGTTGCCAACGGGGGACCCGAGCACCCCGGTAGACGGGCCAGGTGAACTGGAGCGGGCGCACGAGGTGCGGCGCGAGCTCGAGGAGCCGGCGCCGCTCGCGGCTCGCCTCGAACACGAGGTGCAGATAGCCGTGCTCGAGGTAGCGCACGCCGCCGTGGATCAGCCGCGACGACCGACTCGACGTGCCCGAGGCGAAGTCGTCCCGCTCGACGAGCGCCACCGCCAGCCCGCGGCGCGCCGCGTCGCGCGCGATCCCCGCGCCCGTGATCCCGCCGCCGATGACCAGCAGGTCGAAGCGGCGGTCCCCCAACTCGGAGAGCCGCTGACCGCGTCTGGGCATCGCCGGGGAACTCATGAGAGGAGCTTACCGCCGGGACGCCGCCGCCGCGAGCGACCGCCGGGTGGCGGCGCCCTGCTCGCGACCCTCCGTCGGCCTGCTTCCTTCCGGCTACCGCCTACATTTCTCCCATGCCCATCTACGAACCGGGTCGGCGCGTCGCCATCATCGCGGGCGTCCGCACACCCTTCGCCAAGTCCGGCACCCTGTTGAAGTCGCTCAGCGCGATCGAGCTTGGCAAGATCGCCGTCAGCGAACTGGTGCACCGGACCGATCTCGACCCCAATTCGGTCGACCTCCTCACCTTCGGCACCGTCCTGCCGTCGGTCCTCGCGCCCAACATCGCCCGCGAGATCGCCCTCATGCCGTTGCTGCCGAAGGCCCTGGATGCGTACAGCGTCTCGCGCGCCTGCGCCTCGGCGAACCAGGCGATCACCAACGCCGCCGACCAGATCGCGCTCGGGCACGCCACGGTCGCCATCGCCGGCGGTGCCGAGTCGCTGTCGAACGTGCCCATCCTCCACTCGCGCGGGTTCTCCGACGCCCTGGTCGCCGCGAGCAAGGCCAAGACGCTCACCCAGCGCGTGCAGGCCTTCGCGAAGATCCGCGCGAAGGACTTCATCCCGATCACGCCTGCCATCGCCGAGCCGACCACCGGCGAGACGATGGGCCAGTCGGCCGAGAAGATGGCGAAGCTCAACGGCGTGTCGCGCGAGGAGCAGGACGCGCTCGCGCTCGCCTCGCACCTGAACGCGGCCAAGGGCACCGCCGACGGACGCCTCACCGCCGAGATCGTGCCGGTGATGGTGCCACCCCGGTTCGAGACGGCGATGACGAGCGACAACGGCATCCGGTCCGACACGACCGCCGAGGCGCTCGCAGGGCTGAAGCCGGTGTTCGATCGACGCTATGGCAGCGTCACCGCGGGCAATGCGTCGCCGCTCACGGACGGTGGCGCCGCGGTGCTCCTCATGCGCGAGGATGTCGCGAAGGCCGCCGGCTTCCAGCCCAAGGCGTACATCCGCGGCTATGCCTATGCCGCGCTCGACCCGGGCGAGCAGCTCCTCCAGGCGCCGGTCCTCGCGGCGCCGATGGCGCTCAAGCGCGCCGGCCTCACCCTCAAGGACATGGATCTCGTCGAGATGCACGAGGCCTTCGCGGCACAGGTGCTGAGCAACCTCCGCGGCTTCGAGAGCCAGTACTGGGCGGAACGCGCGGGGTTCTCGTCGCCGGTGGGCACCGTGGACCGCAGCAAGCTCAACGTGATGGGCGGCTCGGTCTCCATCGGCCATCCGTTCGGCGCCACCGGCGCGCGCATCACGACCACGCTGGTGAACGAACTCGCCCGCCGCGGCGGACAGTTCGGCCTCATGACCGTCTGCGCGGCCGGTGGACTCGGCTTCGCGATGGTGGTGGAGCGCGCATGAGCACCTCACAGGCCGTCACCCTCGAGGTCGTCGACGGCATCGCCGTCCTCACCTTCGACCTGCCCGGCGAGTCGGTCAACAAGTTCTCGCCGGCCGTCATCGACGAGTTCACGGCGCACATCGACCGGATCGAGAAGGATACGAGCATCGTCGGTGCGGTACTCATCTCCGGCAAGAAGGGCAACTTCGTCGCCGGCGCCGACATCGACCAGTTCCTCGAGTTCAAGGTCGCGTCGGACGCGGCCAAGGCGAGCGCCTTCGGGCACGCGATGTTCCACCGCATCGAGAAGGGGCGCGTCCCGGTCGTCGTCGCCGTCGACGGTGCCTGCCTGGGCGGCGGACTCGAGTTCGCGCTCGCCTGCGCCTATCGCATCGCCGCCGACTCGCCCAAGACCGTCTTCGCGCTCCCGGAGGTGAAGATCGGACTCATCCCCGGCGCGGGCGGCACGCAGCGCCTGCCCAAGCGCGTGGGCCTCCAGGCCGCGCTCGACATGATCCTCACCGGCAAGAACGTGCGCGCCAAGAAGGCGCTCCAGATCGGGCTGGTGGACGAGATGGTGCATCCGAGCATCCTGCGCACGATCGCGATCCAGCGCGCGAAGGAGCTCGCCGCCGGCACCATTCCGCGCCAGCGCGAGAGCCGGCAGCACGGGGCGAAGGAGATCCTCCTCGACGACAACATGATCGGCCGCGCCGTCGTCTTCCGGCAGGCGAAGGAGCAGACGCTCAAGAAGTCGGGCGGGCACTACCCGGCCCTCATGGCCGCCATCGAGGCGGTGAGCGCCGGCTACTCCGCCTCGTCCGAGGCGCACGGCTACGCCGAGGAGGCACGGCTCTTCGGCGAGATGGCGATGACGCCGGTCTGCCGCGAGTTGATGTTCCTGTTCTACGCGACGACCGCCCTCAAGAAGGACAGCGGCGTTCCCGCCGACGTGAAGCCGATGCCGGTGGATCGCATCGCCGTGCTCGGCACGGGCTTCATGGGCGCCGGCATCGCCGCGGTGAGCGTGATGCAGGGCGTGCCGGTCCGCTTCAAGGACACCGACGCGAACCGCGTCGCGAAGGGCGTGGCCGCGGTGCGCGACGTGATCAAGGACGGGCTCACCAAGCGCCGCATCACGCGCCAGCAGTTCGAGGACCAGGTCGGGCTCGTTTCCGGGACCGTCGAGTACACGGGCTTCGGACGGGTCCCGCTCGTGATCGAGGCGGTGTTCGAGGACCTCAAGGTCAAGCACGCGGTCCTCAAGGAGACGGAGGCCGTCCTCGCGCCCACCGCGATCTTCGCGACCAACACGAGCACCATCCCGATCACCAAGGTGGCCGACGGGAGCAAGCGGCCGGAGCGCGTGATCGGGATGCACTTCTTCTCCCC
The DNA here is from genome assembly GCA_044229035.1 of Gemmatimonadaceae bacterium. Lineage (GTDB taxonomy): Bacteria > Gemmatimonadota > Gemmatimonadetes > Gemmatimonadales > Gemmatimonadaceae > Pseudogemmatithrix. Next base: position 17,604 of record JBGATT010000011.1, on the reverse strand, counting down.
CGTGCACAAGATGCCGTTGCTCGAGGTCATCGTGACCGCGAGGACGGCTCCCGAGGTCACCGCCACAGTGGTCGAGTACGGGCGTCGCATCGGCAAGACGGTCATCATCGTGAACGATGCGCCGGGCTTCTTCGTGAACCGCATCCTCGCGCCGTATGTGAACGAGGCCGGAAAGCTCCTCGACGAGGGCGCGGCGATCGATGCGATCGATGCGGCGATGACGAAGTTCGGGTTCCCCGTCGGGCCGATCAATCTCATCGACGAGGTCGGGCTCGACATCGCCGGCAAGTCCGGAGCGATCATGGCCGACGCGTTCGGCGGCCGGATGCAGCCGAGCGAGGCGCTGGTGAAGGTCCTCGGCGCCGGCCGCCTCGGGCGGAAGGGGAAGCAGGGCTTCTACGCCTATGACGAGAACGGCAAGCGCACCGGGGTCGACGAGAGCGTGTATCAGCTCTACACGGGCGGGTCGCGGCGCCGCGAGGTGCCGCGCGAGGAGATCCAGCGTCGCCTGTCGCTCGCGATGGTCAACGAAGCGGCGCGTTGCCTGGAGGAGGGCATCGTGAAGTCGGCGCGCGACGGCGACATCGGTGCCGTGTTCGGCATCGGCTTCCCCCCCTTCCGCGGCGGACCGTTCCGCCATGCGGACGCGGTGGGCATCGCCGAGATCGTGCAGCAGCTCGAGTCGCTCGACGTGCAGCACGCTGGACGGTTCACGCCGGCGGCGATCCTGAAGCGGATGGCCACGGAAGGCAGGACATTCTATCCGAAGACGGGGAAGCCGGTATGAGCACGCGATCAAGGTTGAAGGTGGAAGGGGGAATGATGGTCCGGCGCTGGATGATGGCGGTGACGTCGTTCACCTTCTTCCTCCATCCTTCGGCCTCCATCACGGCGCAGCAGACGCGCGCCGAGTCATCGAACTACACGGCCACCTCGAGCTACGCCGACGTCATCGGCTTCCTCGACGCGCTCCAGGCCAAGGCGCCGAGCGGCTGGGTCCGCGGCGACATCGGCACGACGGTGCAGGGGAAGAAGCTCCCGTATCTCGTCGTCTCCCGCCCGCTGGTGCGCACGCCGCTCGAGGCGCGCGCGAGCGGCAAGCCCATCGTGTACGTGCAGGGCAACATCCACGGCGGGGAGGTCGAGGGGAAGGAGGCGCTGCAGGCCCTGCTCCGCGACCTGATGCTCGACCCGCGCCCGAACGCGCTCGACTCGATCATCCTCATCGCCGTGCCGATCTACAACGCCGACGGCAACGATGCGTGGGGTCCGCAGGAGCGGCAGCGCGGCGAGCAGGATGGCCCGCCCACCGTCGGCCAGCGGCCCAACGGCGCGCAGATGGACCTCAATCGTGACTACATCAAGAACGAGGCGCCCGAGTCGCGTGCCTCGCTCGCGATGTTCGCCGTCTGGGATCCCGACGTCTTCGTCGACCTCCACACTACCGACGGATCGTACCACGGCTACGCCCTCACGTACTCGCCGTCGTTGCACCCGGCCGCGATGGATGGCGCGCTCGCGCCCGCCGGCCCCTGGACGCGTGACACGCTGTTGCCCACCCTTCGCGAACGCGTGCGGACACGGCGCGGCTTCGAGACGTTCGACTACGGCAACTTCTCCGGCCCCAATAACGGCCGCGAGGACCCGGCATCGCTCGCCAAGGGTGGCTGGCTCACCTATGAGCACAAGCCGCGCTTCGGCACCAACTACTACGGCCTGCGCAATCGCGTGAGCGTGCTGAGCGAGGCGTACTCGCACGACCCGTTCGAGCGCCGCGTGAAGGCGACGTATGCCTTCGTCGGCGAGCTGCTGAGCCTCGTCGGCGAACAGGGGCGGACGCTCACGGCACGCACGCGCATCGGCTCCCAGGCGCTCGCGCGCGGCGTCACCGCGCCGGTCCCGCTCCGTGCGCAGATGACCACCCGCCCCTTCACCGCGCCGGTGCTCGTCGAGCCCCTGATCCCCATGGGCGACACGGTGCGCCACGAGGCCGGGGTGCGCCGCGGCTTCAAGCGCGGCCGCGTCTTCGCCCCGGTGCCGATGCCGGTCTACGACCGGTTCGAGGCGACGCTCACTCGCGCGCTCCCTGAGGCATGGATCCTCGATTCGTCGATGACGCCGATCGTCGAGCGTCTCCTCGCGCACGGGATCGAGGCCGGACGGCTGACCCGCCCCTGGACCGGGCGCGCCGAGGCGTTCACCATCGATTCGATCGTGAAGGGCGCGCGGCCCTTCCAGGGGCACAGCGAGGTGCGGCTCGAGGGGCGCTGGAGCGAGCAGCGTGTCACCGTGCCGCGCGGGAGCTGGGTGATCAGCGGGAAGCAGGCGATGGCGCTCGTCGCGGCGATGATGCTCGAACCGCAGAGTGACGACGGGCTCACCACGTGGAACTTCCTCGACGACCGCCTCACCGTCGGGGGCGCGCATCCCGTTCGGCGCGCGCTCGACCCGCTCTCGAGGGCGCGCTGATCCCGCGCCGCCGGTCCCGTCGATGAGCCGCTTCCTTCCTGCGGACCACTCCAAGGGCGACGAGCGCACCATCGGCGGGTACGCGGCGGTCCACGCGCGCCCCGCCGCCTTCGAGGGGCGCGACGGCTGGAGCTACAGCGTCGAGATCCTCGCCGATCGGGTCGATGCCGACGCGGGCGCGTACGGTGCCTTCTTCCTGTTCGTGCAATGGAAGCGTTTCGGTGAACAGGGGGTCGAAGGGCACCTCGAGTCGGACTTCCTCGCGCACGGGGCCGACGCCGCCGCGGCCAAGGCCTCCCTCGGGGCGATGCCGGTCGAGGAGGTGCAGCGCGTGCTCGACGCGCTCATCCGCACGCGCGAGGCGTCCGCGTGAGCCCGGCGCCGGTGACGAACGGGATCGTGACCGAGGGGACCGGCGGCGTGTGGCGCATCCGGCGTGACGATGGCACCGAGATCGATGCCTCACTCGCCGGTCGGCTCAAGCAGGAGATGAAGGGGCATCTCAAGCTCGCCGTCGGTGACCACGTCACCATCGAGGCCGACGAACGCGACAGCGGCTGGCGCATCACCGCGATCGGGCCGCGGGCCGGCGTCCTCGCGCGCCGCGAACCCGGCGGCCGCCATGGCGAGCGCGTGCTCGCGGCCAACATCGACCAGGTGCTCGTCGTCTTCTCCGTCGCGAAGCCCGAGCCGCACGTGCGGATGATCGATCGCTTCCTCGTCATCTGCGAGGCCAACGACCTGCACGCGCATCTCGTCGTGAACAAGGTCGAGCTCGTCGATCCCGCGGTCGTGGAGGCGCTGGTGGAACCGTATGTCGCCGCGGGGTATCCGGTGCATCGGACCAGCGTGAAGCGCGGGGACGGCCTCGAGGAGATGCGACAGGAGCTCCACGGCCGCATCACCGCCTTCACCGGGCCGAGTGGCGTCGGCAAATCGTCGCTGCTCAATGCGCTCCACCCCTCGCTCGGCCTGCGCACGCAGGAGATCTCGGAGTCGGTGAACAAGGGACGGCACACGACCGTCGGCGCCAAGCTCATCCCGCTCCCCGACGGCGACGGCGGCTATCTCGTCGACACGCCGGGGCTGCGCGAGGTGGGGATGTGGGGCCTGCCCTCGGAGTCGCTCGATCAGTGCTTCCCCGAGTTCAAGCCGTTCTTGGGCGAATGCCGGTTCCAGGATTGCCAGCATGACAGCGAACCCGGCTGCGCGGTGATCGAGGCCGTGCAGGCGGGGACGATCAGGGTGACCCGCTTCGAGAGCTACGCGAAGCTGCGGGACGAACTCACGGACTCCGAGGACCATCAGTGGTGACGGGCGAGGGATCCAGGACGACCGCGGTGAACGGATGGGTCCGCCGCGCCGCGTTGATGGCGACGCTGCTCACGGCGGCGCTCGCGGCCCCGGTGGACGCGCAGGCGGGGAAGGCCGCGTTCGATGCAGGGATGCGGCTGATGCGGGAGAACAAGCCCGCGCAGGCCGAGACGCAGTTCGAACGCGCCATCGCGCAGGACGGACGCAACGGCCTCTACCATCTCTGGCTGGGCAACGCCATCGGGTCTCAGGTCTCCGACGCCAGCACCGTGCGCCAGCCGTTCATGGCGCGCCGGATCAAGGCCGAGTTCGAGCGCGCCGTCGAACTCGATCCCGCCCTGCTCGATGCGCGTGACGGGCTCGTCGGCTTCTACCTCCAGGCCCCCGGCTTCATGGGCGGCAGCCCGGCGAAGGCGCGCGAGCAGCAGCGCGAGATCGCGAGTCGCAGTCCGTACCGCGGCCACCTCGCGGCGGCCAACATCGCCGCCTTCCAGAAGGACACCGCCGGCGTCGAGCGCGCGCTCCGTGCCGCCATCGCCGCCGCCCCGGACAGCGTGAGGGCCGTGATCGCGCTCGCCCAGCGCCAGCAGCAGTGGGGACGCATCCCCGCCGCATTCGCCACGCTCGAGGACGCGCTCAAGGCCCAGCCAGCCGATATCGCGTTGCGATTCCAGCTCGGCCGCCTGGCCGCGTCCACCGGACAGCAGTTGCCCCGCGGCGAGCAGGTCCTGCGCGCGCTTGCCGCCGAGTCCGATTGGACGCCCGAGAACTCGCGTCCGAGCCGCGCCGCCGTGCATTATCGGCTCGGCATGATCCTCGAGAAGCAGTCGAAGAGACCCGACGCGAAGGCACAGTACGAGCGCGCCCTCGTGCTCGACCCGCAACTGAAGGTGGCGAAGGACGCCCTGGCGGCGCTGCGATAGAAGGCGGAACGCAGTAGGCAGAAGGGGCGGCCGCACGGCCGCCCCTCTTTCATCCTTCAGCCCTCATCCGCCGTTCTAAGGACTGAGTCGTTCCAGCTTCCATCCCCCATGCTGCGGCACATACCGCAGCCGGTCGTGCAGCCGACTCGGCCGACCCTGCCAGAACTCGAACGCATCAGGCACCACGCGGTAGCCGCCCCAATGGGGCGGCAGGGGGACGTCCTCGCCCGGATACTGGCGGTCCAGCTCCGCGTGCCGCGCCTCGAGCCCCTCGCGACTCACGATCACCGAACTCTGCGCGGACGCCCACGCCCCCAGTCGGCTCCCACGCGGCCGTTGCCGGAAGTACGCCTCCGATTCCGCGGCGGCGATCCGCTCCACGCGCCCCTCGATCCGGACCTGCCGCTCCAGCGGACCCCACCAGAAGCAGATCGCCGCGCGTGCGTCGTCGCGGTCGAGCTCCTGCCCCTTCCGGCTCCGATAGTCGGTGAAGAAGACGAAGCCGCGCGCGTCGGCCTCCTTGAGAAGCACCGTGCGCACGCTCGGTCGTCCTTCCGCATCGGCGCTGGCGAGGGCCATCGCGTTGGGCTCGTGCACCTCGGCGGCGCGCGCCTGCTCGAACCAGTGGTGGAACTGCGCGAGCGGATCGGCGGCGACATCACGCTCGTCCAGTTGCTCGCGGCGGTACTCCTCTCGGAGATGGGCGATGCTCATGCCGAAAGCTCCGTCCGAGCGGGGCGCCACGGCAAGTCCGCGCGGCCCCGATGCCGTGCGAGGGGCTCCCTGACCCCGGAACCTTTGCATCCGGCCGGGATTTGTGAGACGTTCCCATGATGACCGACACCCCAGAGTCCGGCGCACGCCCGGCCGCCCCTCCCGAGTTCTCCAGCGCCGCCCTTGGTGCCATGGATGACGTCTACCGGTTCGCCCGATCCCTCACGCGCGACGTGAGCGACGCCGAGGACGTCGTGCAGGATACGTATCTGCGTGCCTTCCGCTCCTGGCACACCTTCGAGCCCGGGACCGACATCCGGCGCTGGCTCTTCACCATCGCGCGCAACGTGTTCCTGCGGTCACGGGAGCGCGCGCAGCGTGAGGTGACGCTCGACGACGATGCCACCGCCGCCGCCGAGGCGGGTCAGGCACAGGAGGCGTGGGTGCGCGGCGGGCTCGACCCGATCCTCGACCGTGCCGACCTCGGGCCGGCCATCACTGCGGCGCTCGATGCGCTGCCCGAGGCGTTCAAGAGCGTCGTCGTGCTCGTCGATCTCGAGGACCAGCCGTACGAGGCCGCCGCCGAGGTGCTCGGCGTGCCGGTCGGCACCGTCCGATCCCGGTTGTTCCGGGGCCGGAAGCTCCTGCAACAGAGTCTCGCCCAGCACGCCCGCGATGCCGGCCTCATCACCGATCGCGCTTCCCGGAGTCCCGCATGACGCACGACCCGCATCACCACGATCACGCGCCCCTCGATTGCGATGCGGCGCTGGAGAAGCTCTTCGACTTCCTGGACGGGGAGGTGGACGACACGCTCGAGGCGCGTCTGAAGGCGCATGTCGCCGGCTGCAAGCACTGCTTCGAGACCGCCGACTTCGAGCGGCGATTCCTCGAGGTCGTGCACCGGGCGCGCGACGAGGCGAAGTGCCCGAAGGTCGTTCGCGAGCGCGTCCTCGCCACGCTGCGCACCGAGGGGCTCGGGGCGTGACCGTCCCTGACGGGACGCAGGCACACCGCGCGGACGCCAGGCGGTTCACCGCGCTCCGCGCCGCCGTGCTGACCGTGAGCGACTCCCGCACCCTGGAGACGGACGAGTCGGGGCGGTACCTGCGCGAGGCGCTCTCAGCGGCGGGTCACGCGGTCCAGGCGTCCGACCTGCTGCCCAACGAGGAGGCGCAGGTGCTGACGCGCCTCGTCGACTGGCTCGGCCGCGACGAGCTTGACCTGATCATCGTGACCGGTGGCACCGGTCTCGGCTCACGCGACCGCACCATCGAGGTCGTGCGCCCATTGTTCGACAAGGAGATGCCTGGCTTCGGCGAGTTGTTCCGCATGCTGAGCTTCCAGAAGCAGGTGGGCACCACCGCGATCTTGAGTCGCGCGACGGCCGGGAGTGCGCGCGGAAAGCTGCTCGTCTCGCTCCCGGGGTCGAAGGCCGCCTGCCAACTGGCGATGGAGCGCATCATCCTGCCGGAGAGCGCCCATGCGCTTCGCGAGTTGAGGCGATAGGCCGGAGGCCCGCAGGCGGAGCGCGGAGGGCTGAACGCAAAGCGGGCCCGGCGAGTGATCGCCGGGCCCGCTTCAATTCCCTACATCCTACAACCTACATCCTTAACTAGCACCCCGGCCCGGCGAGCAACGGATCGTTCGCGCGGGCGCGGACGAGGCACTCGGCCTGCGGGATCGGCATCACGCGCGCCACGAAGTGCGCATTGTTGCCCGTCGTGATGTCGCGGGGCAAGTCGGCCAGACGATCGAACCGACGGTGATCGACCCAGCGGTGACCCTCGGAGAGCAGGGAGAACCGGCGCTCGTAGAGCAGCGCATCGATGAACTGCGCGTCGGTCGACCCGACGGTGACGGTGGTCGCACCGAGTCCGCCCGAGACCGACCGGACGGTGTTCAGGTCGGCGATCGCGTTCGCCTTGTCGTTCGTGAACCACCGCGCCTCGGCGCGCAGGAGGATGAGCTCCTCGTTGCGAACGACTGGGACGCGGGTGTTGTTGGCCGCGTACCGGTTCATCGCGAGGTTGGTCGCGATGCCAAGGCTCTGCGGTGCATTGCGCGCCGTCGCGAGCACCGTCCACTTCGACGCGCGCAGATCACCCGCGGCGATGTCGGTGGCGTACGACGGGTGGGTCAGGTAGTCGGCGTTCTGGCCGACGCCGTTCGTCGCGTCACCCGTCGCGGTGGAGTAGACGTGGTAGACGCCCGCGTCCATCGCCGCCGCGTTGGCCGCCGCGCCGTTCAGGAACGACGCAGCGAGCGCCGTCAGCGCCTGGGTGTAGAGCGCGTTGCCACCGCCACGCGTGGCGAAGTACACCGACGCGCGCGCGCGGATGGCACGGTTGAACTGCCGGAACGTCGTCGGCGTGTTGAATCCGGCGAAGCCCGAGTGGAGCACGAACGGGAACGCCGCCCCGCCTGCGCCGAGGTCCGTGTCGGCGGCGTCGAGCGTGCCGAGGATGTAGCGGTAGACGGAGTCGCGCGAGACGAACGGCGCGAGGTCCGACGCGTTCTGGTTGATCTGCACCACGGCGCCGAGCGAGTCACGCCCCGCGATCACGTAGAGCAGCTCGAGCGCCTCAAGGGTCCGCGCGAACCCGAGGGCCGCGCTCTGCTGCGCGGCCGAGAGGGTCGTGCTCCCGCTCACGACGTTCTTGAAGTTGAAGATGTCGCGGAGGTTCCCGTAGTTGCCGCCCCACACGCCCACCGCGAAGCCCGTCGGGTCCAGACGATTCTGTCCCGAGAGTCCGATCAGGTAGTGCGAGGTGTTGCGCCCCTCGTTCGGGGTGTAGATGTAGCCCTCGCGGCCGAACCGCGCGGTCGTGGTGATGTACGCCCCGAGTCCGCCACGGAGCTGGCGCGTGATGCCGGTCGCCTGCAGCTGCAGTGCACCCGGATCGACCGACGCACCCGCCACGGTCGGCGAGTTCGGATTGGGGATCGAGAGTGGATCGGCACTGCAGGCCGCGGCGACGAACGCCATGCCGGTCAGTCCGAGGATGAGTCCCTTCTTCATGGAGTTCCTCATTGGTCAGTACCCGATGTCGACGCTGAAGAAGAACTGGCGGCTCGTCGGGAACGGCGCGAGGTCGATGAAACGGTTGAAGTTCGTGTTGCCGAAGTTGTTGAACTCCGGATCGTACGACCAGTAATCGGTCTTGACCCAGAGGTTGCGGCCGCTGAGCGAGACGCGCAGGTCCTTGGCGCCCTTCAGCCAGGTGTTCACGAACGTGTTCGGCGCCTGGTACGAGACCGTGATCTCGCGGAGCTTCAGGAACGTCCCGGGCTGGATGTAGACGCGACTGTCGCCGGTCGCGAACGTGTCATTGTACCGATACAGGCCCTTGGTCGTGCCGCGGAACGGCTCGTCGAAGTCGCGCGAGTTGCCGCCCTCGTCCCAGAGATTGTTCGTCATGTTCGACACGAGACCGCCGTTGCGCCAGTCGAACAGCGTCGACATGGTCCAGCGGCCGTACGTGAAGTCGTTGGTGAACTGCGTCTGGTGGTACGGGTTCGCGTCGCCGACGATCGTGTCGGCCACCGAGAAGCCGCCCGAACCGTTCGGGCGCAGCGGGGCGTTCGCCCACACCAGCGTCGAACGGAGGCCCGAGGCGATGCGGTTACGGCCGTACGTGGCGCCGAACGAACCCGGCACCGCGAAGTCCGGCACGCGCGCGCCATCGACGAGCAGGTTGTCGACCGTCTGCTCGTTGCTCGTGTAGTTGATGCGGGACGTCCAGGTGAACTGACCGCGCTGGACCGGGATGCCGGTCACGCCGAACTCCCAGCCCTTCACCGACATCTGGCCACCGTTCACGATCTGCTGCGTGAGCCCCGACGACGGGGGCAGCGGGAAGGTGAGCAGCAGGTCCGAGATGACACGGCTGTAGTTCGTGAGTTCGAAGTTGATGCGCTGGTTGAGGAACGACGCATCGATGCCGATGTCGGTCTCGCTCATCGTCTCCGGCGTGATCGCCGGGTTGCCAAGCGTGCCCGCGGCCACGAGGCCCGAGCGGCCGTCGATGATGCCCGCGTTCGCGAAGAGCAGGTCGCGGTCCGCATAGCGCGGTCGGTTGCCCGACTGACCCCACGACGCGCGGAGCTTGATCTCATCCGTGTACTGCGAGGCCCACCAGGGCTTCTCGAAGCGGTACGCCGCCGAATACTTCGGGAACAGGAAGTACTTCTCCTGGTCGCCGTTCGCCGAGGAGCGGTCCATGCGGAAGCCGACCGCGACCGAGAGCGCCTCGTTGAGGAGGAGCGCCTGCTCGTTCAGATACAGCGACTGGTCCCGGAACTCCTGGCGGCCGTCCTCGACCACCGTCTCCGCGGCGCCTGCCGAGAGCCCGACCGTCGGCAGCAGGCCGCGGCCGCGCGTGCGGTAGGTCTTCAGCGCCTGGCTCTCGGACGTCCCGCCGACCGAGGTCGTCAGGCTGTTGATCCAGGGGAGCGTCGGCGTCCAGGTGTGGACGAGGTTGACGCTCTGGTTCATCTGCATCACCATCGACGTCGCGACCGAGCTCGTGCCGGCGAAGTTGTCGTTCGGCTCGAACTGGAGGAACGGCGGCGAGAAGCCGACACCGTCCTGATGGAACCGGTCGAGACCGGCCTGGTACGAGACGTTGATGTTGTGCTGCGCGTTCGAGAAGGCCTGGTACGCGAAGCGGACGTTGCCCGTCTGGCGCCACACCTCTTCGTTGTTCTTGATGTACTCGGCGTTCGCGAACGGATTCGACACCGACGAGCCGCCGGCGTAGAACGGGTTCACCGGCCACGAGCCATCCGCCTGGCGGCGGAAGTCCATGACGTGGGGGATGTAGCCCAGGTCGTAGGTCGGCGAGATGCCGGCGTTGTTGTTGTTCGTGATGCCGCGCTGGTTGAAGTTGCGCGTCACGCCGAGACCGGCCGAGATCGTGACCTTCGAGCCGAGCGTCTGGTCGATGTTGATGCGGCCCGAGGTGCGGCGCGCGCCGGTGCGGAGCATGATGCCCGCCTCCTGCTTGTCGCTCACCGAGGCGAAGTACTTCGTGTTGCCCGCGCCGCCGCGCGTCGAGAGGATCGTCTCGAACGTCGGGTCGGTGCGGCCGAAGAGCTGCTGCTCGTAGTCGTAGTTCGTGCAGTTCGGATTGCACGCGGCCTGCGCCTCGTCGAGCGCGGCCGCATTGCCGATCCACGTGAAGTCGGTGCCGCCCGGGACGAGCGCGTCAATGTCGTCCCAGTGCCGGAAGCCGATCTTGCGATAGAGCGCCGCGGTCCCGACGCGCTGCGTCAGGTTCCAGCTCGGCGCGCCGGAGCGGCCGCGCTTGGTCGTGATCACCACGACGCCGTTGGTCGCGCGCGAGCCGTAGATGGCGGAGGCCGCCGCCGACTTGAGCACCTCGACCGACTCGATGTCCGACGGGTTGATGTCGGCAAGACGGTTGACCGCGTTGTCCTGGCCGCCGCCCACGCCGCCGCCAGCGCGCGAGATGGAGTTCGCCGCGTTCGGGATCGACGCGTTCGAGACGATGACGCCGTCGATGACGTAGAGCGGGTCACCCTGCCCGAGGATCGACGTCGCGCCGCGGATCTGCACCTGGGCACCACCGCCCGGCGCGCCGTTGTTCTCGAAGATGCGCGCGCCGAGGATCTTGCCCGAGAGCTGATTCTCGATGGAGCGCGCCGGTACGCGATTGAGCTCCTCGGCGTTCACCGCGGCGACCGGGGTCGTCGCGTTGCGGCGATCCACCGTCGTCGCCTGGCCCGTCACCGTCACGCCCTCGAGCTGGAGGACGTCCTTCTCGAGCGCGAAATCCTGCGTGGTCGCGTTCGCCGCGACCTTCACCGACATGCGCTTGAAGCCGATCGCGCGCACCAGGAGCGTGACTTCGCCCGCCGGAACGCGAAGGCGGTACTCACCGCTCTCGTTGGAGCGCGCCCCGATGGGCTGCCCCAGTACCGTGACGCTGGCCTCAGCGAGTGGTGCGCCGCCGACCTGCGTGACCTTGCCGGTGACCTCTCGCGTTCCCTGCGCCTGCACGTTCGATCCACCGAACGCCAGGGCAAGTGCGAGGATCGCCGCGACGAGTTTCCTCGTTCCCACGTGACCTCCAAGATTGGTAAGGGTGTACCGCGTTGTACCTTGCGTCACACTACGCATGTCACTGTCGTCGATCCGTGACATCGGCAGGGCGCTCGCCCGGCCGGTAATGTGCCGACCGGAAAAGGCACCATTTCGGCGAAGTCCGCAAGTATCGGATATATGATTGACCTGACCGATTGGTCAGGAACGGAATGTCCCGTTCGACCCTGCCATCGTTGAACCCTGAGGCACGACCGGTGTACCATCCGCGAATGACGCGCCGCATGAAGTCCGCGATCCTCCTCGCCGCCGCATTCTTCCTCGCCGGTCGGGTCGACGCCCAATGGGCGAATCCGAATCGGGCGGCTGCCCCCGCGCCCCCGCCGCGCACCACCGGAGTGATCGACGGGGTCGTCTCGGACACCTCGCTACGGCCCGTCTCGTTCGCCGAGGTCACCGTCCTCAGGACGGAGATCAAGCTCCAGACAAATTCGCAGGGCCGTTTCCGCTTCAACGACGTGCCCGCGGGCCAGTACCTCCTCATCGTCCGTCGCATCGGCTTCCGGCCCATCTCCTCGATCATCCAGGTTGGCGTGCGCGATACGCTCCGGCTCTCCTTCACGATGGAGCCGGCCATCCAGACGATGGACCGCGTCGTCGTCACCGAGGAGCGTCGGTCGCTGCGCATGATCGAGTTCGAGAAGCGTCGTGAGCAGGGGTGGGGCTTCTTCCTCACGGAAGAGCAGATCACCAAGCGCAATCTCCCGGTCTCGGCGGACTACCTGCGTCTCGCGCCGAGCATCTCGCTCGCGCCCACGCCCAACGCCTCGGGCAACCCGGACCTCGTCGCCATCAGCAAGCGTGAAGGTGGATCGATCTACGGGGATGGCGCCGGTGCCTGTGCGGTCCAGATCGTGGTCGACAACGTCCCCATGCCCCCGCGCTTCCCGCTCGAGCTCCTCCCCAACCCGCGCGAGATCGCGGGAATCGAGGTCTACAGCGGACCCGCGACGGTCCCCGCGCAGTTCAATGGACTCGATCGCCGCTGCGGGATGGTATTGATCTGGACCAAGGATGGGCCGTAGCAGGAGGCGGGACGCAGGGGGCGACTGGCGTACGCATGCGCGGGCGGCTCCCGGAAGGGGTGCCGCCCGCGTCTTCTTCCCTCCCGCTCGCACCTTCGCCTCGACCCGCGGTGACCTCCGTCCGGCGATCCTCGCTCCTCAGGCCAACTCCAGGCTCCACTCCACCGGCAACGCCGGATCGAGGCTGTCCCGCACACTGCAGTACTTCGTCACCGCGAGTTCGATCGCCCGCTCGGCGTGCACGCGCTCGATACCGGCGCCACGGATGCGGTACTGCAGATGGATCCGCACGAGTCGCGCCGGCACGGCATTCGCGCGCTCGCCGCGCACCTCGACCGTCATCCCCTGCACCGGCGTGCGGCGCTTCTCGAGGATGTCGACGATGTCCACCCCCGTGCACGATGCCAGCGCGCTCAGCAGCGTGTCGACCGGTCCCGGCCCGGTGAGCGCGTCCGCGTCGATCCGGATCGCGCGCTCGCTCCCCAGCCGACTCGCGTCGAACCGGTGGTCGCCGTCCCAGCGCACGATCACGCTGTTCACCTTCTTCGGTGCCTCCTCGCTCACGGTGCGCTCCCCTTCTTGATCGGTGTGCGGACGGCATTCCCCCACTCGGTCCAGCTGCCGTCGTAGTTGCGGACCGTCGGATAGCCCAGGAGGTACTGCAGGACGAACCAGGTATGCGACGAGCGCTCGCCGATCCGGCAGTACGTCACGATCTCCTGGTTCGGCGACAGTCCCGCTTCGCCCTCGTAGATCGCGCGAAGCTCGGCGGCGGGCTTGAACGACCCATCCGGATTCGCCGCGCGCGCCCACGGCACGTTGCGCGCGCCAGGGATGTGGCCGCCACGGAGCGTGCCCTCCTGCGGGTAGTCGGGCATATGCGTCCGCTCGCCCGTGTACTCGGGGTTGGAGCGCACGTCGATCATGGCGCCGTTGGCCAACTGGTGCTTGAGCACCTCCGGAAGGAAGGCGCGTATCCGCGCATCGTCGCGCGTCGGGGCCACGTAGGTCGTCGCCGGGAAGCGCGGCACGTCGGTCACCATCGTGCGGCCCTCCGCTTCCCACTTCGCGCGTCCGCCGTCGAGCAGCCGCGCGTTCCGGAACCCGAAAAGCTCGAATACCCAGAGTGCGTACGCGGCCCACCAGTTGTTCTTGTCCCCGTAGAGGACCACCGGCGTGGACGTGTCGATCCCCTTCGCACGCAACAACGCGGTGAAGCCGTCGGGCGAGATGTAGTCGCGCTCGACCGGGTCGTTGAGGTCGGCATGCCAGTCGATCTTCTGAGCGCCGGGGATGTGGCCCATCTCGTAGAGCAGCACGTCCTCGTCGCTCTCGAGGATCCGCAGCGACGGATCGCCCAGGTGCGCCGCGAGCCAGTCGGTGCTCACGAGCTTCTCGGGGTGGGCGTACCCCTTCGCCGCGATCGCGGCCTCGGTCTCAGGTGTCATGCCCGGAAGTTAGCGGATGGCACCGCGGCCGAAGGGGAGCCGGTTCAGCGCGACCCGCCCGTTCGTGATCACGATCAGCACGTCCTGGAGGCGCGCCGGGTCCTCGAGCGGGTTCCCCTCCAGCACGATCAGATCCGCCTCAAGCCCCTCGGCCAAGCGGCCGGTCCGGTCGGCGATGCCGAGCAGTTCTGCGGCTCCGCTCGTCGCGGCGGCGAGCGCCTCCACGGGCGTGAGGCCAAGGCCATGGAAGCGCATGACCTCGTGTGCGATGCGCGTGAGGCTCTCCGGGCCGTAGTCGGTGTCGGCGCCGGTCGCGAGACGGATCCCCATCGCGTGCGCCCGACGGATCGTCTCCTCCAGCCGCGGCGCCATGTGCTGGCCGCGGAGCACCAGCACCGGATCGTCATAGTCGCCACCGGGCTGTGTCAGGTCCACGACGGTCGACAGCGTGGGGACGAACCAGGTCCCCTTCGCCTTCATCAGGCGCAGGGTGGAGTCGGACAGGTACGTGCCATGCTCGATGCTGCGCACCCCGGCGGCGACCGCGGCATGGGCCCCTTCGTCGCCGTGCGCGTGTGCCATCACCGGCACGTTCCGCGTCGCGGCCTCTTCCACGATGGCCCGCAACTGCGCCTCGTCGTAGACCTGCTTGCGCGGATCGGTGTCCGGCAGGCCCGCACGCTCGGTGCCGCGCGTCTTGATCCAGTCGACGCCGCGGTCGAGGTTCACCCGCACCAGGGCGCGCAACTGCTCGGGGGTGTTGACGCCAGCGGCGAGCGCGCCGAGCCGCGGGTCCGCCAGCAGCGTCTCCCCGAGGTTGGGGGAGACGAAGACGCCGGTCGCGAGCACATCGGGCGCGTCGATCCAGCCGGCGCGCGCCTGGTCGCGCATCGCGATGTCCTGGAACGCCGGCACACTCGCCGAGCGCACGGTGGTGACCCCGGAGTGGAGGGCGCGTCGCGCGTTCGCGAGCGTCGCGATGTGCGCATGCGCATCGATGAGCCCGGGCGCGACCCAGCGTCCCTGCAGGTCGATCACCATCGCGTCAGCGGGGGCCGGGGCGCCGGCGCGGATGCTCCGGATGCGACCGTTGCCGACGATGATCGTCGCGTCGCGGACGATGGTCGCGGTGCGGCCGTCGACGACGTTCGCATGCGTGAGCGCCAGCGGGGGGGCGGGTGCGGCCGCGGCCTGCGCCGCGAGCGGGGACGCAAGGAGGCTGGCCGCGACGAACAGGGCGGGGGAGCGGAGCGATGCGCGCATCGGGGAGGGCGGTGTGGGGGACGGGATCATCGGGTGGTCGCCGACCCGCGAGGTCGGATGCTGGTCACGACTATGACTCGTGGCCCGACGCGGGGAGCGACCGAGTAGAATGTACCAGCGTCGTTCGCGCATCGCGTCGCGACCGCTCCCCCCCACCGCGCAAGGATCCACGATGGGCCAGTTCGAGAAGCACGTCTTCGTCTGCACCGGCGGCAAGACCTGCACGTCGCAGGATTCCGCGGCGACCTTCGCGCTCCTGAAGGAGGGGCTGCGTGTGGCCGGCGTCGCCCAGCGGGTGCGCGTGAACCACTCGGGTTGCATGGGCCAGTGCGGCCACGGGCCCATGGTCGTCGTCTACCCCGAGGATGTGTGGTACCACGGCGTCGACGTGGACGCTGCGCAGCGGATCCTCGACGAGCACCTCCTCGGGGGCGCGCCCGTCGAGTCGCTGCGCTACGTCGCGCCGCCGGGGGAGAACAAGGTCCCGAAGCCGGACGCCTGATGGTCGCGCACCCCGAGCTGCTTCCCGCCGTCATGGAGCCGTACACCCGCCATGTGATCGTCTGCACCGGCGGCTACTGCACCACCGACCGCAAGGGCCGCGCGATCTATTCGCAGCTGGCGAGCCTGCTGCAGCGCGAGGACCTGCTCTTCGGTCCGCAGCGCGTGAAGCGATCCGAGGTCCCCTGCCTCGGAGTGTGCGCCGGCGGCCCGATCGTCGTGGTCTATCCCGAAGGCACCTGGTACGCGCACGTCACGCCGGAGCTGCTCGAGCGGATCGTGGTTGAGCACCTGAAGGGCGGCGAGGAGGTTCGTGATGCCGTCTTCCATCGGCTTGCGAGGTGATGAAGGCTGAAGGATGAGAGAGGCGAGGCCGTACGGCCTCACCGCTTTCATCCTTCCACGTTCATCGCGCCATCAGTCGCGCCACGCGCTCCTCGGTGGAGGGGTGCGTGGAGAACAGATTCGAGAACCCTCCCGCGCCCGCCAGCGGGTTCACCATCGCGAGCGGCGCCATCGCCGGCGCGACGTCCATCGGGATCCGCTTCGCGTACGCGTCGAGCTTCTGCAGCGCGCCGGCGAGTCCCTGCGGCCGGCCGGCGATCTCCGCCCCCACCGCGTCCGCCTTGAACTCGCGCTGGCGGCTGATCGCGAACTGGATCAGCATCGCCGCGATCGGCGCGACGATGATCATCGCGAGCGCGGCGAGCGGGTTCCCGCCCTCCTCGTCGGACGACCGGCCCCCGCCGAGGATCATGCCCCACTGCGCGATGCTCGCGAGGCTCGCGATCGCCCCCGCCATCGTCGCGGTGATCGTCTGCAGCAGCATGTCGCGGTTCTTGATGTGCGCGAGCTCGTGCGCGATCACGCCCTCGAGTTCCACGCGATCGACGACGCGCATGAGACCGCGCGTCACGCACACCACCGCGTGCTCCGGGTCGCGGCCCGTCGCGAACGCGTTCGGCTGGTCGTGCGGTGCGATCGCGACCGTGGGCATCGGCAGGCCTGCCCGCTGGCGCAGCCGGTCGACCATCTCGTACAGCTCGGGCGCCTGCGCCTGGTCCACGACCTGCGCGCCATAGGAGCGCAGCACCATCGAGGCCGAGTTCCAGTACATGAACAGGTTCATCCCGCCGCCCAGTACGAGCGCGATGACGAGCCCGGTCATTCCGCCGAACGAGGCGCCGAGCGCCCCGAAGAGGGCGGTGAGACCAGCCATCAGGACGAAGACCTTCACGTTGTTCATCGCATGCTCCGACAAAGGGTTGGCCACGCCCGCCAAAATGGCGGAGGTGGCAGGGCTGCCGGTCTAGAGGAGCAATCGGAGTGCCAGCCGCTGGGGACACCGGCGCCGGAAGCAGAGGGCGAGGCCCCTTCCCCCTTCAGCCTTTCTCCGGCACCTGCTAGCCTTCCGGATGTGACCAACCCATTCGACGCCCGCCGTGACCTCCTCGGCGCTGCCACGAAATTCATCCTCGAAGCCCCGAAGTCGCCCGAGCCGGCGCCCTTCGAGCCGCCTCGCCTGACCCTCGCCGCCCTGGAGAAGATCAAGATGTCCCGTTCGCGCGACCGCATCCTCGCCAACCTCGAGGAGATGTACACCGACGCCTTCAAGCGCGCGAAGGAAGCCGGCGACGAGGCGCAGATGGCCTCGCTCGACTTCACGTATCGTCGCGAGCAGCTCTACTTCGAGATCCTGCTCGACGTGCGGGACGCCGTCGAGAAGCGCTGAGCGGCCGATGCTGCTCAAGACCCTCGCCGTCGCCGCCATGGCCGTCAACGTCGTGATCGTGAACGCGAGGGTCTGGACCGGGGACGCG
>JBGATT010000139.1:0-8877 GCA_044229035.1 Gemmatimonadaceae bacterium | reverse complement strand
ATCCCCGTCAGCGGCACCAAGGGCTATCACGGGCACGCGCTCGGGGCGACCGGCGCGTGGGAGGCAGCGATCACGGCTCTCGCACTACAGGATGGCTGGGTCCCGCCGACGCTCAACCTCGAGACCCCTGACGCCGCCTGCGACCTCGACTACGTGCCGGGGGCAGGTCGCGCCCTCGCGGCCGAGGTCGCCATCTCGAACTCCTTCGGCTTC
The DNA here is from genome assembly GCA_044229035.1 of Gemmatimonadaceae bacterium. Lineage (GTDB taxonomy): Bacteria > Gemmatimonadota > Gemmatimonadetes > Gemmatimonadales > Gemmatimonadaceae > Pseudogemmatithrix. The sequence continues at coordinate 8,664 of JBGATT010000139.1, read as the reverse complement.
GGCGGGATCAACGCCTGCCTCGTGCTCCGGCGGGACGCGGGCCAGTAGCCCGCGCCCGCCGGCACCGAGGACTCAGTACCGCGGATTCGTCCGGCGCGGTGCGTTGCCGCAGTTGGCCGGCCAGTTCGCCGGCCACTGCCCCGGCGACTTGGTGCGATCGATGAACACCGGATCCTCCGACGCGAGGTACGCGAGCATCGCCGCGAGGGTCGCGTTGTGCTTGACGTCGTCGAACACGACCTTGTCGTAGGTGTCGCGATTGGTGTGCCAGGTGTAGGTGTTGTAGTTCCACCCCACCGCGCCCATTCCGATGGATGGCGTGCCGTAGCAGGCGAAGACCGCGCCGTCGGTGCCGCCGGGGTTCCCCGTCGGCACGTCGCGGAAGCTCCACGAGACCGCGTTCGCGCTCATGCTGTCGGTGAAGAAGCTGGGGAGCTTGGCGTACCAGTCGCGGAGGTGCGGCCCGATGGCCGTGAGTCCCGACGACGAGAGCGACTGGACGCGCCCGGTGCCGTTGTCCTGGTTGAAGAGCGCCTGCAGCCCGCGCATCACCTCGGGATGGTCGTTCGCGAACGCGCGCGAGCCGTTGAGGCCCTGCTCCTCGCTCGCCCAATGCCCGACGATGATCGTGCGCCGCGGGTTCGGGTAGACCTTCTTGAGGATGCGCATCGCCTCCATCGCCATCAGCGTGCCGGTGCCGTTGTCGGTCGCGCCCGACGAGCCGTCCCACGAGTCGAAGTGCGCCGAGAGGATCACATACTCGTCGGGCTTCTCGCGACCGCGGATGGTGGCGATGGTGTTGAACGCGGGCACCTCGCCGAGCAGTTCGGCGTCGGCGTCGATCTTCACCATCGGCTTCTGGCCGTTCTCGGCGAGACGATAGACGAGGGAGTAGTCCTCGCAGTCGAGCGTCATCGCCGGCGCGACGGTGTTGTAGGTCTCGAAGACCTCGATCACACCCCAGCCGCCGGTGCCCTGCGGCGGCGCCGGCGCGCGCAGCGCCGCGGCCATCCCGCCGCCGCTCATGTTCCCCGCGGGCGCCGCGCCCGGACCGCCCGGACCGCCCGGGCGTCCACCCGCGAAGCCGCCCGCCCCGCCGCCGAAGCCGTTGAGCTTCGCACGCGAGGTGATCATCCCGGCGACGCCCGCCTGCTCGAGGCGGAGCCCGAGCGTCCCGGTGCCGAGTCCCATCGACCGGCCGGTGCCACGGTAGAGCCGCGTGCTGTCGCGCGTGTCGCTCGCCCAGTCGGCCTGCATCACGCTCACGATGGAATCCATGCGCGCTTTCGAGGCCGGGGTCGCGAAGCGGTACCAGTCCTCCGACGGGCGGCAGGTCGGCCACGCCGGCGAGAGCAGGACGATCTTGCCGCGCGCCTGCGGCAGCCACCGCACGAACTCGGTGCTGTCCCTGAACTTCGGGAGGATGATCGCCTCGGCGGTCACGGCGCGTCCCTTCGTGCCGGGACTCCAGGCGAGCATCGTGCCGTCGAGAGTGCGCGCGCGCGGGCCCACGAGGTCGATGTGCGAGAGTCCGCGACGCCACCCGCGCCAGGTGCCATAGGTGTCACGCCGCGCGTCGATCCCCCACTGCTTGTACTGGCTCACGACCCAATCGCTCGCCGACGCGTAACCGGGACTGCCCGTGAGACGGGGGCCGATGGAGTCGAGCATGACCTGACCGAGACGCTCGGTCATCGAGCTGTCCATGCCGACCGCGAAGATGCGCTTGAGGACCGGGTCGTCGGTGGGGAACGTGAGCGGGACGGTGCCGGCGAGCGGTGCGCGCGGGGCCTGCTGTGCCGCGAGCGGAACGGCGAGGGTCGCGAACAGCGATGTGGCGACGAAGCGGACGAGTCGCATGGACGAGGGGGTGATGGTGGGCGACGACGGAGCGGTCGCTGGCGTGGTACCGCGTGAAGGTACGCCGCGACGGCACCGCGCGTTGGTCGGTCGTCGCCCGGGGGCGACTCCGCTCAGGGCCCCAGCTCGCGGGGAGCGTCCTGACGCTCCGCCTTTCGCGCGAGCGCCAACGATCCGGCCGCGGAGCCGGCACTCAGGAGCATCAGGGGTGGCGCGACGACCGCCGAGAGCCACCAGAGGTTCACGATCCCGCTCATGAGGCCGAGCGCCTGGAGCGTTGCCGGGACGAGCCCGAGTGCCAGTCCACCCACCGCACCCCAGGCCGCGAAACGCGGGAGCGAGAGTTCCTCGAACCGTCGGTGGCGGGCCGCGACGCCGAGCACGATCGAGAAGATGGTGCCACCGATGAACCCGGGGATCGCCAACGCCGGCAACGGCGCGTCGAAGACCGCGAAGAAGCGGTCCCACGGCAGGAACGGCGTGAGCCGGCTCGTCACGCCGATCGCGATCCCGGTGATCGCCCAGGTGACACCCCAGGTGACGCCCATCCCGAGCGCGCCACGGAGCCGGCGCATCCATGAGCCCATCATGCTCCGCCTCCGGTCATCGGACGTCGAACCGGTCGAGGTCCATCACCTTGCTCCACGCCGCCACGAACGCCCGCACGAACCGCGCCTCCCCATCGGCACTCGCATACACCTCGGCCAGCGCGCGCAGTTGCGAGTTCGACCCGAAGATCAGGTCCACCCGGGTGCCGGTCCACTTGACGTCACCCGTCGCGCGATCGCGCCCCTCGAAGACGCCCGTGGCGCCGGCAGCCGGCTGCCAGACCGTCCCCATGTCGAGCAGGTGCACGAAGAAGTCGTTCGTGAGCGTCTCCGGACGCTTGGTGAACACGCCGTGCTGCACCTGACCATGATTCGCGTTGAGCACCCGCAGGCCGCCCACGAGCACGGTCATCTCCGGCGCGGTCAGCGTCAGCAGCTGCGCGCGGTCCACGAGCAGGGCCTCGGCCGCAACGCTGTACGCCGTCTTCATATAGTTGCGGAACCCGTCCGCGGCCGGCTCGAGCGCCGCGAACGACTCGATGTCGGTCTGTTCCTGCGCGGCGTCCATCCGGCCGGGCGTGAACGGCACGGTGACGTCGTGTCCCGCCCGCTTCGCGGCTGCCTCGATCGCGGCGCAGCCGCCTAGGACGATGAGGTCGGCGAGCGAGACTCGCTTGCCGCCCGTCTGCGCCGCATCGAACGCCGCCCGCACCTGCTCCAGCGCGCCGAGCACCTTCGCGAGCCGCGCGGGCTGGTTGGCCTCCCAGCTCCGCTGCGGCTCGAGCCGGATGCGTGCGCCGTTCGCGCCGCCGCGCTTGTCCGATCCCCGGAAGGTGGACGCCGATGCCCACGCCGTGGAGACGAGATGCGCGATGGGCGTTCCCGTCGCGAGGATCGCGGTCTTGAGCGACGCGATGTCCTGCGCGTCGATCAACGGGTGATCGACCGCCGGGATCGGGTCCTGCCAGATGAGGTCTTCCGTCGGCACGAGCGGACCGAGGTAGCGCGAGCGCGGCCCCATGTCGCGGTGCGTGAGCTTGAACCAGGCGCGCGCGTACGCGTCGGCGAAGGCGGCCGGGTCCCGATGGAACCGCTTCGAGATCTCGGCGTACGTCGGGTCCATGCGCATCGCCATGTCGGCGGTGGACATCGCGGGGAGCACCTTCTTCCCGGGCCGATGCGCGTCGGGGACGATCGCCGCGTTCACCTTGTCGGTCGGCTCCCAGATCCACGCGCCGGCCGGACTCTTCACGAGCTCCCACTCCCACCCGAAGAGCGTGTCGAAGTAGCCGTGGTCCCACGTGGTGGGATTGGGCGTCCAGGCTCCTTCGAGCCCTGAGGTCGTGGTGTCGGCGCCCTTGCCGGTGCCGAGCGCGTTCTTCCAGCCGAGGCCCTGCTCCTCGATGGGCGCGGCCTCGGGCTCCGGTCCGACGAGGGCCGGATCGCCTGCGCCGTGCATCTTGCCGAAGGTGTGCCCGCCGGCGGTGAGCGCGACGGTCTCCTCGTCGTTCATCGCCATGCGCTTGAACGTCTCGCGGATGTCGCGCGCCGAGGCGAGCGGATCGGGCTTGCCGTTCGGACCTTCGGGATTCACGTAGATGAGCCCCATCTGCACCGCGGCGAGCGGATCCTCGAGCTCCCGCTCCCCGGAGTAGCGCTTGTCACCGAGCCACTCCGCCTCCGCGCCCCAGTAGATGTCCTCCTCCGGCGCCCAGATGTCGGCGCGGCCGCCGCCGAAGCCGAAGGTCTTGAAGCCCATCGTCTCCATCGCGACGTTGCCGGCGAGGATCATCAGGTCCGCCCACGAGATCCTTCGGCCGTACTTCTGCTTGATGGGCCAAAGCAGCCGACGCGCCTTGTCGAGGTTGCCGTTGTCGGGCCAGCTGTTGAGCGGGGCGAAGCGCTGCGAGCCATTGCCGGCACCACCGCGACCGTCGGCGGTGCGATAGGTGCCCGCGCTGTGCCACGCCATGCGGATGAACAGCGGGCCGTAGTGCCCGTAGTCGGCGGGCCACCAGGGCTGCGAGTCGGTCATGAGGGCGGCGAGGTCCTTCCGCAGCGCCTCGAGGTCGAGCGACGCGAACTCGGTCGCATAGTCGAAGCCGGCGTCCATCGGGTCGGAGAGCGACGAATGCTGGTGGAGGATGCCGAGGTTCAGTTGCTCGGGCCACCAGTCGCGATTGGTCGTGCCACCGGCGGTCGCCGCCTTCGGGGCGCCATGCATCACTGGGCACTTGCCGCCGTTCTCACCGCTCTTGCCGCTCATCGTTCGCTCCGTACGGGACTGAGTGTCCATCTTCTCACTCAGTAAAGCTACGCGAGCCCTCGTCGGTTTCCCGACGGTTCACCGATCCAGCATCGAACTCATTCGCGGCGGATCGTGAGTTCGAGCATCTCGGCGGGCAGTTCCCGCTCGACCACCTCGCCGTCGACCACGCTCACGTGGTAGACCCTCGCCTCCTCGCGGGTCTGCACCACGCGGGCGACCGCCTGGCCCTCGAAGAGGATGCCGGCGTCGTTGTCGCAGGCGTATCCCGGCTGCATCGCCCCGGAGCCGATGAGCTCCTGGTAGAGCGGACGCCGTCCGGGTTCGCCATCGTAATGCGGCGAGTGGCTCCCCTTGAGGAAGCCGAGGCCCTTCACCACGGAGAGGCGCTTGGGGCGCGAGTCGGTCGTGCCCTCCTCGAACCAGCAGAGCCCCCCGGCACTCGCGCCGCCGAGGATGATCCCGCGCTCCCACGCTTCGCGCAGCACGAGGTCGATCCCCTGTGCGCGCCAGATGGCCTGCTGGTTGAGGGTGTTGCCGCCGGAGGCGACGATCGCATCCATGGAGAGGAGGACCTCCTCCCAATCCTCCGTCTGCGTGAGGCTCTCGATGAAGACGCGCTGGACGTGCGGTTCCACGGCGAGCGGGGCGCAGTCGGCGTAGAAGTGGTTGATCGCCTCGGGCGCGTCCCCGACGGCGGTGGGGAGGTAGCAGATCCGTGGGCGGAGCTTGCCGGTGAGCGCCGCCATGTACGCCAGGAACGGCGTCCGGAATCCGCCGCCGGCGACGAGGATGCGAGGAGTGGGGCGCGAGGCGACCATCCCGGAAAGATATCTACCGGGAGGCGACCAGATGGCGGCGTGGCGGGTGCGGGAATCGTGTCTTGAACCGGTCCGCCGCGGGCCACGCGGACCATCGCACGTTCGAGCGATGTTGGCGGCGCGCTGGAGCAGGCATGGTGTACGGATGACCACGCGTCCCGACCTGCCCACCGCCTTCGTCTTCGGCGCCATCGCGCCCGTCCGCGCCGGCCTCCTGCTCGGCGTCCTCACGTTGCTCTTCGGCCACCTGATGGGCGTCACGTTCGGACTGAACGAGGACCTGATCCGGGACCGCCTGCAGGCATCGGCCACGGCGGCGGGACCCACGGTGTACGCCGCGGATCCCGCTGCGGCGGACGCCGTGCTCGAGAAGTCATGGAGCTACATGCAGCGCGCACATCTGCATGCCGGCGCGCTGGGCACGGCGACGATCGCGCTGTCGCTGGTGCTGGTGATGCTCGGCACCGGTGCGGCGCTCGCGCGCACGCTCAGCATCGCACTCGGCGCCGGCGGACTCGGCTACTCGATCTTCTGGATGCTCGCGGGATTCCGGGCGCCGGGACTCGGCAGCACGGGCGCGGCGAAGGAATCGCTGGCGTTGCTCGCGATCCCCTCGTCCGGCGCGGTGGTGCTCTCGACGGCGATCATCGCCGCGCTGCTCGTCGCGGCGATCGCCCGCCCCGCCACGCACTCAGGGCCGCAGTGACTGCTCCAAGTCCGCGGCGATGTACGCCATCACCGCCATCGCGGCGACCACTCGGCGCACCTCGGCCGGCTTGAGCTTGTCCGGCGTGTCGGCGTCGGTGTGATGGAACCAGAAGTACCGGGTGTCATCGACGTTGAGCCCCATCCCCGGCACGCCGGTCTGCATGATGGGCCCGATGTCCGCACCGCCGCCCGAGGCCCCGATCGTGCCGGCCCCGATTGGCGCGAGCCGCGACCCGATCGCCTCGATGGCCGCGCGCGCGGCCGGCGGGCCGGTGAAGCCGAAGCCGGTGGGCGCGAAGACGCCGCCATCCGACTCGATCGCGAGCTGGTGCACCTCGCGCTGGTGCTGGTCGCGGTAGGCCGCGCCACCGCGACCCCCGTTCTCCTCGTTGGTCCACCCGACCACGCGGATGGTGCGCCGCGGCGTGAGGCCGAGACGCTTGAGGAGCCGGATCGCTTCCCACGCGACGACCACGCCACCTCCGTCGTCCATCGCGCCACTGCCCACGTCCCACGAGTCGATGTGACCGCCCATCACGACGATCTCCGACGGCTTCTCGCTGCCGACGAGCTCGCCCATCACGTTGTGGCTCTGCGCGTCCGGGAGCATCTGCGCGCTCATGCGCAACGTGACGCGGACCTTCTCGCCGCGCGCGATCATCCGCCGGATCATCATCGCATCCTCGGCGGTGACGCTCGCGTGCGGGATCCGCGTGACGGTCGAGTCGTACGCCATGTTGCCGGTGTGCGGCGTGCGCATGGAGTAGGGCCCCGCACTGCGGGCGAGCGAGGCCACCGCGCCGGCCTTCGCCGCGGCGATCGCGCCCTGCCGACGGAACGCACCGTTGAACCCATAGTCGCGCCATTCAGCGTCGTACAGCACGATCCGCCCCTTCGCCTCGCTCGCGCGGGCCGCGAGCTCCTCGAAGGTGCCGACGACCATCACCTCGGCGGTGATCCCGCCGGGCGGGGTCGCGATGCTGCCGCCGAGGCCGAGCATCGGGAGCGACATGCGGCGCGGCGAGACGAGCTCGAGCGACTCCGCGCCACGGACCCAGTGCGGGACCATCACCGGATCCTTGCGGACGTTGGCGAGCCCGTCGCGGCGCATCGTGGCGGCGACCCAATCGATGGCCTCCTCGAGCGCGGCCGAGCCGGAGAGGCGGTGCCCGAAGCGGTCGGAGAGCTCGGCGATCCGGTCCCAGGCGCCGGTGGAATCGGCCTCGGCGGCGGCGATGATGCGGTTCGCGACGTCGCGGTACCGGGCCGGGATGGCGTCGGGGGACTGGGCGGAGAGCGGGGCGACGAGCGTCACCGCGAGGGCGAAGAAGCCGGGAAGACGGTGACGCATGAGGTCCTCTGGGGATGGACGGTCCCGGAATATCACGGCGCGGGGGGCGGCACGCCATCGCGCGGCTCATCGACTTCTAATGTACGAGCCATCATGACGTCATATTCCCAACGCATGATGGGGCCGCCGATCGCCACCCTTCGCGCCTGGAGCCTTGCCGTGTCCCTCCGCTCGCCCGTCGCCATCGCCGCGACCGCGCTCCTCTTCGCGTCCCGCGCGCTCGCTGCTCAGGCCACGAACAATGCGCCTCCGGTCCGGCTGTCGCCGGCGAGCGCGACCAACCCCGCCGAGTTCACCGTGATCGCCGGCGTGCGCGAGCTCACCGACGGACGCGTCCTCGTCACGGACGAGAAGGACGGAGTGCTGGTCGCCGTCGACTTCCGCGCGGGTACGTCGCTCGCGGTCGGCCGCACGGGGCAAGGTCCCGGCGAGTACCGACAGGTCGGGCGCCTCTGGCCGCTCGGAGGCGACTCGACCCTGCTCAAGGAACCGTTCGCGCCGCGCTGGCTCCTCTTGCGCGGCGTCGAGGTGATCGCGACGCTCGGCCCGGGCGATCCAAGCGTCCGCGCGGTGGGGATGATGCCCATCATGGGAAGCGACACGACGGGCGGGATCGGCGTCGTGCAGTTCGGTCGAGACGCGAACGGTCGGCCGAGGCTCGACGACTCGCTGCTGCTCGTGCGCGTGGCGCGTCCGTCGCTCCGCGTCGACACGATCGCGCGGATCGGGTCGCCCACACAGTGGGAGCGTCGTGCAGGCGTGACGCCTTCACCTCCGGCGGTCGCCGCCGCGGGGGGCGGCGCCCCCGCGGCGCGCCGCTACGCGCTCGGGCTCCAGGTGCAGGATCAGGTCGCGGTCTTCGCCGACGGATGGATCGCCATCGCGCGAACGGATCCGTACCGCGTCGATTGGTGCGCCCCCGGCCGCGCCTGCGAGATCGGGCGCCCGCTCGAGACCGCACGACCGCCGATGTCGGCGCGCGAGCGTCAGGCGTACCTGCAGGCGATGCAGCAGATGCGCGGCTGGCCGCCCACCACGGACGTGTCGGCCGTGAGCGGCTGGCCGAATGTGATCCCGCCCTTCACGATGCCCTCGCGAAGGATCGACGGG
>JBGATT010000138.1:0-8901 GCA_044229035.1 Gemmatimonadaceae bacterium | reverse complement strand
GGCCGCCTCCGACGACATGGATCGGGTCGCCGCTCACGCCGTCGCCGCCTCCGCTTCCGCGTCGGCCCCTTCCGGCGTCTCCACATCCCACTCGTTCTGGCACTTCAGGCAGCGGCGATAGTGCCCGCGCGTCTTCGAGCTCTTCGCCTCGGCGCCGACGTTGCCGCACTCGGGGCAAGCCTCGAGCACCGGCTTGTCCCAACAGACGAAGTCGCAGTTCGGGTAGTTCTCGCAGCCGTAGAACGCCTTGCCCCGCTTCTTCGAGCGGCGCGCCGCGATGTCGCCGCCGTCCTTCGGGCACTTCACTCCGGTCGGCATCGACTTGGTGCCGCGGCACTTGGGGAAGGTCGAGCATCCGAGGAACTCGCCCGAGCGCGAGCGCCGCACGACCATCGGCTTGCCGCACAGCGGGCAGGGATAGTCGGTGAGCTGTGCCGGGACGCGCTCGCCCTTGAGCGGACGCGTGTACTTGCAGGTCTTCGGGTGGTTCTCGCAGGCGACGAACGGACCGAAGAAGCCGCCCTTGGGCACGAGCTTCCCGCCGTCGAGCGGGCACCGCTCGTTCACCAGCGCCGACAGGTCGTGCGCCTCGCGGATGAGCGACTCCGCATCGACCGACTCGACCTTCGCCTCGAACGGCGCCCAGAACTCCTCGAGCACCTCCTGCCACTTCATCTGTCCGTCCTCGACCTTGTCGAGCTCCCCTTCCATGAGCGCCGTGAAGCCCACGTCGAACTCGCGCGGGAACTGCTTCACCATGACCTTCTCGACGGACTCGCCGAGTGGCGTGGGGAAGAACCGCCGCTGCTGCAACTCGGCGTAGTGCCGCTCGGTGAGCGTGGAGATGATGCTCGCGTACGTCGACGGACGCCCGATGCCCCGCTTCTCGAGCTCCTTCACCAACGACGCCTCCGAGTAGCGCGGCGGCGGCTCGGTGAAGTGCTGCGTGGGGTCGATCGATCGCACCGGGACGTGCTCCCCAGGCTCGATCGCCGGCAGGGCCTGCTCGTCCTCGAGCGCCTTCGACTCCCCCTCTTCGCGCGCTTCCTTGTAGAGCGCGAGGAAGCCCTTGAACTTCACGACCGAGCCGGTCGCGCGGAACAGGTACCGCCCGAGATCGAAATCCACCGTGGTCGTGTCGAACACCGCCGGCGCCATCTGGCTCGCCATGAAGCGCTGCCAGATGAGCGTATAGAGCTTGAGCTGCTCCGGCGAGAGGTACTTGGCGACGCTCTCCGGGCTGCGCGACGGATCGGTCGGACGGATGCCCTCGTGCGCACCCTGCGCCGCATCATCCTTCGCCGCCGGGAAGAGCCGCGGCCCGTCGGCGAGGAACTCCTTGGGATAGTGCGATCCGAGGTACTCGCGCGCCGCCGCGGCCGCCGTCTCCGCCACGCGCACATGATCGGTGCGCATGTAGGTGATGAGGCCCACCGCGCCCTCGCTCGTGGAGAGCTGGACGCCTTCGTACAGGTTCTGCGCGAGCCGCATCGTCCGCTTGCTGCCGAACCCGAGCTTCTTCGCCGCCTCCTGCTGCAGCGTGCTCGTCTTGAACGGCGCCTCGGGATTCTTGCGGCGCTCGCGCCGCTTGATGTCGGTGACGTCGAAGTGCGTGCGCCCCTTCAGGTCGCCGAGGATCCGGTCGGCCGCGGTCTTGTCCGGGATCTCAGGCTTCTCGCCGTCCACGTGGTGCAGCTTCGCCGTGAAGCCCTGCCCCTCGTGGGTCAGCGCGGCGGCGATGGTCCAGTATTCCCGCGGAACGAAGGCGCGGATCTCGCGCTCGCGCTCGACCAGCAGGCGCAGCGCCACCGTCTGCACCCGGCCCGCCGAGAGACCCTTCTTCACCGTCTTCCAGAGGACCGGGCTCGCCTTGTAGCCCACCAGGCGGTCCAGCACGCGACGAGCCTGCTGCGCGTCGACCTTCTTCATGTCGATCGCGCGCGCCTCGTCGAGCGCCTTCTTCACCGCGTCCTTGGTGATCTCGTAGAACAGCGCGCGCTTGATCGGCGGCGCGTTCCTTCCCTTGATCTGCTGCTCCACGTGCCACGCGATCGCTTCACCCTCGCGGTCAGGGTCGGTCGCGATGAACACGGCCGACGCGGTCTTCGCCGCGCTCTTCAGTTCGGCGACCGTCTTCTCCTTGCCCGGAATCGTGACGTACTGCGGCTCGAACCCCGCATCCGTGTCGATGCCGATGTTCTTGACCGGCAGGTCACGGATGTGGCCGACCGTCGCCTTCACCGCGTAGGCGTTCCCGAGGTACTTGCCGATGGTCTTGGCCTTGGCGGGCGACTCCACGATCACCAGCGACTTGCCGGCCGCCGACCGGGCGGCATCCTCGTCATGCGGAAGCTCGGGCTCGACCGCCACCTTCTTCCGGGCGGGAGCCTTCTTCGCGGCCTTCACAGCCTTCACGGCCGGGGTCTTCTTCTTGGCTGCCGCCTTCTTCGCGGCAGTTTTCTTGGTGGTCGCCATAAGGCTGGCTATCCTAGTCCGGTCGTTCGGCCGTCGCAAGCGCTACTATAGATGAGGCCGCCTCTGACGGGGACATCGATTCGTTGCTAACCGTATATCTCGCTTGCAGATAGAACGCTTCTCGGCGCCGGATGAGTTCGCCCAGCTTTTGGGCGGGATCACCCCCCGCGAGGAGCGGCCGGGTCTCGACCGAGGCTCCCATCCTGGCCAGCGCGACCGCCACGGACACCTGCAGGTAGATCCCGTCCGCCCGCGCCCCGAGAAGGGCGCGATTCTCCGCGTCCTCGACCCACCCGCCGCCCGGCGCGAGCACCAGCAACGGCCCGTCCGAGCGCAGCAGATCCGCCGAGAGTCGGCGCTCGAGCGCGCGGAATGCGCCCTCCCCTTCCGCCGCGAAGATGGCCATCACCGAGCGCCCCGAGCGCCGCGCGATCTCGGCGTCGAGATCGACGAACCGCCGGCCGAGGGCGTCGGCCACCAGGGGGCCGATCGTGCTCTTGCCCGCACCGGGCGGGCCGAGCAACACGAGATGACGCCCGCGCCCTGCGCCAGGCGACGACCGCATCGTCAGCCGATCCGCTCGGCGACCCGCGCCAGATAGCCGCCGTGATTGCGGCGCACCTCCCCGAGGGAGTCGCCGCCGAACTTCTCGAGGAAGGCGTCCGCGAGGACGAGCGCCGCCATCGCCTCGGCGATCACGCCCATCGCCGGCACCGCCGTGACGTCGCTCCGCTCCGCGGCCGCATCCGCGACCGCGCCTGTCCTCGTGTCCACCGTCCCCAGCGGACGCATGAGCGTCGCGATCGGCTTCATCGCCACACGCAGCACGAGCGGCTCGCCGGTGGTCATGCCCCCTTCGAGCCCACCGGCGTGATTGGTGCGCCGCTGCACGTTCCCCGTGCGCGGGCGCCCGGGCGCGGGTTCGATCGCGTCGTGCACCTCCGAACCCTTCGCACGCGCCGCGGCGAAGCCCATCCCCATCTCCACACCCTTCACCGCGGGGATCGAGCAGATCGCCTGGGCGAGCCGACCATCGAGCTTACGGTCCCAGCTCACGTGCGCGCCGAGCCCCACCGGGAGCCCCGTCACGACGATCTCGCAGATGCCGCCGAGCGTATCGCCCGCCGACTTCGCCTCGTCGATCCGAGCGATCATCGCCACCTCGGCGGCGGCGTCGAGGCACCGGAGCGGGGAGTGGTCGGCCGCCGCATTGAGCTCCTCGGGGAGCTCGCCCACCGCCGCGTCGATGCCTCCGAGGTGCACCAGATGCGATCCGACCCGCACGCCGAACTCGCCGAGCAAGCGCCGCGCGACCGCACCGCACGCCACCCGTGCGGTCGTCTCGCGCGCGGAGGCGCGCTCGAGGATATCCCGCGCGTCCGCGCGGTCGAACTTGAGGAGGCCCGTGAGGTCCGCGTGGCCGGGGCGCACCCGCGTCACCTGCCGACGCCGTCCCTCGGCGGTGTCGTCCTCCGGCCGCGGGGCGGGATCCATGATGGCCTCCCAGTTCGCCCAGTCGCGGTTGCGGATGAGCATCGCGATCGGGGCACCGATCGTCTCGCCCGCGCGAACGCCGGAGAGGAACTCGATCCGGTCGGTCTCAATCTGCATGCGGCGACCGCGCCCATAGCCCTGCTGGCGGCGGGCGAGCTGCGCGTCCACGTCGGCGGCGAGGAGCGGCAGTCCCGCTGGCGCCCCTTCGACGAGGGCGATGAGCCCCGGGCCGTGCGATTCGCCGGCGGTATGGAAGGTCAGGTGCGGCATGGCAGGAAAGATAAGGTGTCCCGCACGCGGCCCGGGACGAAAGAAGGGCGGGCCGAACCGGCCCGCCCCCTTTCATCCTTCGGCCTTCAGCCTGTGTCAGCGCCGGATCACTTCACCTTCGTCGACGATGTGAGGCGTCACGAGAATGAGCAGGTCCTGCTTCCGCTCGAGCGTGCTCGTCTGGCTGAAGAGCCTGCCGATGTAGGGCACGTTCATGAGCCACGGGATGCCGCTGCGGACCTTCGTCACCTGCGTCTGCGTGAGGCCGGCGATCACCGCCGTCTCGCCGTCCGCCACGAGGACCTGGTTCTCCGCCTTGCGCTCGCTGATGCTCGGACCGGCCGCGGTCGAGGTCAGCAGCGACTGCTGGGTCGCCGAGATCTCCATCGCGATCTGCCGGTTGGCCGTCACGTGCGGGGTCACGATGAGCTCGATGCCGACCTTGAGCCGCGAGATCTGCGGCGCGACGGCCTGGATCTGGCCCGCCGGGATCGGCGGCGTGAGGAGGAACGCGATCTCCTGGCCGGCGAAGAGCGTCGCCTGCCGGTTGTCGATCGTCGTCGTGCTCGGCTCCGCCTGGACGTCCGAGAGTTCCTCGGAGTGCAGCGCGTCGACGAAGCTCGTGAAGTTGTAACCGTTGATCGCGGTGTTGAAGATCAGCGAGAGCGCCGCCGAGCTGCTGAAGAGACGGTTCGCGTTGGCGACGCCGGCGAACGCATCGCCGCCGAGGTCCACGCGGAACTCGCCCGGCGTGCCGCGCGACATGAGGACGTTGCTGTACGTGCCGGTCGAGCCGATGTCATAGCTCAGGCCGAGCTCGTCGGTCGCGGTGCGGTCGACGGCGATGATCTTGGCGCGGATGGCCACCTGCGGCGTGCGCTTGTCGAGGTCGGCGACGTACTGGACGATCTCCGGCAGGCGCGAGACCGACTCGGTGATGAGGAGCGTGTTCGTCTTCTCCTCGACCGCGACGGTGCCGCGGCCGCAGGTGGTCGTCGGACCGCTCGCGCCGGCCGGCGCCGCACCCGCGGCCGGCGGGGCGCCATCGGCCGGCGGCGCCGCGGACGGATCCGCGCCGGCGTCGACCACGGTGCTCGCCGAGCCCGACGAGCAGGCAGCGATGATCTGGCGGATCGTGACCGCGAGCTCGCTCGCCTTCGCGTAGTTCACCGGCACGACCTTCGTGACCAGCGGCTCCGCGGCGACGCGCGCCGCGAGGTTCCGATAGCTGTCGATGGTGATGATGCCGGTCGAGTCCTCGACCGCCGAGAGGCCGTTGGCCTGGAGGATCTTCGAGAGCGCGATGTCCCACGGCTGGCCGGGGATGTTCGCGGTCACGGTGCCGGCCACGCTCGAACCGGTGATGATGGTGCGACCGGAGAACGAGGAGAAGAACCCGATGACCTCGCGGATCGGCGTCTGATTGAACTCGACGTTGATGCGCGGGGACTGGGCCTGCTGCACCATGGGCGTGCGCGGCGAGAGCGCCTCGAAGCGCGCGGCCGGGACCGGCGTCTCCTCCTGCACGGCCGGGACAGCCTCAGGCGTCGCGACCGGACCGGCGGGCGCGGCGGCGACGGCCGCGGCACCCGCGCCCCAGGGCGCGAACGCGTCGGGACCGGTGACGCTGATCCGGAGTTCCCCATCACCGCGCACCACGCTGTACTCGCGGGCGCCGTCGAGGTCGAGCACGAGGCGGACCGTCGTCGGATCGAACTGCGCGAGGCGCACGTTCATGATGCCGGCGCGCGAGACCCGGTCGTACGCCGGGGCCCGCAGCTGCATCGTCGCGCCGCGCACGTCGACCACCACGCGGTGCGGATTGGTGAGCGTGAAGTCGGCGACGGTGACGTCGCCGCTGAGCGAGAGCACCACGTCGGCGCGTCCGGCGCCCGGCACGACCCGCACCGCGGTGACCGCGGCGGCTTCGTTCGCCGTCAGGGGCGTCGCAGCCGCAGGCAGCGCAGCCGTCGTCAGGAAAGTGCCGACCGCGAGCGCGGCCAGCGTCCGATATCGCCTCATGGCGTCCTCTGTGAATTGGGATCGATCATCGTCAACACGGCCTGCCGGGTGAAGCCGAACTCGTCGATCGCCAGGTGCACCTCACCCGGGCGGATCGCCGTCACGCGGATGCGGCCGAACACCGAGCCGACCCGCGCCTTGTAGATCTCCTTCGTGGACTCGTCGCGCAACATCGCCATCGAACTCGCCGCGTTCGGCGCGACCATCACGCCGGTCAGCTTCAGATCCTCGAGCAGCGGACGGATGTCGCCGGTGGCGATCAGCGACGCGAACGGATCGCGGCGGCCGTCGCCCGGGTACCCGTAGGTCTCTCGGGCGAGGAGGATCCGTCCGAGCGAGTCGGTCGGGAACTCCGGCAGCGGGATCTCGGTCGCCTTCTTCTTCTGCTGTGCCTCGGCCGCGGTCGCCGCGAACAGCAGCGCCAGCGCGAGCACGATCGGTCGTCGCATCATCGGTCCTCCCCCGTCCCGGTCTTCGAGACGTACGTCTGGATGTCGAACTGGGCCGTCAGGATCCGCTCCTCGGGGGCGTTGGCGCGCGCCTCACGGGTGGACGACGGGACCAGCGACACGTTCATCGGCACGATGATGCGGCGCAGCGACCCCACGGCCGTGAGCAACGCGCCGATCTGGTGGTAGCTGCCCTGCATCGACATGCGGTACTTCATCGTGTCGAAGGTCTCACCCTGCACCGTCGCGCCCGGCGTGAAGCCCGAGATCTCGAGGCCGGTGCGCCGGGCCGCACCGAGCATCTGCTCGAGCAGCGCCGGCACCTCGTTCCCCGTCGGGATGAGCGTGCGCATCAGGTCGAGGTTCGCCTGCAGGCGCTTCGACTCGGCCTGCAGCTGCTCCACCGAGCCGCGCGCCATGATCGACTTCGCCCGCTGGTTCGAGGCGTCGAGCGCCTCCACGTGCGTCCGCGTCTCCTCGATCTTCTCGCTCTTGGGCGAGTAGACCCAGTTCCAATACGCGCCCGCGCCCAAGATGCCCAGCACGCCCACGAAGAGCATGATCTGGTCGCGCTGGTTGGTCGGCAAGCTGGCCATGATTACCTCACCGCGATGGTCAGGGGGACCGTGCGCACCGCGCTGGCCGGGGGCTTCGAGTACGCCATGTCGAGCGTGAACTCGGTCACCGTCTTGCCTTCGCTCTGGGTCGCCTGCGTCCCAGCGATGGTCACGTTCTCGAGGAAGTCCGACGCCTCGAGCTGCTTCATGAAGATGGTCAGCGCCTGGAGGTCGACCGTCAGGCCGATCACGCGGAGCGTCAGCTTCGGGGACTGGCCGGCCGCCACCTGCTCAGGCGACACCGTCGACGGCGCGCTCGACTGCCCCACCGAGCGGAGCCAAGTGTAGGTCGGGAGCGCGCGCGACACCTCATCCATGATGTGCGGCCACACGAAGCGCTCACCGTCGATCGCCTGGATGATCGCCATCTGCCGCATGATGGAGTCGCGCTGGGCCTGCGCCGTCCGCGTCGCCTTCACCACGGCGTCGAACCGGGCGCTGTCCTGCACCGCCACGCGCAGCTGCTCATCGAGCGCCGCCGCGGTACGGCCCTGGAAGAACCACATCGCACCGACGGCGAGGACCCCGACCAGCACGCCACCGACGGCGACACCGAGCCACGGGTCCTTGAACCGCTCGCCGAGCGAGCCGACGAACGCGCGCACATCGAACGACGAGCCACCACCGGTGGACTTCGACTTCTTGCGCGCGCCTGGGAGGAGATTGATCTCGATCATCTGGGCGTCCGGGCGTCAGGCGGGCTGGCGAAGCGCCAGACCGATGGGCAGCATCATGAGGGGCGCCACCTCATCTGTGACGAGGCCCTCGAAGGCTCCGTCACGGACCACGAGGTTCGCCAAGGGGCTCGCCGGCTCCACGCGAAGCCGCAGTCGCGTCGCGAGCGCGTCGAGCAGGCCGGGCGCGCGCGAGCCGCCGCCGCACACGTACACGGCGCTCACCTGCGAGCCGGAGCGCGACGACGAGGCGAGGAAGGCCGCCGCGCGCTCGATGCCCACGGCGATCTCCTCGCCGCGCGACTCGAACACCGCATCCAGATGCTCCGAGCGATCGTAGCCTTGGAGCATCGCCGCCGCCTCCTCCGACCCAACGCCGCGATCGCGCTGCAGGTCCTCGCGGAACCGGCGCGTCCCCACCGTCAGGTCGCGCGTCAGCACCGGCACGCCATCCTCGACGATGTTGATGTTCGTCACCTCGTGGCCGATGTTCACCAGCGCCACGATCCCCGACATCGCGTCGGGATGATTGAGCTCGAACGCGTTGTGCAGCGCGAAGGCGTCCACGTCCACCGCGGCCGCCGACAGCCCGGCGTCCGTGAGCACGCGCACCTTCGCCTCCACGAGCTCCCGCTTCGCCGCGACCAGGAGCACGCTCATCTGCTCGTCCGTCCCGGCCGGGTCGAGGATCTGGAAGTCCAGTTCCACCGACTCCATGTCGAACGGCACGTGCTGCTCCGCCTCCCAGCGCATCAGCTCGCGCGCCTGCTGTTCCTTCACGCGTTCGATCTGGATCTTCTTGATGATCACGTCGCGACCACCGACCGCGGTCACCACCGCCTTCGTCGTCACGCCCGCCGCCGCGAGGCAGCTCGTGATCGCGTCGGCCACGATGCCGGG
>JBGATT010000137.1:0-9030 GCA_044229035.1 Gemmatimonadaceae bacterium | reverse complement strand
ACGAACACCTGCTGGTCCTCGCGGGGTCGCCGGCGAGGGCGCGGCGGCAGTTGCTCGCGCGCGTTCGGGTCGAGGGGGATGAGCTCCCCGGGACGGGCGCGCAGCCGGTCGACGAGTCCCTTCGGCGCCCAGTCCATGCGCTCCCACACGGTGATCATCGCGGGCGAGCTGCGCACGAGGGCTTCGGTGGGATTCGATGCCTCCTCGTGACCGGACGGGACGGGTTCGGCCCAGAGGAAGGGCAGCAGCGGGAGCACCTGTCCCGAACTGCCACCCTCGTTGCCTCGGAGGTCGACCACGACGCGACGCCGATCGCGCAGCCGATCCCATTCGCGGTCGAGAACGGCCGCCAGTTCGCGGCCATACGACGGGTCGAAGGTCACGACCGAGACGACCGCCGTCGAGTCGTCCGGGAAGGCGACCATCGGTCGCCGCGGGTCGAGCGTGTCGACGAACGCCAGCGGCTCGGCAGGATCCACGCGGCTCCAGAGGAGCGGCGCCATGCGGAGGAGCGCGCCGCGCGAGAGCTCCACCGGCGATGTCCGCGGCAGGAAGCTGTCGTCCCACACCGTCGCGACCCACTCGCCATCGATGCGGACGAACTCGGCGCGCACGAGTCCCGGCGACCAGGGCCCGCTGTCCACGCCGACCACCACTCCCGTCGCGCGATCGCGCGCGTCGCCGGACGCGAGGACGGCGATGCGGTATCCCGGTCCGCGCCAGATGCCTTCGACGGGCGCGAGCGCGACGCCGCGCGCCCGTCGGGCACGCAATGAGTCGAGGACCGCGCGCTCGCTCCACGGTGCGGCCGAGGAGACCGCCCGAGTCGGGCGGGCCGCGCGCCGCGCGGGCAGTCCGGCGGAGTCGGCCACGGGTCGGTCGATGATCAGCAGGTGTCCGTCGCGGAAGAAGCGGACGAGTCGTCGCAAGAGCGCCGAGCACGCACCGGCGTCGGCGCCGGTGGCCAGCGGCCGCAGCGAATCGACGTGGGCGCGCCACGCGATGGCACGCACGCCACGGACCTCGAGCGGGAAGGCGACGTAGTTCGCCTCGATGCGCTCGACGGTCCCGGCGAGGATCTCTGCGCAGTCACAGGATGGGGCAGGGCGCGTCGGCTGCGCCGGGAGCGGCGCCGCGGCGAGCAGTGCGGACGCGATCACGGCGGCGATGGCGCGTCGGCGGGCGGGCGAAGGTGTGCAAGAGGTGGGCATGCTCATCTCACACCCGCCGACCGCGATCCGCTTACCGGCGCGACGAGTAAGCGCTCGCCGGCCGGCCGGTGTGAGTAGGATACATGATGCCTTCCGTCGCCCCCGCGAACGACGCGGACGCCTTCGAACGCCTCTACCGCGAGCACCGGGAGCAGGTCTTCGCGACCTGCTACCGGCTCTGCGGCGACCGCGTGAAGGCGGGCGAATGGATGCAGGACGTGTTCGTGCGGATATGGGAGCAGTGGGGCACACTCGACGACCCGGAGGATGCGGGTGGCTGGGTACATCGGGTGACGCTCAACACGGTCTTCAACGTGAAGCGCGCGGACCGGCGGCGGCTCGCACGGGTCGCGCTCGCGGACGACTTCGCCTCCGCGCTCCCCGAGCCATCCGCGGGAGGGGTGTCACCGTTCGCGACGCCCACGCCGATGCGCCGCATCGCGCTCGACCGGGCGATGGAGACACTGACGGGACGGGCGCGCGAGGTGTTCGTGTTGCACGACGTGGAAGGCCATTCGACGGACGACATCGCCAATCTCCTGCACATGGCGCCGAGCACGGTGCGCGTGCAGCTCTCCCGTGCGCGTGCACGGCTGCGGGAGGCGCTCTCGGCATGATAGAGCATCCGGACGACCGCGCACTCCTCGAGGCGGCGGCACTCGAGCGGCAGCGGACCTATGGCGCTCCGGACCTCTGGCCGCAGATCGCGGCGCGCACCATCCATCGGGAGGCGGTGCGGCGTGAAGTGCTGCGGTCGTTGCGACGGCCGCTCCTGCTCTGGTGGCTCGTCGCGTTCGGGTTGGGTGTCGCGGCGACCGAGGCGGTGCGGACGGCCAGCGCCCGTGCCGCCGCGGCGTCGGCAGCGGTGCCACGGGGCGATCTCCGGGCGCTGGAGGAGCTGCGCCGTACCGCGCCGCCGGTCACGCCTCGATAGGCGCGGCGCACGGCCGGTCCCGGCGTCGATGCCGTTGGTCCCGGAGCGAGTGAGCGGGCCGGGAAGGTCGTGCACCCTGCATGCACTCCCAACCCCGAGATCCGTGTCGATGATCCGCATCGCGCCGCTCCGAGCGTGCGCCGTCCTCCTCCCGCTCATGCTCGCGCCGCGCCCCGCGGCGACGCAGACGGACGCGACCGCCGTCCTCGATCGCGCGATCGAGCGCATGGGCGGTACCGCGGCGTTGCGCTCGATCGGCAGCATCCGGATGGACATCCTCACGCAGTGGTCGCGCACCGTTCTCACCGACCATCCGTTCGCCGATGCGCCGAGCTACGAGCGAAACGCCGACCTGCGGGACTACCGGACGCGCGCGTGGCGGAACACCCGCACCTTCATCCCGTCGAGCGGCACGGTCGACATCGTGAACGACACGGTCGGGGCGCGCACGGGCGTGGGCGCGGGCGGGGTGGTCTCCACGACGCCTCTCAATCGGGCCTACGTCGACGAGCGCCGCGAGCTCTTCGCCTTCGCCCCTGAGCGGCTGGTGCTCCTCGCCCGCGACGCGACCGACCTTCGGGCGCTGGCCGACACGACGATCGCGGGACAGGCCCACGCCCGGCTGCGCGCGACGGTCGAAGGCTTCGATGCGACACTGTTCCTCCGGCGGTCGGACGGACTTCCGGCCATGGTGCGCTTCATGGCGGACGAGATCAACGACTTCGGGCTCGCGCCGTGGGGCGAGATGGAGGTCGAGTTCTGGTACTCGGCGTGGGTGCGGGTCGCCCCGGGCGTGCTCCTTCCGCGGCAGCGCGACGTGCGTCGCGTCGGGCGGCCGTACAAGCGGATGACGGTGCTCGCGCTGACGGTCAACGCACCGGCGCCGCCGGATTCCTTCGCGATCGCCGACACCACCGTCCGCGCGTTCCTCGCGAACGAGCAGCGCCCGATGTGGGACGTGCCTCTCGACTCGGTCAAGGTCGTCGCGGAGCACTTCGCCAGCTTCCCGCCCATCCTCGGTGCCGACGGTGCGGTGCGCGTCGGGGGGCGCTGGGTGCTCCTCGAGACCGGCCAGACGCCCGGGGCCGCTCGTCTCGCGGCGGCGTGGGTGCGTGCCCACGCGGGCGATGCGTCGCCGGCGACGACCGGGCCGGCGGCCGCGATCGTCCTCCGGCACACGCCGGGGAATGGCGGCCTCACGTGGTTCGCCGACGAGCGGATCCCCATCTATGTGCCGAGCGGTGCCGCACCCGTCGCGCGACGGATCCTCGGCGCGGCGCGGATCGCGCGCGCGACGGTCGTGCGCGGCGATCGCTGGGTCCGCATCGGCACCGACTCGCTGTTGCTCACGACGGTCTCCGCGCCCGACCTTCCCGAGGTGATGGCGATCCACTCGCCCACGCATCGGTGGGTGTACTCGCCCATCTTCATCTTGCCGACGTTCCAGGCGGAACAGGACGCGTTGATCGCCCGGCTGCGTGGCGCGGGGCTCACGGTGGAGTGGGTCGGGTCGTCACGGGGCCTCCGGATAGCGGCACCCGCGCGATGAGGAGCTCCTGCAGCGTCACGCCCGGCTTGGGTCGTCCGTCGTCGTCGAACGAGCGTGACTGCGTGTTCACCAGGTAGAGCAGGGAGTTCCCGTCGAGGGCGGCGGTCGTCATGCCGCCGAAGCGAGGGTGGTACTGCTCGAGGATCTCGAAACGCGAGACGCGGTCGCGCGCCGCGTCGAGCGTGAGGCGCACCACCCGGCCGGGATGGATCCCGTTCTGGATTCCGACGAGTCCGCCCTCGTGCCAGTAGAGGCCGTCGAAGCTGCCGAGTACGATCCCCATGGGTGCACCGAGCGCATGCAAGGTCCGCGTCCGCACCTCGATGCGGGCGATGCCGTATGCGCCGGCGACGAAGAGCCAGCGTCCGTCCGGAGAATCCGTGATGCCGTTGGCCCCGTTGACGGATCCCGGCGGGAGGAACTGCTCGAGTCTGCGACCCGGCGCGACACGCCAGATGGAGCCGTCCGTCGTGTTGGTCGCATACGCGCTCCCGTCCGGCGCGACGACCAGGTCGTTGAACGCGCCGCGTGCGCCACGGTACGCGGCGAGCACGCGGCCGGTCGCGATGTCGAACCGCACCAGCGACGCACCTTCCACGCTCGCGTCGGCGAAGGCACGAGGGTCATCCACCGCGGCCCAGAGGTGGCGGCGTTCGGCGTCGACGCGCACGCCGACGACCACGCGCGGCGCCTCGGGGCGGGAGACCCAGGCGAAGTCCGTCGCGTGCCCGGTGCTGTCGATGCGAACGATCTTCCCCTTGAAGCTCCCGACGAACGTGCTGCGACTCACCGGGTCGAACGCGATCCCCTCGGGATGCAGGTCGCGCTCCCCGATGGTCCACGCGATGGTGCTGCGCACGACCGGCGGATTCGCGTCGCGGATGCGCGCGACGATCCGACGGAACGCCGGGTCGTCGTGGTAGGGGATGAAGGCGCGGTGGAAGCCGGGGTCGAGCCCGCCTGGCGATCGCGCCACCGAGTCGAGCAGCCGGAGCGCGGCGGTGCGGTCCCCCGCGGACGCGCGCTCCACGGCGCGCTCGTAGAGCGACACCGGGTCCTGTGCCTCGGCGCGTGATGCCCAAGCGAGGATCAAGAGTACACCCATCAGGACTCGCGAACGCCCCTTCATCGAGTGCTCCTCGCAGCTGGAGTGACCACTCCCTAGTCAGTACGCATGACGGTCATCGGTGCCGTGCGACTCGCCTGCCAGGCCGGTGCCGCTGCGGCGGCCAGCCCAGCGAGCCCCATCGCGATCGTCGCGAACCCCCAGACCGCCGGGTCACGGGGCTCCACACCGTACAGAAGCGCCGCCATCAGTCGCGTCACGCCCCACGCGAGCGCCAGTCCGATCCCCAGACTGAGCGCGACGATGGTGCCCGCGCGCTGGAGGATCTGCCGCCGGATGCGCCCCGGTGACGCGCCGAGCGCTGAGCGGATCGCGAACTCGCGACGCTGCTGTTCCACGGCGTAGCTGAGCATCCCGAACAGCCCGGCGAGCGCGAGCAGGAGCGCGACCGAAGCGAGGGTGCCGAACAGCGCGAAGATGAACCGCGGCCAGCCGATCGCATCGTGCATCACCTGCCGCATGGGCAGCACCCGCGAGATCGCCACGCCGGGGTACACGGCGCGCAACGCGCGCTCGACCTCTCCGGCGATGCTCGTGGGGTCAGCGCGATCGGTGCGGATCACCAACGAGTAGCCTACCGCCGCCGGGTGCCGTTGGGCGAAGGTCCAGTACGCCTCCGGCATCGGGTCGTCCACGGGGCCGAAGTTCCGGATGTCGCTCACCACGCCGACGATCTCGATGGGACGGTCGCCGAAGGTGAACCGCTGGCCGATCGGGTCGCGGTCCTTGAAGTCGCGCGCGACGAGCGCGGCATTCACCACCACGCGCTGGAGCGTGTCGGCGTTCCATTCGCGCTCGTCGAGGAGGCGCCCGGCGAGGAGCCGCTGTCCGGTCGCGGCGAAGAATCCCGGCGTCGCATTGCGCGTCTCGACCAGGGGGCGATCGTTGGGCGGCAGCTCGGGCTGGCCCTCGTAGCGCACCCAGGCGTTCCACCCCCACTCGTGGTACGGCAGCTGCGAGATCGCGCCGACCGCGGTCACGCCCGGCACCGCCTGCACGGCCTCCAGGGCAGGCGTCAGGAACCCGACGGCCGCGCGGCCGGGCTCGAAGTCGGTCGGCGCCACGCGCACCCGCATGGTGAGCACGCCCGAGGGGTCGAAGCCGGCGTCCTGGCGCGCGACGCGGATGAACCCCTTCATCACGAGGCCCGCCGAGATGATCAGGAGCATCGCCAGCGCGCCTTCGACGATCACGAGCGTGGCGAGCGCGCGGTGCTGGTGGCGTCCGTCGCTGCCGCGGCCACCGCGCATGGCATCGGCCGGGAGGGCGCGGGCGGCGCGCCACGCCGGCGCGAGCGTGCCCGCCGTGGCCGCGAACAGGGCCATGCCGAGCGCGGCCAGCATCACGCGCCAGTCGATGGTCGCGTACTTGAGCTGCACGATCCGCGCCGACCCCAGCGTGGCCATTCCCTTCACCGCGAGGTACGCGATGCCCAGCCCGGCGAGGCAGCCGAACCCCGCGATGATCGCGCCCTCGACGAACACCGGCCGCATCACGTCCCAGCGCGTGGCGCCGAGCGCGGCGCGCACGGCGAGCTCGGCCTGCCGCCGGATGCCACGCGCGAGCAGCAGGCTCGAGACGTTGATCACCGCGATCACGAGCACGGCGATGGTCGCGACGACGAGCAGGCCGATCGGGCGCACGAACGTCGCGCCGGCGTCGCTCACGAGCGACTGCACATGGATGCCATGGCCCTTGAGCGACGGATTCTCGTCGAGCACCGGCGCGAAGCGCTGGGTGAGCGCCGCCTGCAGCTGCTCGGCGCTCTGCCCGGGCTTGAGCCGGCCGAACACGCGCAGGAAGTTGCTCGTGCGCTGGCGGCGCTCGTTCTCGTCGAAGCGTGCCGGGATGTAGAGCTCCCCCTCGTAGGTGGTGCCGGCGTTGGTGATGCGGAACCGGGGCGGGAGCACGCCGACCAGCTCGTGCGCCACGCCGTCGAGCCGGAGCGCGGTCCCGATCACGGTCGGGCTCCCTCCGAGGTGACTCTGCCAGTACTCGTGGCTCGCCACCACCACGGCCGGCTGCGAGGGATCGTCGTCGCTCGGCATCAGGAGGCGGCCGAGCTGCGCCCGCGTGCGCAGGACGGGGAAGAACGGCCCCGACGCGCGGATCACGAATGCGGGCTCGAAGCGGTCCCCGAGCGCGATCAATCGCGACGTGGACGCGAACGCGGCGATCCCGTCCGCGCTCGGCTCCCCTGCGAGGTCGAGGTAGTTCGGCGCCGAGAAGGGGAGCGCGTTGCTCATCGGCAGGGCGCGGAAGATCGAGACGAGCCGGTCGGGTTCCTCCGCTTCTACGGGGCGCAGCATGACGCGGTCGGCCACGCTGACGATCGCGGCGGTGCTGCCGATCCCGATCGCGAGGCAGAAGACGGAGCCGGCGAGGACCGTCGGCGTGCGGCGGAGCGCCCGCCAGGCCTGGCGGACCTCGCGCCAGAGTCCGGCGAGCGGGTGCGCGCGGCGGTCGGCGTGGCCGGGATCGTCCACGCGCGCGTCCGAGGGCGTCGCGTGCAATGACGGCGAGCGCAGCGCCCGCAGGAGCTCGGTGGCCGACGCGGGGCGTCGCGCCGGGTCCTTCTCGAGGCACTTGAGGATGAGGGCTTCGAGCGCCGGTGGCACGTCCGCCCGGCGCGTACGCAAGGCGGCCGGCACCTCCGCCACATGGGCGCGCGCGAGCGCCGACGGCGTGCTCCCCGTGAACGGCGGCGATCCCGAGAGCAGTTCGTAGGCGACGACGCCGAGCGCGTAGAGGTCCACGCGATGGTCCGCCGTCGCGTCGCCGGCGAACTGCTCGGGTGACATGTACTTCGGCGTGCCGAGCGAGAACCCTTCGAGCGTCAGGTCGGTGGGTGTGCGGAGCGGGACTGCCGCTGCCCCACCGGCGCGAGAGACCGCCTTGGCGATGCCGAAGTCGGCGACGACCGCGGCGGAACCGGTGAGGAGGATGTTCCCCGGCTTGATGTCGCGATGGATCACGCCCGCTGCGTGCGCGGCCTCGAGCGCCTGCGCAACGTCCTCGAGGATGGCGAGGGCCTCGCGCACCGAGAGCGGACCGCGCGTGAGTCGCGCGGCGAGCGACTCGCCACGCACGAGCGGCATGACGAAGTAGGGCGTGTCGTCGACGGTGTCCGCGCTGAAGAGCGGGACGATGTTGGGGTGCTGCAGCGTGGCGAGGAGCGCGATCTCGCGCGCGAAGCGGTCGCGCGCCTCGGTCGTCGCGAGGCGACGGGCGACGCGCTTGATGACGACGCGACGGTCGAGCTTGCGCTCGCGTCCGACGAGGAGGTCGGCCATCCCGCCGCCGCCGAGCGGCTCGAGATCGGCGAATCGCTCGTCGAGCGCCTCGGCGAATGCGCGCAGGTCGGGGTCGGGGATGGTCGGCAGCATGCGCGTAGGACAGGCAGGTTAGGCGCAGGGTTCGCATGCGCGGGCGGTACCGGGGACGAGTCGCGCCGGCGGCGTGCCGAGCCGTACGTTGTTCATGACAGCTGGCGGCGGTCGAACTCCTCGCAGGATTGTGGGACGAATGGAGTGACGAACCGATGTGACCGAGGCGATGCTCGCGGGGTTAGACGGTCACGAAGGTCGGCAGTTCGATCACTTCCACGAGAAGAGGCCCGGATGCGAAGCCCACGTCTTCATGCTCACCACTCGCGCACGGTCGCGAGTGTCCTCCTGCTCCTCGTCGCGGCGGTCGCTTGCGATGGGTCGGTCGGCCCTGACCAACGGAACCCGTTGCGCGGGGTGCGGCAGGTGTCCGCCGCGGACTCGACCGGGAGCGGCGTGCCGCAACCGCTGTCTCCGATCGGCTCCGGCTCGGTGGTGGGGACCGTGATCGGGCCCTCGGCCCCAGGCGCCGGGAACGACAGCTTGCTGAGCGCGCCGCGCATCGTCGGCGTCGTGATCCGCATCCACCCCGTGCTGGGCGACGACGATCCCGCGGCTCCCACGCTGGGTCCGGTCGTCGCGACCCTCACGACCGATGCGAACGGGCGATTCACGACGCCGGTGATCGGCAGCACGAGCCTGGGGCACGTGCTCACGTTCACGCCGCCGTCCGGGTCGCCCTACGCGGCGGTATGGACCCGCACGCAGTTCTGGTCCAACAGCGCGGCCACGCCGTGGTGGGTCATGCTCCCGCGAGTGCCGTGAGGTCGACCGCCGTTCAACGGTAGACGGTGGGCGTCGCGGGATGGCGCGCGAGCGCCATC
>JBGATT010000010.1:0-42843 GCA_044229035.1 Gemmatimonadaceae bacterium | reverse complement strand
GGCGCGCGGCCACGCGGTTGTGCTGCACGAGATGCGCGGTGCGCCCGGCGGGCCGGGCACGCCGGCGCATCGCACCGACCGGCTCGCCGAGCTGGTCTGCTCGAACACGTTCAAGAGCACCGACGTCACCAACGCGCACGGCCTGCTGAAGGCCGAGATGCGCGCCTTGGGGTCGCTCGTGCTCGCGTGCGCGGATGACGCGCGCATCCCGGCGGGGACGGCGCTCGCGGTGGACCGCGACCTGTTCAGCGCCGCGGTGCATGCGCGCGTGCACGCGCATCCGGGCATCACGGTGGTTCGTGACGAGGTGACGACGCTGCCCGCCAGGGGGATCATCGCGACCGGGCCGCTCACGAGCGACGCGCTCGCGACGGCGATCGGGGCGCGGATCGGCGAGGCATCGCTCGCCTTCTACGACGCGATCGCCCCGGTGATCGCGACGGAATCGATCGACACGTCGATCGCGTTCCGCGCGGCGCGGTGGAACAAGGAGACGATGGCCGAGGCGGGGCCCGAGGGGGCGTACCTGAACTGCCCGATGGACCGCGAGGAGTACGACGCATTCATCGCGGCGATGGTGGCCGCCGACCTCTACCACTCGCACGAGTTCGAGGCGATCCCGTACTTCGAAGGGTGCATGCCGGTGGAGGAGATGGCACGGCGCGGGCCGGAGACGTTGCGGCACGGTCCCATGCGGCCGGTGGGGCTGCGTGACCCCCGAACGGGGAAGCGGCCATGGGCAGTCCTGCAGTTGCGGCAGGAGGACCGGGCCGGCCGGATGTGGAACCTCGTCGGATGCCAGACGCGGATGCGCTATCCCGAGCAGACGAGCGTCTTCCGGCTGGTACCGGGCCTCGGCCGCGCGGAGTTCCTGCGGTTCGGGAGCATCCACCGGAACTCCTACCTGAACGCCCCGAAGGTGCTCTCGTCGCACCTGGCGCTCCGCGACGCACCGACGACGCTGTTCGCCGGGCAGCTGACCGGGGTGGAAGGGTACACCGAGAGCACCGCGACGGGGCTGCTGGCAGCGATCAACCTCGACCGGCTGGTCCGGGGGCTCGACCCGGTCGTTCCGCCCCCCACGACGATGCTGGGCGCCCTCTACCGCCACCTCCGCGAGGCAGACCCGGCGCACTTTCAGCCGATGAACGCGAATTTCGGCCTTCTCGAGGAACTGCCGGACCCCCCGCGGGACAAGGACCTGAAGCGGGAGCGGTACGCGGAGCGGGCGTTACGAAACCTCGAGTCCTGGCGTCAGGAATCTGGAATCGTGCGTCCCCCGGTCGTGGAGGGTGTCCCGTGAAGAAGCTCCTGATCCTCGCATTGCTCATCGGCGGCGGCCTCTGGTTCTACGGCCGGAACCTGCCCCGCGAACATACCATCGAGAGTTCGATCACCATCACCGCGCCGGTGGACACGGTCTACAAGGTCGTGCGCTCCATCGGCAACCAGCCCATCTGGTGGTCGGACGTGAAGACGGTGCGCAACCTGCCGGGCCGGCGGTACGAGTCGTGGGAGCAGAACATGGCCGGCGGCATGGGGCTCGTGGCGATCGAGGTCACGAGCGCGAATCCCGGCGTGAGCATGACGACGAACATCATCACGACCTCCGAGGAAGGGAACGCCGACCAGCAGTGGGGCGGCACCTGGACCTACCGGATCTCGAACACCGCCTCGGGCACGCGCGTGCAGATCAAGGAGGAGGGCTGGGTCGACTCGCCGTTCTTCCGCATCGTGATGAAGCTGCGCGGCCGCTACCGGACGGTGGACAGCTACCTGTCGTCGCTCGCGGCGCACTTCGGCGAGGTCGCCTCGCCGCGTCACGCCGGGAACTGAGATGACGGCCGGTGCCGTCGGGGCCGCCGACGCCGCGATCGGTGAGTTCCTCACGCACCTCAAGAAGGAACGGGACGTCTCACCCCGGACCATCGAGGCGTACACGTACGACCTCGAGGGATTCGAGTCGTTCCTCCGGCAGCATCTGGGCGTGGAGACGGTCGCGTGGGACAAGGTCGACCGCCTCATGATGCGGTCGTGGCTCGCGCATCTCGCCAAGCGCGGGCTCTCGCGGCGGTCGAGCGCGCGCGCTCTCTCGGCGGTCCGGAGCTTCTTCCGGTTCCTGCTGCGGGCCGATCGTGTGGAGACCAATCCGGCGCGCGCGGTGGGTGCGCCGAAATTCGAGAAGCACCTCCCAGGGCACCTCGACCGCGCACAGATCGAGACCTTGCTCACGGCCGCCGGGACCCGCGCCCAGTCGGGGACATTCAACGACGTCCGCGACGCGGCGATCCTCGAACTGTTCTCGCAAGGAGCGCATCGTTCCAGTGGGCGGCCCGGCGCAGCGCGCGCTCCGCGAGTACGAGCGCGTGCGCGACGCGCTCATCGCGCGGGTGGGGGTCAAGGCGGACCGGGCGGCGTTCTTCCTCAGCCAGCGCGGGACGCGTATCAGCGCGAGGACGCTGCACGTCGCGGTGGTGAGGCGGCTGCGCGAGGTGGACGAGGGGGCGGGGCTCAGCGCACACTCGCTGCGGCACACCTTCGCGACCCACCTGCTGGATCAGGGGGCGGACCTGCGTGCGGTGCAGGAGCTGCTGGGGCACGCGAGCATCAGCACGACGCAGATCTACACGCACACCAGCGTGGAGCGGCTCAAGCAGGTCCATCGCGCGGCGCACCCGCGCGCCTGAGGGCGCGGACCGACCCTTCGCCGGCCGGCCCGTCAGCGGGGCCAGGAGAGTGGGATCCACCAGGTGGCGGGGAGCCGGGTGCCCATCTCGCGGTGTGCGCCGAGGACCGCGCCGGCGCGGCTGACCGGCTCCAGGGCGGCCTCGGTGCCCTCGCGCAGGAGGATCGCCGCGGGGGCACGTGGTGCGGTGCACTCGGCGAGGTCGAGTACCGTGAGCGGCAACTCGAGGCGCAGCGCGTGGTAGCGGAGCGGGAGCGCCACGAACGATTCGGCGGTGCAGATGGTCCGCGGTCCTCCGGCGACGATCGCACGCGCGACGTGCGACCACGCCGTCTTCCGCGGGCGGGTGCGCTCGGCGTGGATGCCCGCGAGGCCAGCCCACGTCAGCATCGCGGCGAGCGCCATCTCCTTCCACGCCCCGGGCGCCCGATCGACAAGGCGCGCGAGCAGAAGCCACCATCCCGGCAACGAGACGATCAGGTAGCGCGCGACCCAGAGTTCCTTGCCGCTGATCGCGCCGGCAGAGGCCGCCAGGAGCAGGGGCAGGACCGCAAGTGACACCGCGAGCGGCACCGGGAGCGGTGCCGGGATCGACACCGCGCCGCGGATGCCGTCCGCGCGGGCACGGAGCGCCGCCACTGCCGATACGAGGGCCCACGCGAGCACGGTGGTGACGAGGACCGCGCCCACCGTGGTGCCGAACGTGCCGACGACCTGTGATGCGAACGAGGGGACGTCGCGCCAGGAGAAGGCGTCGATCCACGCGGCGTTGCCACCCACATCCTCGGGCCCGGCCGCGGCGAGCACGAGCAGGACCCAGGCGCCGAGCGCGAGCGCGGCCGGGAGCCCGAGCCGCACGGCGTCTCGGAGACGGTGCGACCATGGCCGCTCCGGCGCGTCGAGGAGGCGCGCCGTCGCGAGGGCCGCGACCACGAATGCCCCGAAGTAGTGGAGCAGGACGAGGCCGACGCCGGCGAGGGCCGCAGTGCGATCTCGGCGCGCGAGCGCGAGCGAGAGGGCGAGTGAGGTGAGGAGGGCGAGCGGCGCGTACGCGCGCAGTTCGCTGCTCATCGCGAGCAGGAGGGGGCTCACGGCCGCGAGACTCGCCGCCACGAGAGCGCCGGCCCAGCTCAGGCGGGCGGACCGCGCCGCGAGGGCCATCGCGGGCACCGTGAGCGTGCCCGCCAGCGCGGGCAACAGGCGCATCCACGAGAGCTCGAACCCCCCGAGGCGGGTCCAACCCCACAGCAAGACGTAGAATCCGGGCGGGCTGGTCTGGTCGGCGACCGCGCGTCGCCAGAGTTCGGGGAGCTCCTGCGACGCGAGGACGACGGAGAAGACCTCGTCGAACCACGGCTCCTCGGCGGTCAGTCCGGGGAGGCGCAACGCCGCCGCCGCCACGGTGATGGCGACGAGGGCCCAGCGGGCCCAGGCGGGGCTGGTGGATGGCTCTCGGGGGGTCTCCACGGCCCTTATATTACGCAAATGACGCTCCCGACCTTCCACGCCACCACCATCCTCTGCGTCCGCAAGGACGGCCGCGTCGCCATCGGCGGTGACGGACAGGTCTCGGTCGGCGACACCGTGATGAAGTCCGGCGCTGTGAAGGTGCGGGCGCTGAAGGGGGGGAAGGTGCTCGCGGGGTTCGCGGGAGCGGCGGCCGACGCCCTGACCCTGTTCGAGAAGTTCGAGGAGAAGCTCGAACGGCACCCGGGCAACCTGGCTCGCGCGGCGGTGGAACTGGCGAAGGAGTGGCGGTCCGACCGGGCGCTGCGTCGACTCGAGGCGCTGCTGATCGTCGCCGACCGGGACCACGGGTTCATGGTCTCGGGGAACGGCGAGCTCATCGAGCCGGATGACGGCATCCTCGCGATCGGGTCGGGTGGCTCGTACGCGCTCGCGGCCGCGCGTGCGCTCTCGCGCTCGACGCCGCTCTCGGCGAAGGAGATCGTGCAGCAGGCGATGACCATCGCGGGCGAGATCTGCATCTACACGAACACGCAGATCACCGTCGTCGAGCCCTCCGCCTGATGGCGTCCCCTCGCACGGAACAGGCGCTCGCGCGCCTCGCCGACCTGTCGCCGCGGAAGATCGTGGCGGAGCTCGACCGGTACATCGTCGGGCAGGCGGAGGCGAAGAAGGCGGTGGCGATCGCCCTGCGGAACCGGTGGCGTCGGCAGCGCGCGCCCGAGGGGATCCGCGACGAGATCGCGCCGAACAACATCATCCTCATCGGCCCGACGGGCGTGGGGAAGACCGAGATCGCGCGCCGGCTCGCGAAGCTCACCGGGGCCCCGTTCATCAAGGTGGAGGCGTCGAAGTTCACCGAGGTGGGCTATGTGGGACGCGACGTCGAGGGGATGGTCCGCGACCTCGTGGAGAGCGCGATCGACATGATGCGGTCGGAGCGCGAGCAGGAGGTGGAGGACCTGGCGAACGATCGCGTGGACGAGCGGCTCCTCGACCTGCTGCTCCCGGCGCCGGCGGAGTCGCCGGCGCCCGCGCCGAACGATCCGCAACGGGTCTTCGTCGCCGGCCCCGAGGGGCAGGTGACGCAGGAGCAGGAACTCGCGAAGGAGCGGCACAAGCGCACGCGCGAGAAGCTCAAGCAGCTCCTGCGCGACGGTCAGCTCGAGCAGCGCGAGGTGGAGGTGGAGGTCGCGCAGCAGTCGCCGATGATGGACGCGATGGGCCAGCAGGGCGCGCCGGAGGGGATGAGCAACTTCGCCGAGATGCTGTCGGACCTCATGCCCAAGAAGACCAAGAAGCGCACCGTGCCGGTGAGCGAGGCGCGCCGCATCCTGCTCGACCAGGAATTCGACAAGCTGATCAACCTCGACGACGTGGTGGCCGACGCGCTCGAGCGGGTGGAGTCGCTGGGGATCATCTTCCTCGACGAGATCGACAAGATCGCGGGAGGGAAGGGGGAGATGGGCGGGCCCGACGTCTCGCGCGAAGGCGTGCAGCGCGACCTGCTGCCGATCGTCGAGGGATCGAACGTCCAGACGAAGTACGGCATGGTGAAGACCGACCATGTGCTCTTCGTGGCGGCGGGTGCGTTCCACGTGAGCAAGCCGAGCGACCTGATCCCCGAGCTGCAGGGGCGGTTCCCGATCCGCGTGGAACTCAAGCCGCTGACCGAGGCGGACTTCGTGCGGATCATGACCGAGCCGGAGAACGCGCTGACGAAGCAGTACGCGGCGCTGGTCGCCGCGGAGGGGGCGGAGCTGCGCTTCACCGACGACGGGATCGCGGAGGTGGCGAAGATCGCCGCGCGCGTGAACTCGCGGATGGAGAACATCGGCGCGCGACGGCTCCACACCGTGATGACGACGCTGCTCGAGGAGCTGCTCTACGAGCTGCCCGAGCGTGGGACGGCCCCGGAGACGGTCGACGCGACGATGGTGCGCGCGCGGCTCAGTGCGATCTCCGAGGACGAGGACCTCCGGAAGTACATCCTCTAGGCAGAGGGCGGATCGCATGGGGGACGGGAGAGATCGTGCGGCAGGGGGCGGTCAAGGCCGATGGCGGCACGCGTGCCTCCTGCTGCTCGCGGCGGGGCTCATGGCTTGCGGCGACCGTCGCGACGCGGCGGATCTCGCGGTGGGGATCCAGCCCTTCGAGCAGCTGCGCGGGATGAACGTCACGCCGCTGCGCTCAGGGATGGTGCGCGCGATGCGCGCGAGCGCGACACCGGCTCCGCTCGAGGGGCTGCGGGAGTCGATCGGCACGTTCGATGTGCTCTACGGCCTCACCGGGTACGACGGCACCGACGGGACATGGCCCGACGAGGAGGCATTGGTCCTCTTCATCGAAGGCACCCGTGAGTGGCCGTCGGACTCGGCAGCCGCCGGCGCCTGGCGAAGCGCGATGCGCGAGATCCAGGCGGGCATGGGGACCGCGCCGACCTGCCTCGCCGTACGCGGCCCGGGCTTCGCGATCCGCGTCGCGGAGTGGACGCACCGCGACGGCTGGGCGGTGACGACGACCTTCGCCGCAGGGGACAGCGGCACCATCCCCGCGCAGACGCCCCGGCACAGCATCGCCATCCGGCGACAGGCGTTCACGGCCACGTTGCCGCGCGCCGACGCCGAGAACCCGGACGCGCTCCCCACCTGGGAGCGCGCCGCCTGCACGCCCTCCGATGCGCCCGCCGACGGCAACGCACCGGACTCGACCTCCCGGACCACGCCATGAGCGGTGAACGCGACTTCCTCGCCATCCCGGATCTCTCCGAGGGTGAGCTGCACGGCCTCTTCCGCCTTGCCGACCGGATGCGGCGGGGCGAGTACACGGCGCGCCCGCTGGCCGGGAAGGCGTTCGCGATGCTGTTCATGAAATCGTCGACGCGCACGCGGGTGTCGTTCGAGGTGGGGGCGTGGCAACTCGGCGCGCACCCGCTCTTCCTCACGCCGCGCGATGTGCAGCTCGGACGCGGCGAGGCCGTGATGGACACGGCGCGCGTGCTCGACCGCATGGTGGATGGCATGATGATCCGCACCTTCGCGCACGCCGACGTCGAGGAGTTCGCGCGCTACTCGGCCGTGCCGGTGATCAACGGCCTCACCGACCTGCAGCATCCCTGCCAGATCCTCGCCGACCTGCTCACGGTGCAGCAGCATCTCGGCACCTTCGCCGGGAAGACGATCGCCTGGATCGGCGACGGGAACAACATGGCGAACAGCTGGTGCGACGCGGCCTTCCGCCTCGGCTTCGAACTCCGGCTCGCCTGTCCGGCAGGCTACGATCCGGATCCGGCCATCCTCGCGCGCGCGCAGGCATCGGGGAAGGTCACGCTGGTGCGCGACCCGCAGGTGGCGGTGGAGGGGGCGCACGTGGTCACGACCGACGTCTGGGCGTCGATGGGCCAGGAGGAGGAGCAGGCCGTGCGCGAGGTGGCGTTCAAGGACTTCCAGGTGAACGCGGCGCTGATGGCGCGCGCGCAGCGGGACGCGATCTTCCTCCACTGCCTGCCGGCGCACCGCGGCGAGGAGGTCACGGCCGAGGTGATCGACGGCGCGCAGAGCCGCGTGTGGGACGAGGCGGAGAACCGCCTCCACGTGCAGAAGGCCATCATGGCCGCGCTGATCGGCGGCGAGCCGCTGGCCTGACTCGATGATCGCCGTGATCGGCGCGGGACCCATGGGCCTCGCGGCGGCGCGGACGCTGCAGAAGCACGGGCTCGCCTTCACCGGCTTCGAGTCGCATACCGACGTGGGCGGGCTCTGGGACATCGCGAACCCGCAGAGCACGGTGTACGAGAGTGCGCACCTGATCTCGTCCAAGCGGATGACGGAGTTCGCCGAGTTCCCGATGCGGGACGAGGTGGCGCCGTATCCGCGGCACGACGCGCTCAAGCGGTACTTCGGCGACTTCGCCGACCACTTCGGCCTGCGCCGTCATTTCGAGTTCGCGACCCGCGTGGTGCGGGTGGCGCGCGCGCCTGCGGGCGAGGCGGGGTGGGACGTGACCACCGAGTGCGCGGGCGTCGGGCGCACTCGGCGCTTCGCGGCGGTGCTCATCGCGACGGGGACGCTGCACCATCCGCACCAGCCGGCGCTGCCGGGCGCGTTCGACGGCCGCGTGATGCACTCGGGCGAGTACAAGTCCGCGACGGTCTTCGCGGGGCAGCGCGTGCTCATCGTCGGCTGCGGCAACTCCGGCGCGGACATCGCCGTCGATGCGGTGAAGCAGGCGGCGTCCGTCGACATCTCGCTGCGGCGCGGCTACTACTTCCTGCCCAAGTTCGTGCGGGGCCGACCCATCGACACGCTCGGAGGCGTGGTGAAGCTGCCGCGGCGCCTCAAACAGCTCGTCGACGCGACGATCGTGCGGATGGTGATCGGTCGGCCGAGCGACTACGGCTTGCCGGACCCGGACTACCGGATGTACGAGTCGCATCCGGTGATGAACTCGCTCATCCTGCATCATCTCGGGCACGGGGACATCCGTGCGCGGCGCGACGTGGCGGCCGTGTCGGGTCGCGCGGTGCGATTCGCTGACGGTGAGGAGGGGGAGTACGACCTGATCCTCCAGGCGACCGGGTATGCGCTCCACTACCCGTTCATCGACCGGGCGGCGCTCGCGTGGCCCGCCGGTGACGCCGCGCCGCGCCTCTGGCTGAACGTCATGCATCCCGAGGATGACTCGCTCTTCCTGCTGGGGATGGTCGAGGCGAGCGGTCTCGGCTGGCAGGGGCGCTACGAACAGGCGGAGCTCGTCGCCCTGTACCTCAAGCGGCTCGCCGAGCGGCATCCTGCCGCGCTCGCGCTGCAGCGAGAGAAGCGCGCGTGGGACGGGGCGCGCGTGGATGGCGGGTACGCGTACCTCGCGCTCGACCGCATGGCGTACTACGTGCACAAGGACTCGTATCTCGCGGCACTGCGCCGCCACACCGGCGCGCTACGCGGATGAACGACGCGCTGCCGTTGCGGTTCGATCCGTCGGGGCTCGTGGTGCTCAACGCGATCATCGCGTTCATGGTCTTCGGCGCCTCGCTCGACCTGCGCCTCGACGACCTCCGGCGCGTGGTGGCGAAGCCGGCCGGCGTGCTCGCGGGGCTCTCGGCGCAGGCGGTGCTGACGCCTGCGCTCACCTGCCTGATGACGGTGGTGCTGCGCGTCGACCCGGCCCTCGCGCTGGGCATGATGCTGGTGGCGGCCTGCCCGAGCGGTGCGCTGTCGAACGTGCTGACGTGGCGTGCGCGCGGGAACGTCGCGCTCTCGGTGGGGTTGACCACCGTATCCAGTCTCGCGGCGACGGTGCTGACGCCGTTCAACTTCGCGCTGTACGGCTGGCTCAATCCGCGCACCCGCGAGCTGCTCCAAGCGGTGGAACTGCCGGTGGCGGGGATCCTCGGGCAGGTGGCCCTGGTGCTCGCGTTGCCGGTACTCGCGGGGATGTTCGTCGGGACGCGATTCCCGGCGCAGGCGAAGCGCGCGGAGGGACCGCTCCGGACACTCTCGCTCCTCGTCCTGCTCGCCTTCATCGCCGGTGCCTTCTGGGAGAACCGGGCGCTGTTCGTGGACCGGTTCGGCAGCTTCTTCTGGCTCGTGGTGGGGCAGAACGCGCTCGCGCTGGGCATCGGGCGGTTCGTCGGGCGCGTGGCGCGGTTGGGCGAGGCGGATCTGCGTGCCGTCACGATCGAGGTCGGGATCCACAACTCCGCGCTCGGCCTCGTGATCCTCTTCACCTTCTTCCCGCAGGCGGGCTCGATGATGCTCATCACCGCGTTCTGGGGCGTCTGGCACCTCGTGTCGGGTCTCGCCCTCTCGGCGTGGTGGTCGCGGCGTCCCGTGATGCCGGTGCCGGCATGAGCGGCGAACGCCGCGTCCTCATCACCGGCGGCTCGGGATACGTCGGCGGCTTGCTCGGTGCGCGGCTCGCGGCGGCCGGGATGTTCGTCGTCGGCACCGACCTGCGCGCGCGCACCGATGCGGGATTCCCCGTCCGAACCCTCGACGTCCGCGATCGCGCGCTCGAGGCCCTGCTGCATGAGCACAGGATCACGCATGTGGTGCATCTCGCGGCCGTCCTGGAGGGCGGGAGGGACCGCGCGCGCGACTACGACATCGACGTCAACGGCACGCGCAACGTCGTCGAGTGCGCGCTGGCGGCGGGCGTGCGGCACCTCACCGTCTCGAGCTCCGGCGCCGCGTACGGGTACCATGCGGACAATCCTGAGTGGATCGACGAGCGTGATCCGCTGCGGGCGAGCGACCGGTTCGCGTACGCGCACCACAAGCGGGCGGTGGAGGAACTGCTCGCGAGCTATCGCGCCTCGCACCCGCGCCTGGGGCAGCTCGTGCTGCGCATCGGGACCGTGCTGGGCGCGACGACGGCCAACCAGATCACCGCGCTGTTCGCGCGGAACCGCCTGCTGGCGGTCCGCGGCAGCGACTCGCCGTTCGCTTTCATCTGGGACGAGGACGTCGTCGGCGCGATCCAGCACGGCGTGCTCGGCGATCGCACAGGCATCTACAACGTCGCCGGGGACGGGAAGCTGACGATCCACGAGCTCGCGGCGATCCTCGGGAAGCCGGTGCTGACGATCCCCGCCGCGGTGCTGGAGGGCGCGCTGACCGTGGCACGGGCGCTGCGACTGGGACGTTATGGTCCGGAGCAGGTCGACTTCCTCCGCTTCCGTCCGGTGCTCTCGAACCGTCGGCTCAAGGAGGAGTTCGGCTACGTCCCGGTGAAGACGAGTGCCGAGGCGTTCCGGTTCTATGTCGAACGCGCGCGAGCGCGGGGGGCGGTGTGAAGGTGGGGAGCAAGGCGCCGGGATTCCGGCTGCAGGACACGACGGGGGCGTGGGTCTCGCTCGATGACCTCAGGGGTCGACGGGTGGTGCTCTTCTTCTTCCAGAAAGCGAGCACGCCGGGGTGCACCGTGGAGGCGTGCGAGTTCCGCGACGCCATGCCGCGGTTCGCGGCGAAGGATGTGACGGTGATCGGGATCTCGCCGGACACCTGGCGGCGCCACGCGAAGTTCCAGGCGGCGGAGCGTCTCCCGTACGCGCTCCTGGCCGACAAGGGCGCCGTCGCGTGTCAGGCGTACGCGGTCTGGCACCGGAAGCTGTTCTGGGGTCGCTACTACATGGGCGTGGTCCGGTCGACGTTCGTCATCGGGCCGGACGGCCGGCTGGAGCAGGCGTGGCGCGACGTGCACCATGAGGGGCACGCCGCCGAGGTGGGCGCCTGGCTGCACGGAGCGAGCGCCGCGCCCGCGCGACGTCCTGCGGCTCGCAAGAAATAGCAGTAGCTTCTCCCCGATGGAACAGGACCTGATCACGCGGCTCCAGGCGGCGATCGGCGACGCCTACCAGATCGAGCGCGAGTTCGCATCGGGGGGCCAGAGCCGGCTCTTCCTCGCCAACGATGCGACCGCCACGCGCAAGGTCGTGATCAAGCTGTTGCCACCGGAGATGGGCGGCGTGGTCGAAGCCGAGCGCTTCAAGCGGGAGATCCGCGTCCTCGGCTCGCTGCAGCATCCCAACATCGTGCCGCTCCTGGGGACCGGCCACGCCGACGGACTCCTCTGGTACGTGATGCCGTTCATCCGCGGCGACTCGCTCGCGGGCCGCTTGAAGGGGGGCGCGCTCGCCGTCGCCGACGCGATGCGCACGCTCTGGGAGGTGGCCGACGCGCTCGCGCATGCGCATGAGGCGAGCGTGGTGCATCGCGACCTCAAGCCGGAGAACGTGCTGTTCCAGGCCGAGCACGCGCTACTGGCCGACTTCGGCGTGGCGCACGCGCGTCTGGAAGGGATCCGGCGCTCGAGCGGAGTGGGGTTGGGCGAGATGCGTCGCAGCATCGCGATGAGCGCCGGGCGCCTCACGCAGCACGGCTTCGCGGTGGGGACACCGGCATACATGGCACCGGAGCAGTTCATCGGGGACGACCCGGCCGATGCGCGCGCCGACGTCTATTCACTGGCGATGCTCGGCTACGAGATGCTCACGGGGAAGGCGCCGTTCTCGGAGTACAAGGGCGCGCGGCTCATGGTCGCGCACTTCACCGAGCACGCGCCGCTCGCGAGCCACGTGCGCGGGGAGGTGCCGGTGGGGGTCGCGCAGGTGCTGGAGCAGGGGATGGCGAAGGAGCCGCCCGACCGGTATCCCAACGCAGCCGCTTTCCGCGACGCGCTCGGCCCGCGCTTCTGACGCGGTGAGCCGCACCGTGCGCACGAGACGGGGGAACCGGTGACCTTGGCGGCGCGATGCTGAGCAACGAGCGCACACCGCTCGTCGGACGGATGCACGAGTTGCACGCGCTGACCGACGCGCTCGACGCGGCGAAGCGTGGGTCGGGGAGCATCCGGATGGTGGCCGGGGAAGGTGGTGTCGGGAAGACGCGGCTCGTCGAGGCGGTGCGCGAGCACGCGATGGAGCGCGGCTTCACCGTACTCGTCGGCCGCGCGTTCCCCGTCGAGACGGGCATCCCGTATGCGATCTTCGGCGACGGCTTCGTCCCGTACCTGCGCGACCTCGGGATGCCGGCACTGCAGACGCTGTCGCGCGGGGCGGGGGCGGAGCTCGCGCTCCTCTTCCCGCTGCTCCGGACCGACACCACCGTGGTTCGCGCCGGCGACCCCGCCGAGCTCAAGCCACGGCTGTTCGACGCGTTCGGGCAGTTGCTCGGCGCGCTCGCGCGGAAGGCGCCGATGCTCGTGGTGCTCGAGAACCTGCACTGGGCGGATCCGTCGTCGATCGACCTCCTCCACTTCGTCGCGCGCAGCGCTTCCGCCCATCCGCTCCTCCTGCTCGCGACCTACAACGATGCCCACCGCGAGTCGCAGCGCGCGCTCCGCCTCCTCGAGCAGTCGCTGACGTCGCTCGGGGTCCTGTCGCGCCACGTCCTCCCGCCGCTCACGCGCGACGAGACGGCGCAGCTCATCGCGAAGGGGTTCGGCGAGCAGGGGGCGACCCTCGGCGACTTCCCCGATCGCGTGCATGCGCGGACGCGCGGGAACCCGTTCTTCATCGAGGAGACGCTCAAGGCGCTCGTCACGGCCGGCCGGCTGCGTCGCGAGGGCGAGCGGTGGGTGGGTTGGGCGACCGAGCAGCTCTCGCTCCCCGACTCCATCCGTGACGCGCTGCAACTGCGGTATGACCGGCTGTCCGCGCCGGCGCAGGAGGTGGTGCAGCTCGCGGCGGTGGTCGGCGCGCAGGTGCCGCACGCGTTGCTCGAGCGCCTGACCGAGCTCGACGAGGCGACGCTCCTCGCGGCGGTGGACGAGTTGCGGCGTGGGCGTGTCTTCGACGAGATCGACGGCGCGGTCGGTCCGGCCTACGTCTTCACGCACCCGCTGCTGCAGGAGATGCTGTACGCCGAGCTCGGGCGGGTGCGCGTGCGCGCGCTGCACGGCCGCATCGCCGACGCGCTCGAGCGCGCCTACGGTCCCGCGGCGCTGCAGCATGCGGAGGAGATCGCGATCCACTTCCGGCGCGCGGAGGCGCCCGAGCAGTCGGCGCGCGCGGTGACCTACCTGATCGCCGCCGGGGAGATCGCCGTCGCGCGCGGGTCGCATCGCGAGGCGGCGGAGTCGCTGACCGTCGCATTGCGGCTCGTGGAAGCGAGCGGCGACGCCGCGGCGCTCGAGACGGTGCTCGAATCGCTGGGGCGCGCGAAGCATCGCCTGGGGGACTACGCCGCGGCCACGTCGCTCTTCAAGCGCGCCGTCACGCTGGCCGAGGCGCGCGGCGACGACCGACGCGTGGCGGCCCTCGAGCGGCGCGTGGGCCTGGCGTGGCTGCGGCGCGGCGAGTTCCTCATCGCACTCTCGCACCACGACCGCGGACTGGCGGCGGCGCTGCGCGCCGGCGATCGGGCGGCGGAGGCGACGTTCCACCTCGCGCGCAGTGCGGGGATGATGGAGGTGGGGGATGGCGCGGCGGCGGAGGAAGCGGGGCGGATGGCCCTCGCGATCGCCGAACCGCTGGGGGACGCGCGGCTGCTGGGGCGCGTGCATCAGGCCCTGCAGGCATTGAACGTCTGGCGCGGCCCCAGCGCCGCGGCCGTGCTCCACGGGACGCGGGCGATCGAGCACGCGCGTCGCGCCGACGACCTGCGCACGGCCTGGCAGGCGGAGTGGGTGTTCAGCGTGCATGCCGGCCTCACGGGCGATTCCGCCGCCACGTTGCGCCACGTCACGCAGGCGTCGCAACTCGCCGACCAGCTCCGCTCGCCGGTGCTGCGTCTCTGGTCCGCCGAGGTGGCGATCGAGTACCGGTCGGGGATCGGCGAGTGGGACGAGGCGCTCGCGCTCGCCGAGCGGACGATCGAGGAGGCGCGCGCCTTCAGTCAGAACAACCTCCTGCCGCGATTGCTCGTCTGGTCGGGTCTGATGCTCTGCGGTCGCGGCGAGCTCGCGCGGGCGAAGGAGCGGCTGGACGAGGCCTGGGTGCGCTCCGGCGCGGACCGCGCGGACGAGGGGCTCCCGCTCAACGTGCATCAGGTCGTGCCGGCGCACGTCGGGATCGGTTACTACCACCTGTATCGACGCGACCATCGTACGGCGCTGGAGGTGGCGGAACGCGGCCTCGCGATCGCCGACCGGACCGGCTACACGGTCTGGGCCGTCCATCGCCTGCTGCCGCTGGCCGCGGAGGCGTCCCTGTGGCTCCGCGAATGGGAGAGTGCGGACGCCTACGGTCGTCGGCTGCGGGCGGCGGCGGAGCAGCTGGGGCACCCGCTCGCGCACGCGTGGGCCGATGCCTGCCTGGCGCTGCAGCGCATGTTGCAGGGTGACCACGCGGGCGCGATCGCGCAGTTGCGACAGGCGGCCGATGCGCTGGAGACGATCCCCTTCGTGGAGCATGCCGCCCGGCTGCGGCGCAAGCTCGCCGAGGCGCTGATCACGGCGGGGGACCTGCCGGCGGCGCGGGCGGAGCTCGAGCGGTGCCATGAGGTCTTCCGCCGCATCGGCGCGGACCTCGCACTCGACGAGGTGCGCGAGCAGATGCGCGAGCACGGGTGGCGGCCGCGACAGACCCGATTGCCGCATCACGGCCGGCTCACCGCGACGGAGATGAAGGTGGCGAGCCTCGCCGCGCGCGGGATGACGAATCCGCAGATCGGCGAGGCGCTCCGGATATCGCCGCGCACCGCCAGCACGCACATCTCCAACATCTTCCAGAAGCTCGAGGTGAAGTCCCGCCACGAACTCACCGAGTACCTGCGCGAGCACGGGCTCGGCTGAGGGACACGGTGCCGGGATGGCGCGGCATCAGTGCGCGCGCCGGTGGCCGTCAAGCGCCTCCCGCACGGTGACCTTCGGGTCACGCGCGCTGTAGTCGAGGTCGACCGCGCTCCAGCGCGAACGGATGTTCCAGTGGTGGCGCGCCATCTCGATGAGCACCGGGTCGACGAACGCCCCCTTCTGGTGCTGGTGGCGTGCGGCGATTTGTGCCGGCCCCGCGGGGACAGGGATCGGTCGCGCCGCACGCCCGGCGCTCTCGGCCACGAGCCGGGCGAATCCCGCGAGCGTGCCGTTCCAGCCGGGGAGGTGATAGACGGGACGTGGGCGCGGATGTCGCAGCGCGCGCACCGCCGCCCGCGCCACGTCGCGCACATCGGCGAAATGGTAGCCGCCGTCGAGTACCATCGGGAAGCGCGCGCACATGCGGCGCGCGACCGTGGTCGATCGCCCGAGCGTGTCCCCCGGTCCGAGGAGCACCGGCGGCCGGAGCACGACGAGATCCACGTCGAGGGCGCCGGCGAGCGCACGCGCGCTGCGCTCCGCCGCGATCTTGGACGCGTAGTAGGGCCAGTCGGCGACCACGCGATCGGCGAACGGCGCGTCCTCGTCCGGGGCGGCGTCAGGATCGCGCGAGCATCCCACCGTGCCCGATGTGGAGACCGCGACGAGGCGGCACCCGATTCGCGCCGCGAGCCGGACCATCGCCTGCGTCCCGCCGACATTCGTCTGGAACACCGAGGCGGCGTCCGCCCGGGAGTGCCGTACGCGCGCGGCGCAGTGGATGATCCCGACGCAGGAGGCGAGACGCGCATCCTCCCCCCAGCGCTCGGCGTCCTCGAGGCGCCCGGCGATGGTCGCGACGCGCTCGCCCGCTGGCGAAGGCGCGTCCATGCGCACGAGGGTGAGCGGGCGGACCGCGTCGCCGAGCTCGCCGAGCGCGTCGAGCAGGTGCCGGCCGAGGAAACCGGTCGCACCGGTGACGAGCACGGAGGGCGTCATCCGGCGCGCTCCAGCGCCGGTGCCGCGGCGGAGGCGCGCGCGTCGCGAGGCACGAGGCTCCTCAGCATCGAGAGTCGATCGAGGAAGTGCTCACCGAAGGTGTGCGCGATCGCGGGCGTGAGGCTCGCGTCGGGACGCAGCGGGCTCTCGAGCACCTTCACGCCCTGCGCCTCGAGGAGCCGCCGCACCGAGGCGGCGTCATGGCCGTCGATGGGATGGTGCGCGAGATAGGCCTCGATATGGAACGTCGTGACCGGCATGGCGCGGCGCAGCGCATCGATGATCCGGTCCGCGGCGTGCGGCACGTCGGTGGTCGGGCCGAGGAGGATCGGGTCACCCGCCACGACATGCACGCGCCCGAGCCGCACCCGCCCCCGCCAGGCGCGCCAGGCCCAGCGCAGGAGGCCGCGCAGCGACATAGGCGGCCGGGAGCCGCCCGCGAGTTCGCGCGCGAACGCGGCCTCCTCCGGGAGCCGGTCGTACGAGATCGCGAGCGGGACGATGGCGCAGGGGCGGCCGGTCGCCTGGAGGGCGCGCAGGAGGCCTCGCTTGGGCTGCAGCCAAGCGCGGCTCCGGCTCCGCTGGCCCTCGATGAAGAACTCGAGGGCGTGCCCGGCGCTGATGAGTGCCTGCACGCGCGCGGTGAGCGCGGGGTCCTCCTTCCCCTGCCCACGGCGCAGGTAGAAGGCGTGCATCGCCGCGAGGGCGCGGCCGAGGAACGGGATGCGCCCGAACTCCATCGTCGCCGCGATGTGAGGGATGGGGAACCCGAGGTCCGGCCGCGCGAACGCGAGGTAGGAGCACAGCACGAAGTCGAGGTAGCTGCGATGGCTGGGCACGAGCACGATCGCCGCATCGCGCGGCACGGCGTCGCGCGCGCGCTCGAGGCTGGGCAGGTCCACCGTCACCGCATCGGTCGTCCGCCGGAGCACCTTCGTGACGAGCCACGAGGCGCCGCGGATCCACGCATTCCCGTGCGGCTGCCCCATCACCCACCGGAGGTCGCCGTCGTGGCCGGGATGCGCGCGCCCGGCGAGTGCCCATGCGCCGTCATCGCGCCGCAGGAGGTGCCGGTAGATCCCGCGGCAGATGGTCGCGACGTAGGGACGCGGCTGATGCGTCGCGCTCAGGGGCAGCGAGGCATTGAAGTCGAAGCTGCGCGTGGTGAAGTACGGAAAGACGTGGTTCAGGTGATCGAGGCGCGCGCCGAGCTTCTGCGCACGGCGGCGATGGACGCCCGAGCGGAGCGCGCCGAGCGCCATGGGGACGCGATGATGCCAGAGGTCGGCGAGACGGTACCCGAGCGCCGAACGTCCCAGGAAGCCGACGCCGGGGCGTCGGTCGGTGCGGTGGACGCGGAACCAGCGTTCCACCTCGTCGCGGCACTCGCGCACCCGCGGGCTGCGGGCGAGGCCGGCGACCGCGTACCGGATCCGGACCGGCTCGGTATCCCGCGACGCGGCGTGCACCACGCGCGCGGTGACCTCATCGACGGGGACGACATCGAGTCGTGCCTCGGGATCGCCCTTGATCGCGCGGAGGTGTCCGAGCCCGATGAGCGTGGCGAACGCGCCGAAGCCGGCGGTGCTGTCGATCCATC
This sequence comes from Gemmatimonadaceae bacterium, assembly GCA_044229035.1. Classification (GTDB taxonomy): domain Bacteria; phylum Gemmatimonadota; class Gemmatimonadetes; order Gemmatimonadales; family Gemmatimonadaceae; genus Pseudogemmatithrix. The sequence continues at coordinate 24,859 of JBGATT010000010.1, read as the reverse complement.
CCGGGAACGGGAGCGCGCGGCTCGCCGAGATGATGCTCGGGCGGACGATGCCGAGGCGCATGGTGCCGCGGCGCTCGACGAGCAGGTGCTCGCAGAGGCACTTCGTGAGCGTGTAGGTGTTCGGGTGCCCCGTGCGCGCGAGCAGGGCGGCATCGCTCGCGCCGCCGTCGATCGCCGCGAGCAGTTCCGACGCCGGCAGAGGGAGCGGCGCGAGCACCTCCTCAACCGGCACGTCGTTCCCGGGGTGCGGGGTCACGTACGCGGTGGAGACGTACACGAAGCGCTCGAGCGACGGACGGCCGCGCATCGCCTCGAGGAGATTGAGGCTCGTCCGGATGTTGGCGCGCGCCGCCTCGGGTGCGGGGAGGTCGAAGCTGACCGAGGCGGCGGAGTGGACGACGTGCGTGACCGCGTCGAGCGCCGCGGTCGCGGCGCCGTCGAGCCCGAGCCCCTCGTGGACCAGGTCGCCGTCGAGCACGACGACCCGTTCCGTCCAGTCGCTCGGCAGCGCCGCGAAGCAGGCGGCCCGCGCGACCTGCAGTCGGAAGCGATCGGCAGCGCTGGTGCTCCCCTTCCCGCGGATGAGCACCAGCACGCGATCCACGGCGAGCTCCTCGCGCCGGCGCATGAGCGTCTCGAGCAGGACCTTCCCGAGGAAGCCGGTCGCGCCGGTCACGAGCCAGGTGGTGGGACGGCGGCGCATCATTGGTTCCCCGCGGCGAAGAGGTTGGACGGGTCGACCGCGCGCTTCATGGCGGCGGTCCACCGGCGCGCGGCGGGGGAGAGGGTGCGGTCGAGGAATCCCGCGCGGATCTTGCCGATGCCGTGGTGATGCGAGAGCGACCCGCCCTGACGAAGGATCTCGTCCCGGGCGGCATGCTCGATCGCGGCGTAGGCACCGACCGGGTCCGCGACGCCCGCGTGACTGAATCCGAGGTAGAAGTAGACCGCCACCCCGGTCTGGTAGAGCTGCGTGATGCGGCAGGTGACGAACGGGGTGCCGGGGAGCCCGCGTGATGCGTGCTCATCGCGCACGCGGCGCTTGACCGCGTCGCAGAGCGCGAGCGCGTCGCTCCACGGGACGGAGGTCTCGAACGACTCGCCCACCACACCGAGCCGCAGGACGAAATCGCGGATGTACGCGATGCCGAAGGTGAGCTCGTAGCCCTTCCGCCCGTTCTCGGCGCCAGCGCGCATCCCCCCGTGCCGCGTGGCGAGCCGGCGCACCACCGTCTCCTGGTGGGTGACCTCCGCCTCCGTGCCCTCGAACAGCAGCGTGCACGCCACCATCCGCTCCGGCTCGAACCCCTTGAGCCCCGTCACGACCCAGTGCTCGACATGTCGCTTGAACGCCGCGAGTCCCTCGGCGCGCGGCTTGAGCGTCTGGCTCAGCTGGAACTGCAGGTTGTCGACGAGCCGGACGCTCGCCGGCAGCGCGCCGGAGCGCTGCAGCTCGCGGAGGAAGCGGAACCCCTGCTCGAACGACGGGAAGAGGATCGCGTCATGCCGTTGCACGGTCGGGAGCGGGAAGACGCGCACGACGGCATGCGTGATGATCCCGAGCATCCCCTCCGAGCCGAGGAGCCAGCGCCGCGCGTCGACGCCGATCGATTCGCGCGGCGCGACCCCCTCCCGCGCGAGTGCGCCCTCGGCGGTCACGGCATGGACGTCGAGCACGATGTCCTCGATGTTGCCGTAGCGGTTCTTCTTCATCCCGCTCGCGTTGGTCGCGATCCAGCCGCCGAGGGTGGAGAACTCCACCGAGTCCGGCTCGTGCCCGAGCGTGAATCCGTGCTCGGCGAGCTGGGCCTGCAGGTGACGGCCGACGGCACCGGCCTCGATGCAGGCCATCTCGTTCACCGGGTCGATCCACCGGATGCGGTTCATGCGGCGCAGGTCGACCGACGCGATGGGCCGTTGCTCCTCCGCGGGACAGCGGAGCGCATCGGTGACATTGGTCCCGCCACCGAAGGGGATGAGGGCGACACCATGCGTCCGGGCCGCCTCGACGAGCGCGACGACCTGGTGCTCGCTCGTCGGGAAGCAGACGACGTCGGGCACGCGCGCGAGGCGGTCGTGCTGCAGCCGGTACATCTCCTCGAGCGTCTGGCCGTGCGCGTGCCGCAGCCGCACGAGCGGATCGAGCGACACCTGCGCATCGCCGAGGGCGACGAGGGCGGCGGCGAGGAAGCCGCCGCAGTCGCGCGACGGCGGCACCGGCGGCGGATAGGTCGACGGCCGCAGCGGCGTGCGCGGCAGGGTCACCCCCATCACGCGCTCGACCCACGGGAGCAGCGCGGGGAGCTCGAGTCCCGCCAGCGCATAGCGGGCGCCGGTGAGCGTGACACTCCCGTTCGGGAGGATGGTGAATCGCGTGTCACGGAAGCCCCAGACGTCTGGGCTCAGTGCATCATCGTCGGAGGTCGGGGCCGGTCCGGGGATGATGCGGTGGCGATCGCGTTCGGCGGGCATGGGCTTCGCGCTCCTGTCATGGGGAAGGCTGACAGGAGGGAAGGTCGGAGGTGCCCGTGGCGTGACCTATCCGTGGGGTGACGTAGGCGCGACGACGTGCTGACGTAGTCGCGAGGGACCGGCGCGCCGGGGCCCGCCGCGCTTACGCGGCGGCGACGTCGCGCAGGGCCTCGTCCGGCATGGCGCCGTCAGGCAGGGCGTCGTCCGATAGCCCGCGCACGACCGTCTCGATCGACCGCCGGTGCCCGCCACCGAGTCCGAGGTCCCGCAGCACGCCGCGCGGGTCGAGTCCGTCGGCGCTGACGAGCGCCGCGAGCAGGGCGATGGCCTCCTCGGCGACGAGGGGAGGCGAGAGCAGGAAGCCCTGCACCGCGTGACAGCCGAGCTCGCGCAGTTGGGCGAGCTGGACCTCCTGCTCGACGCCCTCGGCGACGACCTCCATGCCGAGGCTGCGCGCGAGCGTGATGATCGACCGCACGATCTCGAGACACTCGGGGCTCACGTCCATGCGGCCGACGAAGTACCGGTCGATCTTGATCGTGCCGATGGGGAGTCGATGGAGATAGCTGAGCGAGGCATGCCCAGTGCCGAAGTCGTCCATCAGGCTCTGCACGCCGCGCGCCCGGAGCGTCTCGAGCATCTGCCGCGCCCCTTGCTCGTCGTGGAGGATGACGTTCTCGGTCACCTCGAGCTTGAGTCGCGAGGTCTCGAGTCCGGTGGCGTGAAGGACGTTGTCCACCAGCCCGACGAGGTCGCGGTCGGCGAGCTGGCGCGCCGCGAGGTTCACGCTCACCCAGGGCGCGCCCGGACCGTTCGGCGCGATGTCGGCGAGCTCGCGGCAGGCGCGATGCATGGCCCACGAACCGAGCGTCAGGATGAGGTCGCTCTCCTCGGCGATCGGGATGAAGTCCCCGGCCCCGAGAAGGCCCCGGCGCGGATGCTGCCACCGCACGAGGGCCTCGAATCCGAGCAGTCGCTCGGTGCCGTCGGCGACTCCCCACACGGGTTGGTAGAGCATCGTGAACTCGTCGCGATCGACGGCGCCGCGCAGGTCCTGCTCCACCGAGACGCGGCGGCGGACCCCGTCGCGCATGTCCGCGTTGAAGCAGACGTGCCTCGCGCGGCCGGCGCGCTTGGCCTCATGCATCGCCAGCTCCGCGTCGCGCAGGTAGTCGGTCGGCTGGTCGATCTCCGGATCGTGCAGCACGATGCCGATGCTCGCGGAGACCGTGAGCGTGTGCGCGATCGCCGTGAGCGGTTCGGCGAGCACGAACTTCACGCGATCCGCCACGCTCTCCGCGTCGCCGAAGTCGCTGATCTGGTCGAGGAGCAGCACGAACTCGTCGCCCCCGAGGCGGGCGATCACGTCGCCGGGTCGTACGGCGGTCGCGAGTCGTTGCGCGACCCCCTTGAGGAGCTCGTCGCCCGCGCCGTGGCCGAGCGAGTCGTTGAGGAGGTTGAAGCGGTCGAGGTCGACGAGGAGGACCGCGAAGCGGCGCTCGCCCTGCCGGCGCGTCCGGTGGATCGCCCGGCGGAGCAGGTCGATCGTGAGCGCGCGGTTGGGCAGCCCGGTGAGTGCGTCGTAGAGCGACTCGCGCCGCTGCCGCTCCTCGGCGAGCCGGACCTGCGTGACATCGCGCACCGACCCGGCCACGCGGAGCGCGCGGCCGCCAGCGTCGCGTTCGATCAGGCCGGACCACTGCAGATGGAGCCAGCGTCCGTCCTCATGCCGCACCCGATGCTCGACGCTCAACCGCGACTCCGCTCCGGCGAGTTGCGCCGTGATGTCGACATGCAGTTGGGTCCGATCCGATGGGTGCGCCCGTCCCCACCACTCGTCGGTGGACCGCTCGACCGGTTCGGCGGGCAGCCCGATCATCTCACGCCACCGTGACGAGAGGCGCAGCGCGTCGGTCCGGCAGTCCCAGTCCCAGAGCCCGTCGATCGATGCGCTGGCCGCGCGTGTCAGCCAATCCTCACGGGCTGGCGCCGACGGCGCGTCCACCCGCGGAGCGACGGGGCTCGTCCCGGCACGCCGGTCACCGGTCGCGCGCGCGCGCCACATCGCCGCGACGGCGAGGGTCGCGGTGCAGGCACCACCGATCGTGAGGAGCGTGCTGGGCATCTCAGTCGTGCAGGGAGGGGGCTGTCACGGCGTCCGAAGCAAGGACGCTCACCCCCTGGATGGCGTTTCGACGCTCATCTATAGAGAGCCCGGAGGCGAAAAGGAACGCGACACCGTCGCGGAGCGGAGCGCTCAACCGCGGATGGGGCGGGTCATCCGCACCATCCGCAGCTCGACTCCGTCGGGCAGGCGCGGGGCGATGCGCTCGATCGCGGCGAACCCCATCGCGAGATACAGCGGCTCGCCAGGTAGCGTGGCCATGAGTTCGAGCGCGGTGAATCCATGCCGCGCCGCCTCGTCGGTGCAGTGCGCGAGGAGCGCGCGCCCGAGCCCGCGCCGCGCGAAGCGCGGATCGACGAAGAAGGCGCGGATCCGCGCGGGCTGCACGGCCGGGTCCAGCAGGGGGTCGTCGCCGCGCTTGTGCTGATCGCCCCCGTACAGCGTGTCGCGCCGACTCCATCCGCCCGCGGCGGCGAGCGTGCCCTGGTCGTCGAACACGAAATAGGTCCCGTCGGCGATGAGCCGCGTGTCGGGACCGAAGACGTATCGCAATCCGCTCTCGATCTCGGCCGCGGTGTAGACGTCGCGGCTGAGTTCGCGGACCGACGCATCGATCAGTCGGTGGAGCGCCGGCAGGTCGGCCGCGGTGGCGCGCCGGAGCAGCGGGAGGGAGCGGGTACCGGGCATGCGCCTCTATAGTACTGCCGAGCGGCGCTGGCGGAGACCCCGCGCCGCCGCCCAACTTTGGGGCATCCCCCGGGAGGGTACATGGACTTCGAGATCCTCGGATTGAACTTCGGCTACGCCATCATGGGCGTCGTCCTCATGTGGGCGAGCTACCGCATCTTCGACCACCTCACTCCGCAGGTGAACTTCCCGGAGGAGCTCAAGAAGGGGAACATCGCGGTGGCGATCTTCATCGGGTCGCTCTTCATCGCGATCGCGCTGGTCGTGGGGAACGCGCTGAACTGATGCGCACGCGAGGGTGGCTCCTTGCGGTGCCGCTGCTTCTCGCGGGGCAGGGGGATACCGCGCGCCGGCCCGGCCCACCGCCCGCCCCCGGTGCAGCGCCCGCGCCGGTCAGCGCCATCGCGCGCACCCAGCAACGGCGCGAGGCCGTGAAGGCCGACCACAGATACGACGACACCTTCCGCCGCTACTCCAAGCGCTGGTTCGGCGCCGCGTTCGACTGGCGCTGGTTCAAGGCGCAGGGAATGGCCGAGAGCAACCTCGACTCGGCGGCGACGAGCTGGGTGGGCGCGCGCGGGGTGATGCAGTTGATGCCCGCGACCTACCGTGCGATCCAGAGCCGGCGCCCCGAGTTCGGCGCGATCGACGACCCCGAGTGGAACATCGCCGCGGGGATCATGCATGACCGCTATCTCTGGCGCCTCTGGGACGGGAAGGTGAGCCAGGAGGAGCGGTTCGCGTTCATGTTCGCGAGCTACAACGCGGGTGAGGGGACGATCGGACGGGCGGCGGACTCGGCGCGGGTCGTCGCCGGGGGACCGCCGGCCTGGTTGCACGTGGAGCAGGTCGCGCCGAAGGTCCCGCGATGGCGATATCGCGAGACCCTCGGCTACGTGCGGAAGATCGATACCAACTACACCAGGCTGAAACGGCAGCGCTGAGCGGCGCCACGCGCGCGTTCACATCGTCGAGTTGGCCCGCGCGAACTTCGCCTGCGCCTCCTGCAGTTCCTTGCGCAGCTGCACCAGCCGCTGCTTGGCGTCGTTGCCCACCGCCTGGTCGGCCCGCATCATCGCGCCGTAGAGGTACTGCACGTGCGCGGCGAGTCCCGGACGCCCGTAGCGCCACGGCTCCGAGTTGATCTGGTCCCGCACCTCGCCGATCCGCGTCTTCTTCTCGCCCGTCGCCGCGCGATAGGCCTGCTCCACCTCGGCCGTGAACCGGTTCATGTCGCTCACGATCTCGCGCACGGCCAGGTTGTGGTCGAGCTGCGCCTGCAGGACCGCGGTCGTCACGCCGTCCCGCTCGACGCGCGGGTCGGGCCGGATCCGCAGCGGCTTGGTGGCGGTCCAGGTGCCGCTCGTGAGGCGCACCGCGTAGCTCCCCGGCGGGACCATCGGGCCATTGCGTCCGCTGCGCCCGGGGTTCGGGTCCCACGGACCGGCGAGGGTGTAGTCCCAGGTGAACCGGTTGTGCCCGGCGGCGGCCGGGAGCCGCGGCGTCCCGATCCGCTCCCACATCGGGCCGCGCATCGACGGCTCGCTCGGCGCCACGCGCTGCTCGCCGGCGGCGAGGCTCGAGAATCGCCGGATCACCGCCCCCTTGGCGTCGAGGATCTCGAGCGTCACCTCGCCCGACGGTGCGCTCGCGAACCAGTAGTCCACCACGGCGCCCGATGCCGGATACTCGGGATCGGCGTCGCTGTCGCGCGCGCTCTCGAGCCCGCCGAAGCCGGCGCGATACCGCATGCGGACCGCATCGCGCGGCGTGTAGAGATGCACCGTCTCGTTCGCCATCGCGTCGCTCACCTCGTGCAGCGGCGTGATGTTGTGCATGATCCAGAAGGCGCGTCCCTGCGTCGAGATCACGATGTCCTGCTGGTGCACCTTCATGTCCGTGATCGGCGTGTTCGGCAGGTTGAGCTGCAGCGACTGCCAGACCTTGCCGTCATTGAACGAGACGTACGCGCCGAACTCGGTGCCGGCGTAGAGGAGTCCGGGCCGGCTGGGATCCTCGCGCACCACGCGCACGGGCTCGTCCGCGGGGATGCCGTTGGTGCCGTCGGTGAGCAGCGCCCACGTCTTGCCGTAGTCGTCGGTCTTGTAGATGTACGGCTTGTGGTCCCCGAGGAGGTACCGCAGCACCGTGTAGTACGCCGAGCCGCGGCGGTGCGGCGACGGCTCGATGTTCTGCACGCGGCCGCCGAGCTCGAGCCCGGGGGGCGTGATCTTCTGCCAGGTGCGCCCGTTGTCGCGCGTCACGTGGAAGGGCCCGTCGTTCGCGCCGACCCAGATCACGCCGCGCTCGAGCGGCGACTCGCGGATGGCGTAGACGACCGAGTAGAACTCCTCGCCCGTGTTGTCGACCGTGATCGGGCCGCCCGAGTAGCTCGCCTGCGTGTGCGGCGGGTTCCACGTGAGGTCCGGCGAGATCACCTCCCACGTCACGCCCTCGTCGCGCGTGCGGTGCACGAACTGCGAGCCGTAGTACAGCGTGCCGTTGTCGTGCGGCGAGTACTCCATCGGCGAGACGCGCTGGAAGCGGAAGATCATGTCCTTCATCGCGTTGCCGTAGAGCGACTGCGCGCCGATCCAGTAGTGCTTCTCCTGGCCGGTGCGCATCGACATGCGCGAGTACTGGCCCTTGCACGAGCCGTAGACCGTGTCGGGGTTCGTGGGATGCGGGAGGATCGGGCCGGTCTCGCAGCCGGGGCCCGTCTGCCATCCCTGGATCGGGTCGTCGAGCCCGCCGGACGTGACGGGAAGCGAGGGCAGGATCAGCGTCGAGTTGTCCTGCTGTGCGCCGTAGATGCGGTACGGGACCTGGTTGTCCACGTACACCTGGTAGATCTCGGCCGTCGGCTGGTTGTACTGCGAGCTCCAGGTGCGGCCGCCGTTGAGCGAGACGTTGGCGCCGCCGTCGTTGGACTGGATCAGGATCTGCCCGTTGGTCGGGTTCACCCACATGTCGTGGTTGTCGCCGTGCGGGGTGCGCATCCCGGCGAAGGTGCGGCCCCCATCGGTGCTCTTGAAGTAGCCCTCGGCGCCGGCGTAGACCACGTCGGCGTTGGTCGGGTCGGCGGTGATCGTCGTGTAGTAGAAGGAGCGCGTGCTGAGCTGCGGATTGCTGCTCGCGAGCGTGAACGAGGTGCCGCCGTCGTCCGACCGGTAGAGGCCCATGCCGGGCTTCGCCTCGATGAGCACGTACACGCGCTGCGGGTTCGCGCGCGAGACCGCGATGTTCGCCTTGCCGACGAGCCCGTTGGGGAGGCCGTTGGTGAGGCGCGCCCAGGTGGCGCCACCGTCCGTGCTCTTGTAGATGCCGCCCTCCATCGCGCCCGAGATGATCGTCCACGGCTTGCGCTCGGCGCGCCACATCGCGGCGTAGAGCACCATCGGGTCGCCAGCGTTGAACTCGACGTCCACCGCGCCGGTCGAGTCGCTCACGTACAGCGTGCGCTGCCAGGACGCGCCGCCGTCGGTCGTGCGGTAGATGCCGCGCGCGTTCGTCGGCCGGAACGGGTCGCCGATCGCCGCGACGAACGCGATGTTCGGGTTCGTGGGGTGCACGCGCACCGCACCGATGTTGCCGACTTCCTTGAGCCCGACGTGCTTCCAGGTCTTCCCCGCATCGACCGACTTCCAGACGCCCTTGCCGATCGAGACGTTGGAGCGGTAGCCGTCGGAGCCGGTGCCCGCGTAGATGACGTTGGGGTCGGAGTTGGCGACGTCGATGTCCCCCATCGATCCGACGGTGATCTGCCCGTCGGAGACGTTGCTCCAGTTGGCGCCGGCGTCGGTCGTCTTCCAGATGCCGCCACCGGTGGAGCCGAAGTAGAACGTGTGCGGCTCCTGGTCCACGCCGGTGACCGTCGTGACGCGACCGCCGCGCGCCGGACCGACCATGCGCCAGCGGAGCTGCGAGAAGGCGCTGGTCGCGGCGGTCGTTGCGACCGGTGGCGCCGGCGCGGGACGGGCCGCGGCCGGCCGCGCCGCGGCGGCGGGGCGCGTGGCCGCCTGTGCGAGCAGCGCGGGCGACGGGACCGCGCCCATCACCGCCAGGGCGACGAGCGCGGGAACGAGCGCAGGGACGAGACCGGGCGAACGACGGGTCGGACGCATGAGGCAGGGCTCCGGGTGGGGACGGGCGGCGCGCAGGGTACCCGCGCAATTGACCGTCCGGATACGCGCGGGTCCAGCCCCGCGTTCGCGAGGCTGGACCCGTGGTCCTCCCGGCGCGCCCGACCTCAGCGCACGACGATGCGACCGCTCATGCCCGATCCGTGGACCACGCACTCGTACAGGTACGTCCCGGCGGCGTTGAACGTGAACGGATAGTTCCCCGCGGTGGGGGCGACACTGCTCGTGAAGCTCGGGGATCCCACCGACTGCACGTTGTGGTTCCCGCCGGCGAACGCCCAGGTCACGGTGCCACCGACCGCGATCGTGTCGACCGCCGGATTCGAGCTCAGATTGCGTGCGCTCCGGAAGAGGATGCCGACCCCCACGTCGACCGTCGCGGTCAACGGAGCCACGGACTGTCCGCTCACCGTGAGCTGCGCCGAGTCGCTGCGCGTGCCGGCCGACATCACGATGAAGGTGCTGCCGTTCCCGGCGCCGGTCGCGGTCACCTGGGCGCCGGCCGTCGCGCTCACGCCGGCGATGGCACCGCTCCGCGTCGCCCAGGTGATGGGCAGGTCGGTGTTGATCGAGTCCTGCGCGGTGCCGAGGAAGAGGATCGTCCCCAGCGGCGTCGTGATGGTGCCGCTCGGCGGCGTCAGTCCGAACGTCGACGCGTACCGGCGCACGACGAGTGTCCGCTGCCCCGTCACGCTTCCGGCGGACGCGATGATGTTCGCGCTGCCGTCGGCCACCGCGGTCGCGAGGCCGGTGCCGGCCCCGACCGTGGCGACGGCCGGGGCACTGCTCGACCAGGTGAGGCTCGCGCCCGCGATCGGATTGCCGAGCGAGTCGGCTGCGGCGGCGCTGTACTGCTTGGTGCGCGTCGTCGTGCGGAGCGTATCCGCCGGCGTCGGGCTCACCGTGATCGAGGCGATCACCTGCGTCACCGAGATCGGGATCCGGGCGGTCCGCCCGCCGGCGGTGGCCACCGCGGTGTCGGTCGCGCCCGCGGCGATCGCGGTCGCGAGCCCTCCCGCGCTCACGCTCGCCGTCGTACCCGTGCCCTCGCGCGTCCACGTCACCGCCGGCGCGCCGACGACGGGAGCGCCGGACGAATCGACGAGGGCGGCGGCGAGTTGCCGCGTGGAACCGATCGCGCCGAAGGCCACCGAGGCGGGCGTGGGCGTCACGTTCGCGACGACCTGTGCCACGGTCACCGTGACGGCCGAGGAGGTCACACCGCTCGCACTCGCGGTGATCTGCGTGCTCCCGTTGGCGACGGCGGTCACGAGGCCGGTCCCGCTGACCGTCGCCGCCGCCGGGTTGGACGAGAGCCAGCTGATGGTCGCGCCCGCGACCGTGGCCGACGACGCATCGCGCGCGACGGCGGTGAACTGCGCCGTGCGGGTCAGCGTCTGGAACGCCTGCGGGCCGGCCGGTGCCGTGATCGCGACCGAGGCCACGGTCGGGACACCGGTCCCGCCGCCGTCGTCGCCGCCGCCGCCGCAGGCGACCACCAGGAGCAGGGCGAACAACGAACGCAGCGGTCCGGCGGTGCGAGCACTCAGGGACATGGCGGCCTCTCGACGGGTGGGGGTGGGATTCGTATGCACGAAATCCCGGAAAGCTTTACCCGTTGAGCATGCAGGCCGTCACACGGTCCGTCCAGTCGCTGGCCCGCCGCAGGGTCACTCCCGCGGGGCGGCGTACCGCATCTTCTCGAGGATCCCCGGTGCCCGCCGCCCCGCCACTGCGCCGTTCGGGCTCCAACGGACGGGGCTCGGCAGTACCGCCGCCAGTCGCGCGGCCTCCTCACGCGTCAGCGTCCGGGCCGACTTCCGGAAGTGCGTGCGCGCCGCCATCTCCGCACCGAACACCCCGTCCCCCCACTCCGCCAGGTTCAGATAGAGGTCGAGGATCCGGTCCTTGGGAAGGCAGATCTCGAGCACGAGCGTGAGGTACGCCTCGTAGCCCTTCCGGGCGTACGACCGGCCTTCCCAGAGGAAGAGGTTCTTCGCGACCTGTTGGGTGATGGTCGAGGCGCCGCGCAGCCGACGCCCGCGCTTCGCGCGCTCGAGCGCGTTCTGGATCTCCTCGAGGTCGAACCCCCAATGGAGGTAGAACCGGTCGTCCTCCGACGCGAGCACGGCGCGACGCAGGTGCGGCGAGATCGCGTCGCGCGAGACGACATCGCGTCGGGGATAGCGTGGCGACTTCCCGTCGATGGTCCGTTGCACCGCGCGACGCAGCATCACCATGGTCGTGAACGGCTGCACGAGGTTGAGCGGCAGGATCAGTACGAACGGCCCGACGACGAGTGCGATGATCGCGAGGAGGCCCCATCGACGGGCGCGACGCCAGAGCGATGGCAGCGCCGCGCGGGCGCGGGCGAGGCGTGAGGGGGCAGGCATGCCGAGCGGAAACTACAAGGGATGGGAAGCAGGCGCCCCCTGCCTGCTCCCGGAGCACCCCACTCGCGGCCGGAGGTCCGGGATGCCATGCTAGGGCATGCCGCTGCGCCGCCTGCTGCTCCTCGTCCTGTTCGTCCTCACCGCGCGCGGCGCCGCCGCGCAGAGCGTACGGGGCGTCATCGTCACGGGCGATTCGCTCCCGGTCGCCGGGGCGGTCGTCACGTTGCTCGACTCGCTCGGGGCCGCAGCGGCCACCGCGCTCTCCGACGAGGGCGGCTACTTCGACCTGCGGGCCCCGCGGCGCGGGACCTGGCGGCTGCGGGCCGAGGCGGTGGGGTACGCGCGTGTGACCTCGTTCCCGTTCGAGCTCGCCACCGCGGAGGTGCTGCGCCGCCGCGTGCAGCTCACCGACGCGACCTCGAGTCTCCGCAACATCGAGGTCCGCGAAGGCGCGCGGTGCGACGTGCGCCCCGCCGAAGGGACACAGGTCGCGCTGCTCTGGGACGAGGCGCGGAAATCGCTCGCCGCGGCGGCGGCGTCGGCGAGCACCGCGCCGCCGCTCGCCTTCGACTACGACGAGATCGAGTACGACAGCACCTTCCTCCGCGTGCGCTCGGTCTCCCGGACGACGACCGTGGGGCGCGCGGAGCGCGGCTACCGCAGCGATGCGCCGCGCGCGCTGCGCGAACTCGGGTACGCGCGTCGCATCGACACCACCGAGACCTACTTCGCCCCCGACGCGCGCGTGCTCCTCTCCGACGAGTTCGCCGCGACGCACTGCTTCTCGCTCGTGCCGGATGACCCCACGTCGATCCGGCGCGTGGGCATCGGCTTCGCGCCGGTGGGGAATCGACCGGGGCGCCTCGACGTGGCCGGCGTGCTCTGGCTCGACCGGCAGACGTACGCGCTGGATCGCGTGGAGTTCCGCTACGACCCGCTCCTCAGCGCGGACCTCCCCGATTCGACGTTCGGCGGCCGCGTGCGCTTCGCGCGGCTGCCCACCGGACACATCATCGTCACGCAGTGGGTGCTGCGGCTGCCCATCTTCGCGGCCGCGGACGACGGGCGGCTGGCGCGGAGCGGCCAGACGTCGCAGATGCTCATCCGCGCCGAGCGGCGCGAGGTCGTCGCGGGGGTGAAGCTCGTGCGCGGCGCGGCGCGCGCGTTCGATGCGCCACCCGAACCGTTGCCGACGGTGAATGCGGCGCCGCGCCGTGCGGCCGGGGCGCCCTCGTGCAGCGATGCCGGCCGCCCGGCGCCGGGGACCAATGGCATCGTGGGCGCGGTGGAGGATGCGCGTGGCCGCGCGGTCGGCGGCGCGCGCGTGCGCGCGAGTTGGCACCAGCCGTTCGCCCTCGGCGGGCGCGTGGTGTTCCGCGAGCAGTGGGTCGAGTCCGGCGCCGACGCGCTGGGACGCTATGCGCTCTGCCAACTGCCGGTGGGCACGCGCGTGAGCCTCAGTGCGCGCACGCCGAACGCGGCGTCGGGGCGCACGCGCCTCGACCTCGCGGCCGGCGCGGTCGCCCCCGTGCGGCTCGCGGTCGCGCCTTGGCCGCGGAGCGCGCCCCCCGCCGGTCCCGGCGAGGTGCAGGGACGGCTCCTCGGTCGCGACGGACGTCCGGTCGCCGGCGCGGAGGTGCGGGTGTTCCCCGGCTCCACGCGGCTCGCGACCGACTCCGCCGGTCGATTCCGGATCCCCGACGCTGCGCCCGGCATGCGCGACCTCTTCGTGAAGCGCTTCGGCTACGTCCCCGTGATGATCGCGGTCGAGGTGACCGCCGGCGACACCGCGAGCGTGACGCTGCAGATGGAGGGCGCGGCGCAGTCGCTCGCGCCGGTGGTGATCGAGGCGCGGGTGACGTCGATGAGCCTCGCCGGGTTCGAACTCCGGCGCGCGCAGGGCGTCGGGGCGGGGACGTTCATCACGCCCGAGCAGATCCGGGCACGGGACAACGGTACGCTGCAATCGCTCCTGCGCAGCTTCACGCGCGTGCGGATCGAGGAGTCGGCCATGACCGGGGACATCCGCATGTACGGTCGTGGCGGCGACAACCCCGACGGCTCGTTCGTGCCGGACCGGTGCACCGTCAAGATCATGCTCGACGGCGCCCTGCTCCCCGATGCGTCGTCGATCACCGCGCTGCCGCCGCTGCGCGAGATCGCGGCGATCGAGCTCTATGTCTCGATCGGCTCGGTGCCGCCGATGTACAGCTTCGCACAACCCGAGTGCGGCCTCATGGTCGTCTGGACGCGCGACAGCGGCTCGCCCTGACCCGCACGCCGGGTCAGCGGCTCATGCCGTAGACGAGGTAGTTCGTCGCGAACTTGTACGCATCGTTCGTGAAGTCCACGGGGTACCACCCTTCCCCCGACCACTCCATGTAGTCGCCGATGTCGTTGTTGTAGTTGACGACGACCATCAACCGCTTGCGCGGGTCGTTGTCCTCGAAGATGCCGAGGAACTCCGCGCGCATCGCGCGGCTCTGCGGGTGATGCATCCCCTCGAGCGTCCGGATGTCGAAGAACGAGTGGAAGACCGGGTGCGTGATCTCGAGCGGCACCAACCGCCCCTCTGGGAGCACCGCGCCCATCACGCGCGCGAAGTTCTCCCACTGCCGGCCGTAGAAGTCGTCGACGATGAGGAACCCGCCCTTGAGCAGCCAGGTGCGCAGGCCCCGGACCTCCTCGCGTGACGGGGCCCAGTAGCCCGGTTCCGAGAGGTACGCGACGGCGTGGCGGAACAGCGCCGGGTCGTCCATGTCATGGATGTTGCTCTCCCGCACGTGCGGATGGATCGTCGTGAGGTCATTGAGCACCGTCATGAAGTTCCGTTCCATCGCGGGGTAGTCGAACGCCCACCCGCCGCGCCCGCCGCCGTTGTAGCGGAGGCGCACGAAGCTGAAACGTCCGTCGTACGGCGCATTCGGCTCCTCGCGCACGCGGCCGAACTGCGCCCACGCGAGCGGGGTGCCGGCGAGCATCAGCAGCACGGCGATCGCGATGGTGCGCAGGCGTGGTCGGCGCGTCACGTCAGCGCTCCCGCGGATGCACGACGCGCCGGTCCTCGGCGCGACGGATCGCATCGAGGCGTGCCGCGACCGCCGGTTCGCGCGCGGCGAGATCGGTCCTCTCGCCCGGGTCCGACGAGAGGTCGAACAGCCGGAGCGTGTCGCGCATCCAGACCGCCTTCCAGCGACCCTCGAGCACCGCCGACTGGTTCCGGTCCGGCGAGAACCAGACATGGTGCGGCCGGGGTGTCCACGCGCCTCGGCCCGTCAGTTCGGGCAGGAACGACCGGCCGTCGATCCCCGCGGGCCGGGGACCGCCCGATGCCTCGACCAGCGTGGCATGCAGGTCCGCGAAATCCACGCGCGCCGCCGACGTGCTCCCCGCGCGCGTCCGTCCCGGCCAGTAGGCGATGCCCGGGACGCGGAGGCCGCCGTCATAGAGGTCACCCTTGAAGCCGCGATAGCCGAGCGTGCCGTTGAACCAGCGGCCCACCACGTCCGTGACGCCATCGTTCGACTTTCGGAGGAACGTCGCGCCATTGTCGGAGAGGAAGATCACCAGCGTGCGCTCCGCGATGCCGAGGGAGTCGAGCAGGGCCCGCACCTCGCCGAGGTGCGCGTCGAGGAGCGAGACCTGCGCGGCGTAACTGCGCTTCCCCTCTGGCCAGGCCCGGTCGGCGTACGTACCGAGCGACGGTACCTCGTAGCCGTCGTCGGGGGCGCGGCTTCCTTCATTGTTGATGTGCGGGAGGTTGGTGGCCCAGTAGAGGAAGAAGGGCCGCTCGCGGTTCGCGCGCACGAAGTCGAGGGCGCGGCGCTTGATGAGCGCTGGCGCGTAGTCCTCGCGTACGCTGGCGCGGCCCGCGCCCTTCCGGTTCGCGTTCGGGACGGTGTTGCGCAGCCGGACCGAGTCGGGGCCGTCGAGCAGCCACTCCGGATAGAAGTTGTGCGCGTGCACCTGGTCGCGGTATCCGAAGAAGGCATCGAAGCCCTGCGCCTCCGGCCAGCTCTCGGGCTCGCCGTCCCAGCTGAGTCCCCATTTCCCGAAGAGGCCGGTCGCGTACCCGGCGTCCCGCAGCCGCTCCGCGAGCGTGATGTCGGCCGTGCGGAGGAAGTCGTTGTCGTTGTCGTCGAGGCGGCAGGTGCCGTTGTGCATGCCGAGCATCAGCGAGCAGCGCGCCGGGCCGCACACGCCGGCGCTGGAGCGGAACTCCGTGAAGCGCAGGCCCTCCGCGGCGAGCCGGTCGATGTGCGGGGTCGCGATCTCGCGCTGTCCCCACGGGCCCGTCTCGCCGATGCCGAGGTCGTCGGCGAGCAGCAGGACGATGTTGGGGGGCGGTGCTGGGGCTGGGGGCGCGGGTCGACCGGCCGGAGCGCACGCGACCGCGGCCAGCGCGAGGAGGGCGAGACGCATGCCCCAAAGGTGCGGCGCTCGCGGCCGAATGTCACGCGGCGCAGATTCCCGGGCATGCGACCGCTCCCCCGCGACTCGGCCGTCAACGGCATCCTGCTCTCGAACGCGATCACGCTCGCGCTCGCGTGGTGGGCGGGGGACGGACTCATCTTCCTGCTCTGGCCGTACTGGATCCAGAGCGTGGTGATCGGCTACTTCGCGCAGCGACGCATCCGCCGGCTGCGCGACTTCTCGGTGGAGGGGCTCAAGATCAACGGGCGCCCCGCGACGAACACGCCGTCCACCGCGAAGTGGAGCGCGAACTTCTTCGTCGTCCACTACGGGCTCTTCCATCTCGTGTACGCGATCTTCCTCACCACCTTCTCGGCGGGCGCGGACGTGGAATGGCTCTGGGTCGTCGTCGCGGGCCTCTCCTTCGCCTGGTCGCACGCCGCGTCACACCGGATGCACGTCGAGCACGACCTGCGCGGCAAGCCGAACCTCGGGGCGCTGATGTTCGTGCCCTACGTGCGCATCGTCCCCATGCATCTCACCATCATCCTCGGCACGGTGCTCGGCGGCGGCCTCTTCGGCATGCTGCTCTTCGCCTCGCTCAAGACCGCCGCGGACGTCGCGATGCACTACATCGAGCACCGGATGCTCCAGCGCACGGCGACCTGACCGCGCGCCGGATCGGCCGGTCGCCGCTCAGGGCTTGTGGAACAGCCAGCTGCGCGGGACGTCCCGCCACGCGCCGTTGCCCACGCGCATCCGCAGGCGGAGATCCGCCCCGCCACCGGCCTGGAAGTAGCGCAGGGTGAGCGGGTGTGCCCCGGTGCGCAAGGCGATCATCCCCGTCCGTTCCTGGCTCCCGTGCAGGCCGTCGTTGTCCACCACCAGCGTCTCGCCGATGTGCAGCGTGCTGCCGTCGTCGGACGAGAGCCCGAACTCGTACATCTCGTTCGCAGGGACCTCGAGATAGCCGGTGAAGATGAGCGCGTAGCCCTCGGCCCGCTCGTTCCCCGTCCGCGCCACTTCGTCGGCGATGCCGCGGCGCAGCGGCGTCAGGGTGTCGAGCCCCACGGTGGTGCGTGCGGTGGTCTCGTAGTAGGCGCGCCGCAGCCCGAGCGCGAGCGCGGCCGCCTGCACCCCGTCCGCCTCGCGATAGTTCGTGCGACGGTAGACCGCCACGCGCGGTGGGCTCGAGCGGCCGTCCGCGGTGAAGGCGCGTGCGGTCACCTTCACGCCGTCGAACGTGGTCGTGATCTCGAACGGGCGCGAGTAGAGCGGGCTGCGCGCCGTGGGGTCGGTGCCGTCGGTGGTGTAGCGGATCTCCGCGCCGGCGAACGACGCCCCGAGCGTCACGCGCGCCTTCGGTTCGAGGGTGAGCACATCGCGGTCGAGGCCGCTCACGTGCGGCAGCCGGTAGTTCACCTTGAGCCGGTCGAGCGACGTGAGCGCCTGCGACAACCGCCGCTCGAAACTCGCCCAGCTCCGCGCACCCTTCGGCGACCAGGTCACCTCGGCGAGCGCGATCGCGCGCGGGAAGGCCATGAACTCGACCTGTGCCGGGGTCTTGAGGTACTCCGTCCAGACGTTCCCCTGCGCGCCGAGGATGTGCGTGGCCTGCGCCGGCGTGAGCACGTCGGGGATCGGTTCGTACGCGTAGACCTGCTCGAGCGTGACGAGACCGCCGATCGCCAGCGGCTCGAACCGCGCGTCGCCCTGGTAGTAGTCGAAGTACAGGTGCGAGGTCGGCGTCATGATGACGTCGCGACCGAGCTTCGCCGCCTCGATGCCGCCGCCGATGCCGCGCCAGCTCATGACCGTCGCGCCGGGCGCGAGCCCGCCCTCGAGGATCTCGTCCCAGCCGACGAGCCGGCGCCCGCGCGCGGTCAGCCAGGCATCGATGCGCCGGATGAACCAGCTCTGGAGCTCGTGCTCGTCCTTGAGCCGCTCGCGCTGGATGATCTCCTGCGCCAGCGGGCTCGCCTTCCATCGCACCTTGGGGGCCTCGTCGCCTCCGATGTGGATCAGCTTCGACGGGAAGATCGCGAGCACCTCGGTCAGCACATCCTGGAGGAACTCGAACGTCCGCTCGCTCGGGCAGAAGATGTCGTCCGACACGCCCCAGATGCGCATCACCTGGAACGGGCCCGGGGTGCACCCGAGTTCGGGATACGCCGTGAGGGCCGCGACCGCATGGCCGGGCATCTCGATCTCGGGGACCACCGTGATGTTGCGCGCCGCCGCATACGCGACGACCTCTCGCACCTCGTCCTGCGTATAGAACCCGCAATGACGGATACCGTCGCCGCGATAGGGCTCGAAGTTCCGCTCGAGCATCGTCTCGTCACGGCAGCCGCCGATCTCGGTGAGGCGCGGATACCGCTTGATCTCGATGCGCCAGCCCTGGTCGTCCGTGAGGTGCCAGTGGAAGGTGTTGAGCTTGTAGCGCGCCATGAGGTCGATGTAGCGCTTCACGAACTCGACCGGCTGGAAGTGTCGCGCGACGTCGAGGTGCATCCCGCGATACGAGAACCGCGGCGCGTCGGTGATCGTCACCGAGCCGATCTGCGGTGCGGTCGCACTCGCGGCGCGGGCCGCGTCGACGAGCTGCTGCAGCGTCAGGAGCGCGTAGAAGCGGCCGCCCATCCGCGGGGCGGTGATGGTGACCGCCCCCGGCGCGACGGTGAGCGTGTAGCTCTCGAGGCCGTTCACCGAGTCGGCGGGGACCATGCGCACGCGCACGCCATACCCGCTCAACGTGCGGTCGTCCTGGTAGGCGACCTCCACCGGCAGCCCTTCGGGCACCGGCCAGAATCCCTCGAAAGGCCGCGCGCTCGCGACAGCGGGGATCACCGGCAGTTCGGTCGCGGGCCGGACCTGTGCGCCGAGCGGCAGGGTGAGCGCGGCGCCGATCACGGCGCACGTGGCGAGGCGGGAGCAGGGCATCAGGACGCGGATCATCGGGTGGCCCCCGCGGCGTAGCGCGCGTTGTGCTGCCAGACCGCGCGAGCGAGATGCTTGTCCGCGGCGAACTGGATCGGGACGCTCAGGCCCAGGCTCGCGGCCCCGCCCAGCATGAGGGCGGTGCTCGTCTCGTCGAGATCCTGGGTCGCCGCGCTCGCCGCGCCGGTCACGAGCAGCGCGAGGCCGAGGTCGGTGAGGAGCGCCCCCCAGCGGCGCGTGCGCACCGCCGCCTTCGCCGCGACCTGTCCCTCCCCGTCGAACGCATCGCTGATGTCCCGGGTCCACAGGAAGCCGAGCGTTGCGACCGGGGTCTCGTCCACCCCGCGCGTCACCCGCAGCCCATGCAGCGCCGCGATGATGTTGTAGGCGCAACTCCGGTAGTCGCACGCGGCCGGGAGTCGCGCGGGTTCCGCGCGTTGGGCGTGGGCGACGGTGGGCGTGCTGGCGATCGCGCACATCAGGCCGAAGGCGGCGACGGCTCCGGCACGCAGGGCGCGCGGGTGGGGCAGGGCGAGGGTCGGCATGCTGGGAACTTAAGGCGTGCTGCCCAGCGCGGCGCCCTCCACCGCGTACCGGTAGAGGACCGTGCCGGTCGCCCGGAAGAGCCGATGGGACCGCAGCACCAGCGGGGTCCGCAGGGCGCCGCCCGGGAGCAGGGGCAGGCCCGAACCGAGCAGGATGGGGACGACGGCGATCTCGATCTCGTCCACGAGCCGGCGCTCGAGGAAGCTCCGGAAGAGCTCTCCGCCCCCCCAGAGCCAGAGGTCCTTCCCAGGCTCCGCCCGCAGGCGCCGCACCGTCTCGGCCGGGTCGCGCACGATGGTCACCTCGGGGTGCTCGGCCGGGTCGAGCGACGAGGAGAAGACCAGCGTGCGGAGTCCCTGCGCGCCGAGGTGTCCGTCGCGGCGGGCGAGTTCGTAGCTCTTGCGCCCCATCAGGATCGTGTCGAACTCGCGGAACAGCTCGGCGAAGTCGATCTCCGGATCCATCGGGATCCAGTCGTACTCCCCGTTCGGTCCGGCGATGAACCCGTCGAGGCTCATCGCCACGCTGAGGCGGACGCGGCGCGTGCTCATGCGTCCATGCTACCCCGCCGCCGTCGCCCCTGCCACCACCGCACGACCAGCCACCCCAGCGCGGCGACCGGGACGAGCACGCCGAGCGACGCGATCGCCGCGGCGACGAGCCCCACGAAGTTCTGCCACGCGCGCACGAACGCCTGGCCGATCACGCTCTGCCCGGGGTTCTCGCCGACGATCGGCGCGGGCTCGCTCACCGTCACGTTGATGGTGCTCGTCGCGACCCGGGCACCGAGCCAGCGCATCCGGCCCTCGTTCCGCTCGATCTCCTCGCGCACGCGCGCCAGCTCCCGTTCGACGGCCAGCACGTCCTCGAGCTTCCCCGTCCGGGTGGCGAGGAGGTCGATGAGCCGCGACTCCAGGCGCCGCGCGTTCGCGACGCGCGCGCGCACATCGACGAACTCCTCGCCCACATCCTGCGCGTTGACCGTGCTCTGCTCGATGGTGCCGATGGGCCGCACGCCGGCCATCGCCGCATCGAAGCGGGCGGCGGGGATGCGCAGCTCGAGTGTCGCGCTCCGCACGGTGAAGTCGCCGGCGTTGATCGAGACGTTGCCCACCGTCCCGCCGAGCGATGCCGCGAGCTGCTGCAGTCGCGCCATGGCGGGCTCGAGCGAGTCGACGCGGACGGCGACATGACCGGTGCGGATGAGCATCGTCGAGATGGCGCTGTCGGCGCCGCCCTGCGCCGGGGCGGGTGGCGGCGCGGGTGCATCGACGGCGGCCCGTGTGGCGAGGCCGCGCGCGAGTTCGGGCGCGGCGACGGCGTCCGCCGCGAAGCCGTCCACCTTCGCCTCGCCCGCGCCCATGGAGGCCTCCGCCGGGGACTCTGCGGCCCCGCCGCACGCGACGGCGAGCGCGAGGGTGGCGAGGGCCACGGCGATGCCGCGGCGATGGTCGGGTACGAGCGCGGGGACGAGCGAGGCGCGGCGCATGGAGCACTCCGGTTCGGTGGCCCGCGACCGCGCGCCGGTCGGCGGGCGGCGGGGGCCTTCATGGAGGAGACGCCGGCCGGGCGCGGCGTTGCACACGCCGCCGGGCACTTGCACCGCCCGCTTCCGGGAACGCCTAGAGGAAACCCGCACACCATATGCGTATGTACGCTTATGGACGGCTCATGTGCGCGCTCCGACCTTATGCTCGTCGGCCGCGCGGGCGGCCCCCCACCGGAGCAGTGGTCATGCGACACATCGTCATCCTTGGCGCCGGGACCGCGGGAACGGTGATGGCGAACCGGCTCGCGCGCCGGTATGACACCGAGCTCCGCGAGGCGACGCTGGCCATCACCATCGTCGATCAGGACCCGGTGCACATCTACCAGCCCGGACTGCTCTTCATCCCGTTCGGCGAGTACACCGCCGACGATGTCGTGAAGGGCCGCCAGGCGCAGCTCGCGAAGGGCGTCCGGTACATCCAGTCGGCGGTCGAGGAACTCGATCCCGCGCACGACACCGTGCGCCTCGCCGACGGCCAGTCGCTCCGCTACACGCTCTGCATCCTCGCCACCGGGACGCGGCTCGCGCCTGAGGAGACCGAAGGCCTCACCGGCCCCGGCTGGCAGGAGAAGGTCTTCGACTTCTACACGCTCGATGGCGCGACCAGGCTCGCCGAGGCGCTCGCGCGCTTCGAGCGGGGTCGCGTGGTCATCAACGTCGTGGAGATGCCCATCAAGTGCCCGGTGGCGCCGCTCGAGTTCGCCTTCCTAGCGGATGCGTACTTCGAGAAGCGCGGCATCCGCGACCAGGTGAGCATCACCTACGCCACGCCACTCGACGGTGCCTTCACCAAGCCCGCCTGCTCGAAGTCGCTCACGCACCTCCTCACCGAGAAGGGGATCGCGCTCGAGACCGAGTTCAACACCGGACGCGTCGATGGCGAGGCGGGCGAGCTCGTCTCGTGGGACGAGCGCACCGTGCCGTTCGACCTCCTCGTGACCATCCCGCTCCACCGTGGCGCCGCCTTCATCGAGGCGGTCCCCGGGCTCGGCAACGACCTCGGCTTCGTGCGCACCGATCCGCACACCCTGCAGGCGAAGCTCAAGGAGAACCTCTTCGCGATCGGGGACGCGACCGATGTCCCGGCCTCGAAGGCCGGGTCGGTGGTGCACTTCGAGGCGGAGATCCTCGAGGAGAACGTGCGCCGCTTCCTCGCCGGCGAGCCGCTCGATCCCGCCTTCGACGGGCATGCCAACTGCTTCATCGAGACGGGCCACGAGAAGGCGCTGCTCATCGACTTCAACTACGAGGTCGAGCCGCTCCCGGGGAACTTCCCGTTCGCCTGGGGTCCCGTGCCGCTGCTCAAGGAGAGCCGGCTCAACCATCTCGGCAAGCTCGCCTTCCGGCACGTGTACTGGAACGCGCTCCTGCCGGGCTACGACTTCCCGGGGATCCCGGCGCGGATGAAGCGCACGGGCAAGCAGTTCCCCGAGCCCGCTGCCGTCTGACCCGACCACCCGAGGACTCCCCCATGCCTGCCCTGACCGCCGTCGCCCGCACCGCCGAAGGATTCCTCGAGCGCGTCGAGGATTGGGATCGCGCGCTCGCCGTCGAACTCGCTGCCGAGGCGGGGATCGCCGAGCTGACGCCGCGCCACTGGCTCGTGATCGACTACATGCGCGACACGTATCTCGCCCGAGGCGACGCGCCGACCATCCGCACGCTCGGCAAGGAGTCGGGGGTGACGGTGAAGGAACTCTACCTGCTCTTCCCGAAGGGACCGGCGAAGCTCGCCGCGAAGATCGGGGGCATCCCCAAGCCGCACGGTTGCATCTGACGCTCGCCCACACGAGGCACACATGTCCACCAGCACCGACACCGCAGGCGCGCCGGGCACCGCCGTCGCCGACCAGCCCATCACCAAGGTCTCGATCATCGTCTCCAAGGGCTCGCTCGAGGGGATCTATCCCGCGCTCATCCTCGCGAATGGCGCGCGCATGGAAGGCATCGAGGCGAACGTCTTCTTCACCTTCTTCGGGATGGACGCCATCAACAAGGCGCGCCACGACCACATCAAGGTCGCGACCGTCGGCAATCCCGGCCTCCACCTCGCCACCTGGCTCGGCGGCGTCCCCGGCATGGCCGCGCTCGTCACGCAGCAGATGATGAAGTCGATGGAGAAGCTCGACATCCCGCCCATCCCCGAGTTCATCGAGCTCATCGCCGACTCGGGCGCCAAGCTGTACGCCTGCAAGGCGACCGTCGACATGTTCGGGCTCACGCGGGACGACTTCATCGACCAGGTGGACTCGATCATCACGGTCGGGGATTTCTACCAGATGGCGGGAGGCGGTCAGATCATCTTCACCTGACCGCGTTCACCAGGGACAGGCGAGGACCTCGGGGGAGATCCGTTCGCCGCGTACCTGGTAGCGACCGAGCGCCTCGACGGTGATGCTGCCGGCGAGGTGCATCGGCGCGCCCGGCACCTGCGTGGCCCGGAGCGCGCGGTTCGGCGTCCATGCGACGTTCTCTGTCGGTGTGCCGGCCGCCTGCGCGGCCCGCACCGCGGCGAAGCGCGCGTCCATCAGTGCGCGGGTACGGGCGCGCCAGGCGCGCACCGAGTCGGCCGGCAGCAACCCTTCGAAGAGCCGCGGGTCGAACCCGACCGCCCATTCGCCGCTCCCGTCCGGAGGCATCGGCGGATGCCAGTCGAGATCGATGTACGCGACCAGCGCGCTCCCATCCACCGTGCAGCGCGGGGCGAGCGTCTCGAGGCTCCGGGCGACCGCTGCGGCGGCGAAATACCCACGGGGCGTCGGCGGGACGAGAGGCTCGCGGCCGGCCCCGCGTCCATGATCGAGCGACGTGACCCCTGCCGCGACGCGCAGGAAGAGCGTGTCGATCGGCCCGCCGTCACGCGAGAGCTCGAGCCGGAAGGTCCCCGCGACCGGCACCACCACCCCGTCCTCGCGGGCGCGCTCGAAGTCGGAGCGGAGGCTCCAGAGGATCTCGCTCACCGGATAGCGCGTCGCCTGCGCCGAGTCGGCGGCGAGACGACGCATCGCCGCGAGCGCTGCGACCGAGTCGGCCATCCCTGCATGCGGCGGCATCACGTCATAGAACCGCAGCAGCTCCTCGGGACCCATCCGCTCGAGGCGCGACGGGACGAGCTCGCCGCGCCGCCGCGCCGCCTCGCCGTCCACGGTATAGGGGAGGAACGACGTGCCCGACACGTCGAACGTCGGGAGCGAATCGACCCAGTGCTCCCGCGCACGCAGGCGCGCGCGGAAGAGCCCGCTCGTGCCCTCGGCGAGCCACCGGGCGCTGCGTCCCCAGGCCACGCGCCGGCAGGCCGCATCGTAGTCCCACGGCACGATCACCACCTCGGCCGCAGCAGCCGGGAAGAGCCGCCGCGCGTGCGCGCCGAGTTCATCGAGCCGGAAGCGCTGGCCGTAGGCTTGGCGCGGTGCGCCGCGACCGAAGTGCCCGGCACCCGCCACCGGCGCGTATCCGGCGTCGCCGGCGAGGACGGTATCGGGTAGCGACGTGGCGATGAACGCCACCATCGCGGTGTCGCGGATCGCCCACGGCGGGGCGAGTGTGCAGGCACCGGCCGTTGGCGAAGCCACGACCGTCAGCACGACGGCAC
>JBGATT010000136.1:0-9096 GCA_044229035.1 Gemmatimonadaceae bacterium | reverse complement strand
CCACCAGCCGGCCACCAGCGCCAGCGTCACACCTGCCATCGTCCATCCGTTCACGACATCCTCCGGGGGGTGAGGGTCAGCTCCATCGCCTGCGAAGTGTAGAAGCCGCTCTTGATCAACTGCGTGCGGCCGACCTGCGCGGCCGCGAGGTCCGGCCGCGACGCCACGGCCTGCCGCACCGCCACCTCCGCGACGGGCACGATCCGCGGGGCGCGGTCGCCCTGCGGGAACCACCGCCCCACCGCGTGCATCACCGAGAGCAGCGGCGTGCGCGGCACGAAGGTCCAGACGATGGAGCCTCGCACGCGCGGCATCAGCGCCGAGAGCGCGGCGAAGGCGTCGGGACCCTCGTAGTGGATGAGCGAGTCCATCGCGATCACGTGGTCGAACTCGCCGAGCGCGGCATCGAGCATGTCACCGCTCCGCCAGTCGATCCGGCCGCGCAACGACGACTGCGTCGCGCGTTCACGCGCGACGGCGACGAGGTTCGGCGACAGGTCGATCGCGAGCACGTCGGCGCCCCGACGCGCGAGCTCCACCGCCGCGGCGCCCGTCCCGCACCCCGCGTCCAGCACGCGGGCGCCCGAGAGGTTCGTCGGGAGCCAGGAGAGGAGCAGGTGCCGCATCCGGTCGCGCCCCGCGCGCACCGTCGCGCGCACGCCGCTCACCGGCGCATCCGAGGTCAGCGTGGCCCACGTCTCGGCCGCGTGGCGGTCGAAATAGTCGTGGAGCCACGCCCGCGTGCGGGTGTAGCGCTCCGGGAGCGGGGCCGAGGATGACGACATCAGTCGTAGCCCAGCAGGTCGAAGATCTCGCGGTCCTTCAACGGACGCCCCGGCTGCGCCGGGACCCCGGCAGCCAGCATCGCGGCGATCCGCAGGTATTCGTCCTGGACCATCTTCACTTCCGGCGTCTCGTCCATCTCGAAGATCGTGCACTTCTTGAGCCGACTGCGACGGATCGCGTCCAGGTCCGGGAAGCGGCCCGTGAGCGACATCCCCGCGGTGCCGTTGAACCGGTCGATCTGGTCGGTCTCGGCGCTGCGGTTGGCGATGACCCCGCCGAGCCGCACCGCGTAGTTCTTCGACTTCGCGAGGATCGCCGCCATGATGCGGTTCATCGCGAAGATCGAATCGAAGTCGTTGGCCGTCACGATCAGCGCGCGCTGCGCATGCTGGAGCGGCGCGGCGAAGCCGCCGCACACCACGTCGCCGAGGACGTCGAAGATCACCACGTCGGTGTCCTCGAGCAGGTGGTGTTCCTTGAGGAGCTTGACGGTCTGCCCGACCACGTAGCCGCCACACCCCGTGCCCGCCGGCGGTCCGCCGGCCTCGACGCACTGCACGCCGTTGTAGCCGGTGTAGACGAAGTCCTCCACCCGGAGCTCCTCCGAGTGGAAGTCCACCGACTCGAGCACGTCGATCACCGTCGGCACCATGCGCTTGGTGAGCGTGAACGTCGAGTCGTGCTTCGGGTCGCACCCGATCTGCAGCACGCGCTTTCCGAGCTTCGAGAACGCGGCACTCAGGTTCGACGACGTGGTCGACTTGCCGATGCCCCCCTTGCCGTACACCGCGAAGACCTGCGCCCCCGTGATCTTCTCATCGGGATCGAGGTGCACCTGCACCGACCCTTCGCCATCCACCCGGCCATCGATCACCGGCAGAGCCATTGATGTCGCCACGTGCGTCACTCCTGCGTCCTGCGTTCCGGCTCGCACCGGGTCCGTGCCGCTGCATGATCACCGTCGATCACGCCACCGCGTGCACGCCCTCGAGACGGTCCTCCAACTCCTCGCTCGCATCCCGCAGCGCGGCGAGCATCTCCGCGCTCGGCTGCCAATAGCCACGGTCGTGCGCCTCCATCAGGCGGTTCGCCATACCCATCGCCGCGTTCGGGTTCGCCGCGGCCAGACGCTCGCGCATCGCCTTGTCGAGCACGAACGTCGTCGTGATGTCGTCATAGACCCACGCCGGCACGCTCCCCGCCGTCGCCGACCAGCCCAGCGTCGTCGCGACATGCCCGGCGATGTTGCGCGCCCCCTCATAGCCCTGCGCCAGCTGTGCCTCGAACCAGCGTGGATTGAGCATCCGCGTGCGCGTCTCGAGCGCGACCTGCTCGCCGAGCGTGCGCACCTTCCCCTCGCGACCGGTGTGGTCGCCCAGGTACACCGGCACCGCCGACCCCTTCGCCTTCGTGATCACCCGGTTCATCCCGCCCAAGGACTCGACGTACTGGTCGATGTCCGTCGCCCCGAGCTCGACCGAGTCGAGGTTCTGGAACGCGAGCGCGGCACCACCCAGCGCGCGCTGCATGAGCTGCGGCATCGCGCGCACGCCGGCCCTCGCGCCGTACGCGTAGCACTTCCGCTTCACGAACTGGTCCGCGAGCTCGTCCTCCTCGCTCCACTGCCCCGTCTCCACCAGCAGGTTCACGTTCGACCCGTAGGCGCCGTCCGCGTTGGAGAAGACCCGGAGCGCCGCGGTCTCGAGGTCGCCGCCGAGGGCCGCGAGATGCTCGAGCGTGTGCTTGCGGATGAAGTTCTGCTCCAGCGGCTCGTCCGCCTGCGACGCGAGCAGCGCCGCCTCGGCGAGGAGCTTCATTTGGAGCGGCAGCAGGTCACGGAAGATTCCGGAGAGCGTGCAGACCACATCCACGCGCGGTCGGCCGAGCTGCCCGAGCGGGATCAGCCGCGCCCCGACCAGGCGACCGACCGCGTCGAAGCGCGGCGCGGCGCCCATGAGGCCGAGCACCTGCGCGATCGGCGTGCCCTCGGACTTCATGTTGTCCGTGCCCCAGAGCACGAAGGCGATCGTCTCCGGGAAGGCGTTCCCGTCTGCCACGTGCCGCGCGAGCAGGAGATCGGCGCGCTTCCGGCCCTCGATGAGCGCGTACGCGCTCGGCACCTTGTACGGGTCGAAGCCATAGAGGTTGCGCCCCGTCGGGACCACCTTCGGCGTGCGGACCAGGTCGCCGCCCGGTGCCGGCGCGATGTAGCGGCCATCGAGCGCGCGCAGGATGCCGGGGATCTCGTGGTCCTCGGCGAGAAGCCGGTCGAGCGCCGCGTAGTCGGCCTCACCCATGCCTTCAGGCGCGGAGTCGCGGATGGCCGCGAGCGTCTCTCGGCGCGCGGATTCGCTCATGCCCTCGCCGACCACATGCAGCCCGAGCGGGATGAGCGCGTACTCCATCTCGAGCAGCTTCGCCCGCACCTGCGCGGCCTGCGCCGCCGCCGTCGGTCCCCACGCCGGTTCGGCCGCGCAGAGATCGAGCGCCGCCGCCTGCGACTGGATCATCGCGACGAGGTCGGGGTCGACGGCGGTCGCGCCGTCGTCGATCGCACGAAAGCGGTCGAGGCTCCCCTTGAGCGACGCGAGCTCCTTGTAGAGTCCGGCGTTCGCGATCGGCGGCGTGAGGTAGCTGACGAGCGTCGCCCCGCCGCGGCGCTTGGCCAGCGTACCCTCGGACGAGTTGTTCGACGCGTAGAGATAGACGTTCGGGAGGTCGCCGATGAGGCGATCGGGCCAGCAACGATCCGACAGCCCGACCTGCTTGCCGGGCATGAACTCGAGGGCCCCGTGGGTACCGAAATGCAGCACCGCGTGCGCGCCGAAATCCTCGCGCAGCCAGCGATAGAAGGCGGAGAAGGCATGCGTCGGCGCGAAGTTCCCCTCGAACAGCAGCCGCATCGGGTCGCCTTCCCACCCGAACGCGGGCTGCACACCGACGAAGACGTTCCCGAAGCGCTCGCCCATCACGAACAGCTCGCGCCCATTCGTCAGCTGCTTCCCCGGCGCCGCGCCCCAAGTCCGCTCGATCTCGGCGAGATGCCGTTCACGGCGCACATGCTCCTCGGCCGGGATGCGCGCATGCACGTTGGCGGGCGCGCCCACCTGCTGCGCATTGCCGAGCGTGATCGCCTCGCGCAGCGCCTCCGCGGAGGCGGGCAGCGCGACATCGTAGCCGTCGCGCTTCATCCCGCGCAGGACATTGAACAGCGACTCGAACACCGCGAGATAGGCGGCGCTGCCGGTGTTGCCGGCGTTCGGCGGGAAGTTGAACAGGATGATCGCCGTGCGGCGCTCGTGCCGCGGCGTGTGCCGCAGGCGGGCGAGCTTCGCGACCCGGTCGGCGAGCGCGTCGACGCGGTCCTCGAGGGCCACCGAGGGCGCCGACGCCCCCGCGGCACCGCCGCGCTTGCCGGCGAAGACCGTCGCGCCCGTCGCGCCGTCGAGCTCGGGGATCGCCACCTGCAACGTCGCCTGCAGCGCGTTGAGGCCGCGCGGATCGCGCTCCCATTCCTCGATCGACTGGAACTCGAGCTGCTGCAACGAGAGGTAGGGCACGTCGAGCGCCTTCAGCACAGCCTGCGCCGCCTCGGCGTCGTTGTAGGCCGGGCCGCCCACCAGGGAGAAGCCGGTGAGCGAGACCAGCGCGTCCACCGTCGCGCGCTCGATCCCGCGGACGAGCGCCTTCTGGTCCATGCAGTACCGGGTCAGGGCGGCGCGGGCGTCGAGTCCCGAGGCGAAGACCGGCACCGTCGTGAGTCCGCGCGCCTCGAGGGCGCGGATCACCGCGTCGTAGTGCGCCGTGTTGCCGGCCAGCAGGTACGATCGGCCGAGCAGCACGGCCACGCGTCCGCGTTCGCCGCGCGCGGGCAGGTCCTCGAGTCGCTCGGTGATGCCGTGATGCGGGAGCTCGGGATGATAGCAGCCGACCTCCGGGTAGACGACCGGATCGGCGACGGTCAGCGTCCCCTTGAGCGCCGCGCGCGGCCCCTGCGCATAGCGGTTGACCATCATGCGGACGAGGTTCGCCACGTTCGGTTCCGACCCGGCGAGCCAGTACTGCATGACCAGCAACCAGGCGCGCACGTCCTGCGCCGTGCCCGGGATGAAGCGCAGCAGCTTCGGGAGCTGCTTGAGCCCGCTCAGCTGGCGCTCCCCCGCCGACTTGCCATCATCCCGCGAGCCGCGGAGCTTCCTCAGGAGCGTGATCGGTGACCAGGGCGAGGCGGCCTTCCCCTCGTCGGCCATCGAGAATCGCCCCATGCGGGTCAGGCGCATCACCTCGGTGACGCAGAGGGCCGCGCCGAAGGCATCGCAGTGGGGGGCGCGCGCGGCGAGCGCCTCGCGCACCGGTCCCGCCGACTCCTCGGTGAAGAGCTGCGTCGCCACGAGGAAGTCCGCCTCGGCGATGTCCGCGCGCGCCCGTGCGAGCGCCGCCTCGTCGTTCTGGTAGTCGGAGGCGATATGCATCCGGAGGTCGAGCCCTGGCAGCTCCTTCACGAGCGCCGCGCGCGCGCCGTCGAACGCCCCGGCGAGGTGCGCGTCGAGCGTGACGATGACCATCCGCACCGGAATGGCGGGGGCGGCGCGCTTACTTGCCATAGTGCGCCTTGGCCTCGTAGAGCGTTTCCACCGTGATGGTCGCCACGCCGCGTTCGGCGGCGAACTTCTCCGTGTTGAGCCGCGCCTTCTTCCGCACGAAGAACGGGATCTTCTTGAGCTCCCGCTCCCCTTCGCTCGACCACCGTGCCGGACCGCTCACGTCGATCGGCGCGTCGGCCACCGTCGGTGCAGGCGCCGTCGCGGCGGGTGTGGCGGGCGCGGCCGACGGTGCTGCGGTCTCCCTTCTCCCCTCCGCCGTCTTCCCCAGATGACTCGCGCCGGCGCCGTCGCCGAACTCGAAGTCCTCGCGGAACATCGTGATGAGGTGCTCCTCGAGGCCCATCATGAGCGGATGCACCCACGTGTCGAAGATCACGTTGGCGCCTTCCCATCCCATCTGCGGGCTGTGACGGGCGGGCACATCCTGCACGTGGAAGGGCCCGGAGATCACGGCGCACGGGATGTGCAGGCGCTTCGCGATGTGCCGTTCCATCTGCGTGCCCAGCACGAGCTCCGGCGCGGCCGCCCCGATCGCCGCCTCGACCTCGAGGTAGTCGTCGCAGATTAGGGCCTCGAGCCCGAGCGCCGTCGCCGCCTCGCGGACCTCCCGCGCCATCTCGCGCGAGTAGGTCCCGATCCCGACGACAGTGAAGCCGAGTTCGTCGCGCGCGATACGCGCCGCGGCCACCGCATGCATGCCGTCGGCGAAGATGAAGACGCGCTTCCCCGTCAGGTAGGTCGAGTCGACCGAGCGCGAGTACCAGGGGAGGCGCGAGGTCGGGGCCGCGAGCACCGCCGCGACGCGCGCTGGCACCTCGCCGCCCGCGACGCGCCCGACCTCTTCGAGGAACTCGCGCGTCGCGCCAACGCCGAGCGGCACCGCGCGCACCATCGGCATCCCGTGCACGCGCTGCAGCCACGAGGCCGTCGTGAGCGCGATCTCGGGATAGAGCACGACGTTCAAGTCCGCTTCGGTGAGCGTGCGGAGCTGTTCCGGCGTCGCCCCGAGCGGCGCGACCACGTGCACATCGACTCCGATGGACGCGAGTAGTGCCGTCACCTCGCGCACGTCGTCCCGGCACCGGAACCCGAGCGCGGTCGGTCCGAGCAGGTTCGCGCGAGGACGTCTCCCCTCGGTCCGCGCCGCGCGGCCGACCTGCCCCGCGCCTCCCACCAGCGTCCGCACCAACTGGTAGAGCGTCTCGGACGCTCCCCAGTTCTCCTTCTTCGAGTAGGCCGGCAGCTCGAGCGGGACCACCGGGATCGGCAGGTTCATGCCCATCGCGAGGGCGCCGGACTGATCCTGGATCAGCTCGGCCGTGCAGGAGTCGCCGACCAGCAGAGCCCGGGGCTTGAAGCGCTCGTAGGCGTCGCGCACGGCGGTCACGACGAGGTTCGCCGTGTCGCCGCCGAGGTCGCGGGCCTGGAAGGTCGTGTAGGTGACCGGCGGCCGCGTGTCGCGGCGTTCGATCATGGTGAACAGCAGGTCCGCATACGTGTCGCCCTGCGGTGCGTGCAACACGTAGTGCACGCCTTCAATGGTGGTGGCGATGCGCTTCGCCCCCACATGCGGCGGTCCTTCGTAGGTCCAGAGCGTCAGTTGCATGCGCTACACCTTCAGTCGCGCGATGCGCTGCAGGGGCCGCGCGAACAGTTCAGCGAGGTCCGCCGCCTGATCGAAGCCGTGGATGGGCGAGAAGACGAGCTCGATGCTCCACTTGGTCCGCAGCCCCGCCGCTTCGAGCGGGTTCGCGAGTCCGAGCCCGCAGATGGTGAGGTCGGGGCGCAGCGCGGCACAGCGGTCGAGTTGCTTGTCGACGTCCTGACCCTCGGAGAGGACCGTGCGCGGCAGCAGCGCGAGCTCCTGCTCCACGAGCAGTCGGTCGAGGTACGGCGTGCCCACCTCGAGCAGCTCCACCCCGCACTCGCGCGCGAGGAAGCGCGCGAGCGGGATCTCCAGCTGCGAGTCGGGGAAGAAGAAGAGCGTCTTCCCCTCGAGTTCCTTCCGATAGCGGGCAACGGCGGTGCGGGCACGCTGGGCCGGCGCCGCGATCGCGCTCGCGAACCGTTCGGCGCTGACCTGCCAGGCGTCCGCGGCCGCGCGGAGCCAGCCCGTCGTGCCTTCGACCCCGAACGGGTACGGCGCGGCGAGGAGCGTCGCGCCTCGCGCCTGCAGGGCGCGGGTGGTCTCGTTGAGGAACGGCTGCGCGAGGAGGAGCGACGTCCCCGGCCCGATGGCCGGCAGGTCGGTCGCACGGCGCGGCGGGAAGAACCGCACGGGGATCCCGAGCTCCGCGAAGATGCGGGCGAACTGGTCCTCCACCACGTCGGCGACCGTCCCGCAGACGAGCAGGGAACGTTCACCCGCCGGCGCTTCCGGGAGCGAGGGGACCATCGCCTTCAGGCAGGCGTCCTCGCCTTGCGTGAAGGTGGTCTCGATGCCGCTGCCGGAGTAGTTCAGGATGCGGACCTGCCCCGTGTACTCGCGCGAGAGGCGGGAGGCGGCGCGCGCGAGATCGAGCTTGATCACCTCGCTCGGGCACGAGCCCACGAGGAAGAGCGTGGTGATGTCCGGGCGGCGCGCGAGGAGCTGGCGCACCACGCGGTCGAGTTCATCATTGCAGTCCGCCATGCCCGCCAGGTCGCGATCGCCGAGGATCGCGGTGGCGAAGCGCGGTTCGGCGAAGATCATCACGCCCGCCGCCGACTGGAGGAGATGCGCGCAGGTGCGCGATCCGACCACGAGGAAGAAGGCGTCCTGCATCTTGCGGTGCAGCCAGACGATGCCGGTGAGCCCGCAGAAGACCTCGCGCTGCCCGCGCTCCTTCAGCACCTCGATGGGGATCGGGACTGCGTTCATCGGGTCGCCTCCACGAGGGTCGGGCGCGTCGGCTCGCTCAGGCGTGCCGCGCGCAGCTTCAGCAGGAACTGCACCGCGTTGACGACGTAGGCCGCGTAGGCGGCCAGCGCCAGCAGCATGCGGCCGCGCGGGTCGAGGCCGTCGGTGGCGATGGCCACGAGACAGGCCGCGTGCAGCGCGATCACGCCCATCGACACCACGTCCTCCCAGAAGAAGGCCGGCGCGAACAGCCAGCGGCCGAACACCACCTTCTCCCACACGCTGCCGGTGACCATGATCAGCGCCAGCAGCGCGCACTTGACGACGAACGACACCGTGGCGGCGTACAGGCCCTGCCCGGTGGCGAGGTAGTTCAGCACCAGCACCACGCTGATGCCGCACACCACGAACTGCAGCGGCGCGAGCACCCCCTGCACCAGCGTCCACGGCGTTGCGTCGCGGCGACGGCGCTCTTCGGGCGTGTACAGCGGCGCGCGTCGGGTTGCGTCGAAACGGCGGGTCACCATGGGAGGCAGCGTAGAGCGGCCTCCGGGCGATGTCAATCCAGATAGACGTAAATCCAGATTGACATTCGGCGATCGACTTCGGATGATTTATGCAACGAGCCCGAGCACCGTCCGACCGCGCCCGTGGGTGTGGCCGTGAGGCAGCGGGTAAACCCGATCCCTGTGCTTTTCTTTGACGCTCACCGCGGCGAGGAGTACAACCGATGTCAGCCGACGCGATGCCGATGCAGTACGCCCAGGGGGTGGGTCGCGGTGGCTCGCGGCGCCGCACTTCCACCGCCGCGCGTTCAGGGTCCGAGGCATGGCTGCTGCCGTGGCTGGAACCCCAGGAGACAACCCG
>JBGATT010000135.1:0-9326 GCA_044229035.1 Gemmatimonadaceae bacterium | reverse complement strand
AGGTGCTGCTCATCGACCGCACCAACCACCACCTCTTCCAGCCGCTGCTCTACCAGGTGGCGACGACCTCGCTCGCGCCGAGCGAGATCACCGCGCCCATCCGCTGGGTGCTGCGCGCGCAGAAGAACGTGACCACGCTGCTCGGCACGGTGGAGCAGGTCGATCGCCGCAATCGCGCGGTGCGCGTGAAGGGCGAGCCCGATCCCATCCACTACGACTACCTGATCCTCGCGACCGGGACGCGGCACGCGTACTTCGGGCACGACGAGTGGGAGAAGTGGGCGCCGGGGCTCAAGAACGTCGAGGACGCCCGGCGCATCCGGAAGCGCTTCCTGCTCGCGTTCGAGCGGGCGGAGTGGGAGGAGGATCCGGGGGCGCGGCAGGCGCTGCTGACGTTCGTGGTGGTCGGCGGCGGACCGACGGGCGTGGAGCTCGCCGGCGTGCTGCCGGAGATGTGCCGCGTCGCCTTCCGTCCCGACTTCCGGCGCATCGACACCGCGAAGGTGCGGGTGATCCTCGTCGAGGGAGGGCCGCGGATCCTGCCGGCGTTCCCCGAGTCGCTCTCGGCGCGCGCGCAGCGCGACCTCGAGAAGCTCGGCGTGGAGGTGCGGACGAACACGCTCGTCACCAACATCGACGAGCAGGGGGTCGATGTCGGGAGCGAGCGGATCGCGTCGCAGTCGGTGTTCTGGGCGGCGGGCAACGCGGCGTCTCCGCTGGGGAAGACGCTCGACGTGCCGCTCGACCGCGTGGGGCGCGTGCTCGTGGAGCCCGCCCTCTCGGTGCCGGGGGACCCGCGCGTCTTCGTGATCGGCGACCTCGCGGCGGCGAAGCTCCCCGACGGGACGTTCGTGCCGAGCGTGGCGCCGGCGGCGAACCAGATGGGACATCATGCGGCGCGCAACATCCGCGCGCTCATCGCCGGGGAGCCGTCGCGACCGTTCACGTACCTCAACAAGGGCGACCTGGCGACGATCGGTCGCCACAAGGCGGTCGCGTCGTTCGGCGGCGGGCGGATCCGCATCGCCGGCTACTTCGCCTGGTTCACCTGGCTCTTCGTGCACATCGCGTACCTCGTCGGCTTCCGCAACCGCATCAGCGTACTGCTGCAGTGGGCGTACAACTACGTCTTCTTCGAGCGCGGCGTGCGGCTGATCACGGAGACCGAGGATGCGAGCATGAGCCGGCACCCCGCGACGACGGGGCGCACGGGGGAGTTCGAGGCGGCGCGGAAGGCGCGCGGATGAGCGCGCCGGGCAGCCCGCCCGCTGGCGCGCCAGACGGCGCGCCCGACGCGGCGCTCGCCGACCTGCGCCAGCGGCTCGGCGAGCTCGACGCGGAGCTGCTCACGCTCGTCGCGCGGCGGCAGGAGCTCGCGGCGGCGGTGGGCGCCATCAAGGACCGGAACGCGGGGGCGTTGAAGGACCCCGCGCAGGAGCGCGAGGTGCTCGCGCGCGCGCGGGGCGTGGCGCGATCGCTCGGGGCTTCGCCCGCGCTGGCGGAGGAGCTGTTCACGCTGCTCATCCGCCATTCGCTCACCGTGCAGGAGCAGCAGCGGATCCGCTCGCGCGGTCGCGGGGACGGGCGGACGGCGCTCGTGATCGGCGGGTCGGGGCGCATCGGCGCGTGGTTCTCGCGCTTCCTGCGCTCGCAGGGATACGCGGTGGAGATCGCCGATCCGGCACCGCTCCCGGCCGGGCTCGGCGACCTCGCGCATCGTGCGGAGTGGCAGGCAGGCCCGCTCGCGCACGACCTCATCGTGGTCGCCGCGCCGCTGCGCGAGTCCGCGACGATCCTCCGCGCGCTCGCCGAGCGACGTCCTCCCGGGGTGGTGTTCGACCTCGGCTCGCTCAAGTCGCCGCTGCGCGAGGGGCTCGCCGCCTGCGTCGCGGCCGGGGTGCGCGTCACGTCGCTGCACCCGATGTTCGGTCCGTCGGTGGACCTGCTCGCCGGCCGGCATGTGGTGGTGGTGGACGTGGGGCACGCCGAGGCGAACGCCGTGGCCGCGGCGCTGTTCGAGGGCACCACGGCCCGCGTGGTGGAGATGCCGCTCGACGCGCATGACCAGGCGATGGCGTACGTGCTCGGGCTCTCGCACGCGGTGAACATCGCCTTCTTCGACGCGCTCGCGGGGAGCGGCGAGGCGGCGGCGCACCTCGCGCGGGTGTCGAGCTCGACCTTCGACGCGCAGCTTGCGGTGGCGTCGCGCGTGGCCGCGGAGAACCCGCACCTCTACTTCGAGATCCAGCACCTCAACGCGCACGGGCTCGCCGCGCTCGAGGGACTCGAGGCGGCGGTACAGCGCCTGCGCGCGGCGGTCGCGTCAGGCGACGAGGCGGGCTTCGTCGAGGCGATGACACGCGGGCGGGACTACCTCACGGCTAGAACGCCAGCATCTGCGTGAACTTCACCGCGATCGACCGTCCCGCGACGGGCGCCCCCGGTGTGAGGAACCGCTGGTCGTTGTAGACGACGAAGAGGTCGCTCAGTGGATGGTGCAGGAGGTTGAAGCGCACGTTCGCGTTCAGCTGCCGGGACGCGGGATCGTACTGTGACAGCGCGTCGATGAACATCCGCGGCGTGAACGAGTAGTTCGCGCGCATCGTCCAGATGCTGTTGACGAAGTCGCCGTCGGCGAGGTCGAGCGACGCCTCGGTGCGCTGCAGCCCGAGGCTGACGCGGAGATGGTAGCCGGGCCGGTAGACGACCGAGGCGCTCACGGTCCGCTGGGTGCCGTTGTAGAGCTCGCCCCAGGTGAGCCGCGAGTTGAGCGCGAAGCGCCGGCTCTGGTCGGAGTTGAGGAGCAGGCCCCACTCGTTCCAGCCGTACGCGCCGGCGGGGAGCGGGTCGGCGCGCGGCGAGAGCCGGAGCGGACGGTCGAGGACGTTGTACGACGGGTTCACCGACAGCTCCATCACCGCGCCATTGTCGAAGAAGAACGACTGCCCGGTGTGCAGGCGCTTCTGCACCATCGCGTTCCCCTGGTCGGTGAAGACCTCCCAGACGATGTGCGGATGCAGTTCGCGGATGCCGCGGCGCCGCAGCGCCTCGGGGCGTGGCCGCACGCCGATGTCGGCGAACCACTTCTTGATGCCGGTGCGGCGGTAGAAGCCGAGGTCGTTCTCGAACCCGTCGCCGAGCGACATCACGCCGCTCTTGCCGTGGAAGAAGTTGCTCTCGTAGTTCACCGATGTGCGGGCCGCGTACTGCTGGCCCGGGACGCCCGGCGTGCGGGAGGTGACGACGTAGCTGTTCCAGTCGAGGCGGCCGAGGAAGCGGATGTTCGCATCGACGCCGGCGACCCGGTTGTAGTCCGCCGGGTCGTCGGTGGACTGACGCTGCATGAGGAGCAGCCCCACGTCGGTGCCCACGCGGAGGTTCCGCCGGACGCGCAGCACGCTGTAGTTGTTGGCGGGCGTGAGGCTGTCGCCGCGGACCTGCATGTCGAGGAGCCCGATGCCGAACCCGCCGGCCATGCCGGTGAGCCGCGCGCCCGCGTCGATGGGCAGCGGCTGCCGGTCGGCGCGGATGCCGATGCGCCGCGAGAAGAAGAGGAGGTTGTCCTCGTCCGGCGTCGCCGGCGTCGTCACGCGGTTGTTGCGCGCCGCGTCGCCGACGTAGAACACCCCCGAGTTCTCGAGGAAGGCCTCGCGCTTCTCGGGGAAGAACTGCGCGAACTGCGTGAGGTTCACCTGCTGCTCGTCGGCCTCGACCTGCGCGAAGTCGGGACGCACGGTCGCGTCGAGCGTGAGGCTGCGCGTCGCGGCGAGCTTGAGGTCGAGCCCCGCATCGAGGCGTCCCGTCCCCTCGCCGCCGCCCATCTCGCGCACGCTGCTCGCGAGCGCGTACGGCTTGATCCGCAGGTCCCGGCCGGTGCGGCCGAGGTCGAGCCCGGTGAGCTCGCCGGCGAGCGAGAGGCGCGTGAGGTTGAACGCGCGCGGGATCGGCGCCCAGAAGGTCGTCTCGTTGTTGTGCCGGATGCGCCGCGAGAAGTTGACGCCCCAGCGCTGGTCGGCCCCCGGCGCGAAGCGCAACGTGCGGAAGGGGATGCGCATCTCCGCCGTCCAGCCGTCCGGGCGGCGCTGCGTGCGCACGTCCCAGATGGCGTCCCAGCTCGCGTTGATCTCGCGGCCCTCGTACGCGATCTGCCGGTCGGCCCGGCCGCCCGCCGGGTTGGTGATGAAGACGTACCCGCTCGCATGGTCCCGGAAGGTGTCGAGGATGACCTCGAAGTCGTCCTGCTCCTCCTCCTTGAAGTCCTTCCGGATGTCGTTGACCTTCTCGCGCGACGGATCGGACTCGTGCATGAAGGCGCCGATGTAGAGGTTCTCGTCGTCGTATGCGACGAAGACCTCGGTCCACTCGGTGGCGGGCTGCCCTTCGCGCGGCTCGCTCTGCACGAAGCCGGTGGCGCCGTGGCCCGCGGTCCAGACGTCCTCGTCGAGCACGCCGTCAAGTCGGAGGGCGGTCCGAACGCGTCGCGCGGCGAGCTCGCGGCGCCCTGCCGGGGTGCGGACGGGGGCGGACTCAGGTGACGACGGCCCCTGCGCGCGGAGCGCGGCCGGCGCGAGTCCGGCGAGGACGAGGGCACGCAGGAGCAGGGAGTGCGGGGCGCGACTGGTGGCCATGACCGGGGACGATGGAGGACGGACCGGAGTTTAACGCGCCCGGTGCGCGGCGCGCTGATGCAGCGCTGGGTCCCCGATGGACGGGATGCCCAGCATCGGCCATGTTCCCCGCGTAGCCCCTCGCGGACCGCGCCGTCGTCCGCGACACCCCAGCCCGTCCTCCCATGTCGATCGTCCGCCCGCGTCATCTGCTCGGCGTCCTGCTGCTCGCGCTCGCCGGCACGCCGCTCCTCGTGCACGCCCAGTCGCTCTCGTTCGACGAGATGCGCTGGCGCCAGATCGGGCCCACGCGCGCCGGCCGCGCGCGCGCCGTCGCGGGCGTGCCGAGCCAGCCGAACACCTTCTACGCGGGCTTCGACAACGGCGGCGTCTGGCGCACCACCGACTACGGCGCCAACTGGGTGCCGATCTTCGACGACCAGCCCACCGGCTCGATCGGCGCGATCGGCGTCGCGGTGTCGAACCCGAACGTGATCTACGTGGGGAGCGGTGCGGGGATCATCCGTCCCGACCTCTCGATCGGCGACGGGATGTACAAGTCGGTCGATGCCGGACGCACCTGGGAGCACCTCGGGCTCCGCGAGACGCAGATGATCGCCGCGGTCGCGGTCGATCCGCGGAACCCCGACCGGCTCTTCGTCGCGGCGCTCGGGCACCCGTACGGCCCCAACCCGGAACGCGGCGTGTTCCGCTCCACCGACGGCGGCCGGACCTTCGAGAAGGTGCTCTACAGGGACGAGTACACCAGCGCGAACGAGGTGATGATCGACCCGCGCGACCCGAACATCGTCTATGCCACGCTCTGGCAGCAGCAGCAGAGCTTCATAGAAGGGCAGGGGTTCGGCGGCAGCGGGATGGGCATCTTCAAGTCCACCGA
Source organism: Gemmatimonadaceae bacterium (assembly GCA_044229035.1). Lineage (GTDB taxonomy): Bacteria > Gemmatimonadota > Gemmatimonadetes > Gemmatimonadales > Gemmatimonadaceae > Pseudogemmatithrix. The sequence goes on along the minus strand of JBGATT010000135.1, from coordinate 3,821 downwards.
CGGCGGCACCAGCTGGGTGCAACTCAGCAACGGCCTGCCGTCGATCCTCCAGGCCAACATCGCGATCGCGCCGAGCGAGCCGAACACGCTCTACGCGGTGATCGCGCCGGGGCAGGGGGCGATCGGCTTCTACAAGTCCACCGACGGCGGCGCGCACTGGTTCCAGCCGGTGAAGGGCGTGAGCAACGAGCGCCCCGAGGCGCGGCAGGACATGCGCCCGCTCTCGCGGATCGGCGGCGGTGACCTCCCGACCCTCGCGATCGACCCCAAGGACCCGAACGTCGTCTACTCGGCGTCCGTCGTGATGTGGCGCACCGAGGATGCCGGCCTCACCTGGAGCGCCGTGCGCGGCGCGCCGGGCGGCGACGACTACCAGCGGATCTGGATCAACCCGAACGACCCGCGGATCATCGTCGCCGTCGCCGACCAAGGCGCTGTCGTCTCGGCCAACCGCGGGCTCTCGTGGAGCAACTGGTACAACCAGAACACCGCCGCGATGTACCACGTCACGACCGACTTCTCGTTCCCGTACTTCGTCTGCTCCGGCCAGCAGGACTCCGGCTCGGCGTGCGTGAAGAGTCGCAGCGACGACGGGCGCATCACGTTCCACGACTGGCATCCGGTGAACATCCAGGAGTACGGGATGGCCGCGCCGGACCCCAAGGACCCGAACATCGTGTACGGCAGCCAGCGCTCGGGCGTCTCGCGCTACGACCGGCGCACGGCGCAGACGCAGCAGGTCGGCCCCGACGTCTCGGGGACGCTCCCGGGCGGCGGCGCGATGAACCGCAACGTGCGCACCATGCCGCTCCACTTCTCGCCGGTGGACCACGCGACGATGTACTACGCGTCGAACGTCGTCTGGAAGAGCGTCGATCACGCGAACAGCTGGCGCCGCATCTCGCCCGACCTCACGCGGCAGACGTGGGAGGTGCCGGCGACCGCCGGGAAGTACGCGAGCGGCGTGCGGCCGGCGCCGGCGGGGAGCATCACCGCGCTCTCGCCCTCGCCGCGCTCGCTGAACGTGATCTGGGTCGGCACCGACGACGGGCAGATCCAGACGACGAGCGACGGCGGCACGACCTGGCGCAACGTGACGCCGCCGGGGATGAAGGCGTGGACGCGCATCTTCAACATCGAGGCCGGGCACTTCGACACGCGCACGGCCTATGCCGCGGCCAACACGCTCCGCCTCGACGACATCAACCCGCACTTCTTCCGCACGCGCGACGGCGGCGCGACCTGGACCGAGATCAACACCGGGATCGCCGGCGGCGCGGTCGCGAACAGCATCCGCGAGGACCCGCGGCAGAAGGGCCTCCTCTACGCCGCGACCGACCTGCAGGTGTGGGTCTCGTTCGACGACGGCGACCACTGGCAGTCGCTCAAGAACGGGATGGCGCCGGTCTCGGTGCGTGACCTCCAGGTGAAGGACGACTCCACCTGCCACTGCGCCGACCTCGTCGCGGCGACGCACGGGCGCGGCTTCTGGATCCTCGACGACGTGACGCCGCTGCGCCAGGCGGCGGCCGCGCGCGCCGCGCTCGCCAAGGGCGAGGCGTACCTCTTCAAGCCGCAGACCGCGGTGCGCGTGCGGTTCGCGACCAACGAGCCGACACCGTGGCCGCCCGAGCTCCCCGCGGGTGAGAACCCGCCGCCGGGCGGGCTCATCGACTACTACCTGCCGAGCGACGCGCGCGGGCCGGTGACGCTCGAGATCGTCGATGCGCGCGGCCGCACGGTGCGCACCTACTCGAGCACCGAGCCGGTGTTCGATCCGGATCCGGGCAAGGACATGGCCGCCTACGACCAGGTCTGTCGGCGCGACCCGACCGCCGCGTACTGCGGCCTTCCCCTCTACTGGCCGGCGCCGCAGTACATCATCTCCACGCGCGCGGGGATGCACCGCTTCAGCTGGGACCTCAAGCTGGATCCGGTCTCGCCGCTCGACCTCATCCCCGCCGGGGACGAGGAGGCGCAGGGGGCCGTGCCGGGGCGCACGTATCCGCAGTACAACGTGCCGTGGGCGCCGCCGGGAGCGTACACGGTGCGCCTCACGGTGGACGGCAAGCGGCACACGCAGCCGCTCCGGCTGGTGCTGGATCCACGGGTGCGCATCACGCCGGTGGCGCTCGCGAAGCTGACGGCGCTCAGCATGGAGATGTACGACGGCGCCGTCGCGGCGCACCGCGCGTTCCTCGCGGCGAAGGAACTGGCGCAGCAGGTGAGCGGCCTCACCGGCCCCGCCGCCGATACGCTCAAGGCCGACCTCGAGGAGCTCGCGCCGACGGGCCTGCAGCGGAACCTCCGCGCCTTCCGCCGTCGTGGCGGACCGGCGGTGGCCCCCTCGCTCGAGACGGTGAGCAACGCGCTGCAGGCGGCGGCGATGGCGATGCAGTCCGCCGAGTCCGCGCCGACGGCGATGCAGCAGGCGGCGTGCGATGCGGCGCGCGCGCAGTACGTCGCCGTGATGGCGCGGTGGCGGTCGGCGCAGGCGCGTGCCGCGACGCTCCGCGGGAGCGCGCGACCCTAGGTCGCGCGCCCCATCCCCTTTCCCCTTTCGAGGTGCCGTCGTCCATGCGCCACGTCCGCCCGCACCTCGTCTCGGCCGCGCGCCTCGCGCTCGGCGCGACGCTCATCGCCGTCCCGCTCGCGACGCTGCGCGCGCAGTCGCCCGCGCAACGCGCGCTCGCGAGCTGGCAGCAGCTCGCCGCCCCCACGGGACACGAGGAGCGCGCGCTGTCCGCGCTCGCGACCGCGCTGCCCGGCTGGCAGCGCGATGCCGTCGGCAATCTGGTGCTCCGTCGCGGGAGCGGGTCGCCGCGCCGCGTGATCGCGTGCGGGCTCGACCGCCCCGGCTACACCGTCAGCCAGATCACCGACGACGGCCTGCTGCGTGTGCATCGCGTGGGGGGCGGCGGCCATGCGCTGTTCGACCAGGCGCACGAGGCGCAGCAGGTGAACGTCCACACCGCGCGCGGCCTCGTGCCCGGTGTCGCGGCGGTCGCGAACGGCCACTTCGCGCCGCAGCATCGCGGCGACACCGCGATCGTCACCGCCGACGATCTCTGGATCGACGTCGGTGCCGCGTCGCGGGCCGAGGTCGCGGCGCTCGGGATCCGACTCCTCGATCCGCTCGATCGCCGTGTGCCCGCCTGGCCGTACGCGGGCGGCGTCGCCGGCGGTGGCGTGGGCGCGCGCGCGGGCTGCGCCGCCATCGCCGCCGTCTCGCGTGGGACCGTCGCGCGCGGGGAGACCATCTACCTGATGACCGCGCAGAGCGTCTTCGGCTGGCCCACGCTCGGCGCTTCGATCGCGCGGCTCGGCGGCGTGGACGAGGTCACCGTCGTCGGTGTGGGGCGCGCCAATGCCGTCGTCGCGCGCATCGCGCGCGTCGATTCCGTGCGCACCATCGTCCCCCTTGTGCGCCACGCCGGCACGCTCGTCGAGACCATCGCCGAGCGCGACGCGGAGGCGTTGCTCGCGCGGGTCGCCGAGGCAGGCGGCATCGACCGTGCGTCGCTATCCGCGCAGCCGTGGATCGACGCGCCAGGACCCGTGCTCGCCGATGCGCCGCGCGCCGCCGACGCGCTCGACGCGACCGCCACCGCGCTCAAGCGGCTCGCCGACCTCGCCGGTGTCTCCGGCGACGAGTGGCGCGTCCGCGATGCCGTGCGGGCCGCGTTGCCGGCATGGGCGCGTGCGCGCGCCGAGGTCGATGCTGCCGGGAATCTCATCGTCGCGGCGGGACCGGAGCGCGATACGATGGTGGTCATCGCACATCTCGACGAGGTCGGGTGGGACGTGGTCGCCATCGCCGG
>JBGATT010000134.1:0-11938 GCA_044229035.1 Gemmatimonadaceae bacterium | reverse complement strand
AGAGGCGCGCGAAGGTACTGATCCAGGCCTTCCAGATCGAGATCCGCATGAGGAGCGGCATGTCGTCGTGCAGGAGCCCGATCTGGCCGGTGATATGGTAGCCCACATCGGTCGCGAAGTGGATCGCGATGCCGGTGAGGATCCACCCCCATTCCGAGCGCAGGATCGGTTCGTCGTCCTGCTGCGCCCGCGTCACGAGCGCATAGAGTGCCGAGGCGAGGACGAGGAGGCCGAGGACGGGCGCGGCGACCACCGAGTAGCCGCGCACGTCCTCCACCCGCCACAGCGCGAGCGCCCAGACGATGGCGTAGAGCGGGATGAAGAGCCGCACCGTGGTCCGGGCGATGGGCCGGACCTGCCAGTGCGCCACCGCCATCAGCACCGCCGCCGCCTCGAGCGGGAGGAACGCGACGCCGAAGAAGAGGTTGTTGGTGTTGTCGACCAGCAACGTCCACAGCCGCCCGCCGATCGTCTGGAAGAGCATGCTGAGGAGCCAGAGGACCACTGCCGCCTTGCCGGGCTCGCCGAGCTGGCGCCGCACGACCGCGATCGCGATCGGCAGCCCCATCGCCCAGACGGCGACCCAGAGGATCAGTGGCATCTTCATCGAGCGTGCCCGCGATCAGCCGGTGAGCGCGTTGCCGTCGCTGCACCAGGGCGGGCAGGGCATGCCGTTGTCGATCAGGATGCCGCCGACCATGTCGTTCCCGTCGTTGTCGACGCCGACGAGGACCATCGACGATTCGCCGGACTTCGTCCGCCCCTTGTAGTAGCGCATGCCCACGCATCCCGGCTGTTGCAGCAGCTCGAGCACCGCCTTCGCGTTGTACGCGGCGGAGTCCCCGGTGCGGAGCGTGCCGCCGTCGCGGTGCGCCTTGGTCATCGCCGCGGCGGCGTCGAGGGTGATCCTGTGGTCGTGTGCGGGGTCGAGCGGCTTGCCCATGGTCGGTCTCGGTGACGGGGATGTGTGCGTGCGATGGCGCGAGGTGGGGGAGGGGCAAGTTGTGACGCGGTACGGCCGGGGGAAAGCCTAGAATCGGATTGCAGGGGGGCGTGGCCCCGCTCCCCCCGAACGATCCGGCCCCTTGCGGCCGTCGCGTCCGCACCCGACCGTATGGCCCGTCACGGAACAGCGCACTGGGAGGAATGGCAATGCCTCGCTTCTGGATGGTCACGAATCGCACGGTCGGTTCCACCGGTCTCCGCGGGGAGCGCGGCGACGGACTCACCTTCTGGACGGCGACCGACGGGCCGCTCGACCGCCTTTCGAGCTGGACCAAGGTCTCGCGCGAACGGTTCCAGACGCTCCTCACCGGCACCGCCAACAAGTTCGCGCTGTTGAAGGACGAGAATCACAACGAACAGCAGAAGCACGTTTCGATCTTCGTGCACGGCTACAACAACGATTGGCAGGACGCCGCGCGGCGGTACGCGTCGATCTGCAAGGCGCTGTACCACGGCGAGGACGGCCTGGGCGAGTGCGTGCTCTTCACCTGGCCGTCCGACGGGCAGACCACCTCGTACCTCCCGGACCGCAGGGACGCGCGCGCCTCGGCGGCCGATCTCGCCGAGTTGCTCGACGGGTTCTATGTATGGCTCCTGGACCGGCAGGAGGCGGCGACCCGGGACCCCAAGCTCGCCTGTCGCGCAAAGGTGTCGGTGATCGCGCACAGCATGGGGAACTACGTGCTGCAGAAGGCGGCCCAGTTGGCCTGGACCCGCCGCAACCAGCCGTTGCTCGTGAGCCTGATCAATCAGCTGGTGATGGTCGCCGCGGACGTGGACAACGACCTCTTCGCGTCCGGCGAGACGACCGATGGCAGTGACGGCGATGCGCTCGCGAACCTCACGTATCGCATCACGGCGCTCTACAGCGGGCTCGACCAGGTGCTGGGCGTGTCGGCGGGCCTCAAGCACTTCGGCAAGCGCCGACTCGGGCGCTCGGGGATCCCCAATGGCACGCCGCGGCCGGACAACGTGTGGGACGTGGACTGCACGCCGTTCTTCGAGCGGGGGCCGAAGACCAAGAGCGGGATCCACTCGGCGTACTTCGAGCATCCGGACACGCTGGCCCTGATGAGACAGGTGCTGGTGGGGACCGACCGCGGCGTGCTCTTCGCGCGCGGAGCGCTCACCCCCGGAAGGTCTGGACGACCGACATCGTGACCGGGCGGCAGCCCTGTTCGGCGGCGCGGAACCGGGCGCGATTGAGGGCGGCGCGGATCGCGTCCACCAGCTCGCGGTCCGACGAATCAAGGATCTCGAAACTCGACGGCACGACCTGCCCGTTCTCGTTCACGTCGTACTTGACCGTCGCGTAGCGTTGCGAGGCGGGGGGGGTGCTCGCTGAGCGCGGCGCGTTGAACTCGAGCGTGCCCGGCACCAGTTCGATCCGCCGCTGCGCGACGGCGAAGCGGATGTGGCCGCTCGGTACCGAGTCCGGCACGGCGCCCAGATGCACGGTGAGCACGAGCGAGTCGCCCGGTACGGACGCCGGGAAGGGGGGCAGCTCCGGCGAGGCGGGCATGGGATCCGTCACCATGAGCCGCAGGCTGCGGTCGAGCAGTTCGTCGCCGCTCGCGCGCGTGAGTTCGGTGGCAGCACGCGGCGCCGCACGCGACGCCACTGCGTGTAGGTCTCGCGGCGACGGCTCGGCACGGGCCATCGGTACGCCAGCGCGCGCGCGGCGGACCGCAGGTACGAGGAGTCGGCCGCCGTGAGCATCGGCGACGAGACCGCGAGGATCACGCCGTCGGTCCCGCAGCCCTGCGAGGCGCCGATGCGCGGGGAGGCGGAGAGGAGTACTACCGCGAGCGCCGCGCGCGAGAGGTCGGGGAACCCGAGGATCGACATCAGCGCTTCCGCCGGCCGGAGAGTGGGAACTCCGCCTTGTGCAGCGCGGCCTCGAGGTCGGCCGCGCGCTCCTCCACGTAGGCGCGCGCGTCCGCGGCGGCCTGGTTGTAGATCGCCGGGGCGATATCGGACAACACGTGGTCGAGGAGCAGGGTCGCCTGGAGCTCGCTCAGCTCCTCGTCGAAGTTCTCGGCCGCGTACGCGCGGAGCGAGACGACGGCCTGCTTGCGCGCGTGATCCGGGAGGGTGAGCGAGGACTGCTTGTGCATGGTCGCGGTGCGGCGGGGAGCGGACAGGGGATCGGTCGGCGGATGGCGGATAACATGCGTCCGTGTCGCCGCCGCCTCAATGCGTCGGCCGGCCGGCGGCGGGCGCTAGATTCCCCGCCGATGCAACTCGCCTCCCTCGTTCGCATGGTCGCGCCCGCGCTGGCGCTGGCGCTCGCGTGCGCGTTGTCGCCCGGCGCCGCGGCCCAGTCGCCACCCGCGCTGGCCGGCCTGCCGCGCGCGCACGAGTTCCGGGAGGTGCACCTCGGCATGGAGGTGCGTCTGGTGCTCGTGCACGCCGACGAGCCGGCGGTGCGGAGGTACGCCGAGCGCGCCTTCGCGCGGATCGAGGAACTCGAGGGGATCATGAGCGACCATCGCGCGACCTCGGAGCTGAACCGGCTCTCGCTCGCGCCCGTGGCGCAGTGGACCCCGGTCTCCCGGGAGCTGCACCAGGTCCTCCGGCACGCCGCCTTCGCAGCGGCCGCCACCGACGGCGCGTTCGACCACACCGTCGGCCCGCTCACGCGCCTCTGGCGCGAGGCGGCGCGCACCGGACGCCCCATCGCGGATTCCGCGCGTGCCGTCGCGCGGCGCGCGGTGGACCACCGCAGCGTCGAGGTCGACTCCGAGACCTTCGCCGTGCGGTTCCTGCGTCCGGACATGCACCTCGACCTCGGCGCGATCGCGAAGGGATGGATCCTCGATGACGTCGCGCGGCTGCTCGACTCCGCTGGCGTGCGGTCGATGCTCCTCGAGGCGGGCGGCGAGGTGGTCACGCGCGGGGCCCCGCCGGGAGAACCGGCCTGGGTGATCGCGGTGGAGACGTCCCGCGGTGACACGCTGCTCACGCTCACTGATGCGGCGGTAAGCACGTCGGCGTCGCGCGCGCAGCTCGTGCCGAGCGGCGCCTTGGGGCACGAAGGGCACGTGTTCCGCACGACGACCGGGCGTGGCGCCACGGATACGCCGCAGCTCACGGTCGTTGGGGCGGTCGCCTGGATGACCGATGCGTTCGCGACCGCCTTCGCGCTCATGCCCCCCGACCGGCGGGCCGAGCTCGCCGGTCGGCTCGGCCTCCGCGTCATCGACCCCTGATCAGCGCGGATCCACCGCCCGGTACGCGGCGACGACGGCCTGCTCACCTTCCACGCCGGTGCGCGAGTTCCCGTGCTCCATCCCGAGCACGCCGGCGTACCCCTTCCGCTTCAGGTGCGCGAAGATGTTCGCGTAGTTTATCTCGCCGGTGGTCGGTTCCTTCCGGCCCGGGTTGTCGCCGATCTGCACGTACGCGACCTCGGACCAGGCCGCATCCATGTTGGGGATGATGTTCCCCTCGGTGATCTGCTGGTGGTAGATGTCGAAGAGGATCTTGCACGACGGCGAGTCCACCGCGCGGCAGATCTGGAAGGCCTGGGGGATGCGCGTGAGGAAGAGGTTGGGATGGTCGCGGCGATTGAGCGGCTCGAGGACCATGACGAGCCCTGCCTTCTCGCACCGCTCGGCTCCCGCGCGCAGGATCTCCACGCCGTTGGCGGTCTGGTACTCCGGCTCGAGCCGCGGCGCCTCGGTGCCCATCACGACCGTCGCCCACTTCGCGTTGACGCGCTTGGCGACCTCGATGGACGCATCGACGTCCTTGAGGAAGGACTCGCGGAACGAGGCCTCGCCTGCGGCGAAGGTCGTGGTCCATGCCGTCTCGGGGTTGAGGACGAACACCCCCATCCGCATCCCGAGCCGCGACATCTCGCGGGCGATCCGCTCCTGCTCGGCCACCGGTCGCCCGCGCATCCCGTTGTCCTCGAGCGAGCGGAATCCCTGGTCATGCATCCACTTCAGCTGGTCCACCACATCCGCTCCCGCACTCCGCGCGAACATCCCGAAGTGCGGCGCGAAGTCGAGCGTGAATGGAGCGGATGAAGGCTGAAGGTTCGACTTTCCTCCTTCATCCTTCAACCTCCATCCCATCCCGGCCGCGCCGAGCGCGCTGACGAACTCTCTCCGCTCCATCTCACCACCCCTCGCTGAAGGACCGCGTCAACGTCGTCTCGCCCGGCGTCGGCACCGCGGGCACCGCCAAGGCCCCGAACGCGAACTCCTTCGGCAGGATCGAGAGGTTCGACGCCATGAGTTCGTCCCAGGTGAGCGTCTGGCCCGTGTAGGCCGCCTCGCGCCCGAGGATCGCCGTCAGGTTGCTGTCCACGATCTGCCGCCCTTCGTTGAGCGGCCTCCCCGCGCGGATGCTCGCGACGAGGTCGCGATGCTCCTCGACGTACGGGTTCATCCCCGGGATCACCGCCGCCTTGTAGGCGTTGCGCCCTTCGATGGTATCGGCCGCGTTGGTGCGACCGAGCGAACCCTGGAAGTCCTCGCGCACGCGGCTCGTCGTGCCATCCTGCTGCCGGCAGAACGAGGTGATGCGCCGGCCGTCGGCGTACTCGTACTCGACGGCGAAATGGTCGAAGATGTGGCCGTACACCGCATCGGTGCGCGTCTGGCGCCCGCCCATCGCGGTCGCCTTCACCGGATGCGCGCCCATCACCCAGTTGGCGACGTCGAGGTTGTGCACGTGCTGCTCGACGATGTGGTCGCCGGACGCCCAGGTGTAGTAGAGCCAGTTGCGGAGGTGGAACTCGGTGTCGGTCCACTCCGGCTTGCGCGCATGGCTCCAGAGCCCGCCCTGGTTCCAGTAGACCTGCCCCGTGATCACCTCGCCGATCGCGCCGTCGTGCACGCGCTTGATGACATCGACGTAGCGCGGGTCGTGCCGGCGCTGCGTCCCGGCGACGTAGCCGAGTCCCTTCTGCCGGGCGAGGTCCGCGGCCGCGTACGCCTGGATGGCGGTGGCGACGTCCACGCAGACGGGCTTCTCGGCGAAGATGTGCTTGCCCGCGTTGACCGCCGCGGTCAGGTGCATCGCGCGGAAGGCCGGGGGCGATGCGAGGATCACGAGGTCGCAGTCGGTGGCGAGGACCTTCTCGTACGCATCCCAGCCGGTGAAGACCTTGTCGTCGGTCACCTTGTAGGCCGCGGCGAACCTCGCGTTCTCCGTCGCGGTCTTGTCGAAACCGCGCCGTGCATCGGCCATGCGGTCCGGGAAGAGGTCGCCGAGCGCGGTGATGAAGACGTTCTCGCTCGCCTCGACGGCATTGCGGGCCGCCCCCGTGCCGCGCCCGCCGCATCCGATCACGCCGATGCGGATCGGGTCGGCGTTGCGGCGACGGCCGATGGCGAAGGCCTTGGAGGGGAGGGCGGCGGTGGCGGCCGCCGCGGCGGCGATGGTGGCGAAGGTGCGGCGCGAGATGCTCACTTGATCCTCACGAGTCGGAAGCCGGCGAAGGGGCCATCGGAGAGCCACCAGCGGCTCTTGGGGTCCTGCGGGTCGGTCGAGTTCCACGAGGGAAGTTGCCGCTCGCGGAGCGTGACCGACAGGGCGTCGCGCAGGGTGAGATAGCTGCCGCCGCGGAGCACGCCGGTTCCGTCCTCGGTGGTGACCCACTCGGCGACGTTGCCGAGGAGGTCGTGGAGGCCGAGCCGGTCGGGTGCGCGCGTGGCGATGGGATGCGGGGCGCCCTCCGCGTTGGCGGCGATCCAGGCGTGCTCGCCGTACGCGGCGGGATCGACGCCGGCGAAGGCGAGGTCGGCCGCGCGCTGCCACTGCGCTTCCGTGGCGACGGCGTAGGTGTGCCCGGTGCGCTCCGAGAGCCAGGCGGCGAACCGCATGGCGCTGGCGTGCGTGAGCGAGATGGCAGCGTAGCCGCGATGGCCGAAGCCGCGGTCGGGCGCGCCGTACGGCCGCGACGGGCGCGTGGAGGCGTCCACGGCGCTGCGCGACTCGCGCGGGACATCGAGGCGCAGATAGAAGACGTCGTAGAGCTCCCAGGGCACCTCGGTGCGCAGGATCTCGAACGAGGGGACCTCCTTGCGCAGCGGACCGTTCGCTCCCTGGATGGTGACCTCGCCGGCGGGAACGCGGACGAACTCCCAGGCGAGGCGCGGCGTGGCGAGCGAGTCGCGGGCGATCGCCTGCGCGTCCATCGGCGCAGTGGCGAAGGCGAGCAGGAGGGCGGACGTGAGGAAGGGGCGCATGGCACACCAAGCTATGCCGCGCAGGAGGTGGGGTGAAGCATCACGCACGGGATGGCTCGCCGATGCCGCGCCATCTAGGTTCCCGCCATGCTCCGCCTGGTCCGCCCGTCCGTCCGCGTCGCCCGCCGATGACCATCGCCGCCCTGCGCGCCCATGCGCTCGCGCGCAGCCTCTTCGCGCCCACCACGCTGCCCAAGGCGATCGCGCGCCTGGGCTTCGTGCAGGCGGATCCCATCCGCGCGCCCGCGCGCGCACAGGATCTCACCCTGCGGCACCGCGTGAAGGACTACGCGGCGGGGGACCTCGAGCGGCGCTACCCGCGCCTGGCGGTCGAGGAGGACTTCTTCGTCAACTACGGCTTCCTCCCGCGCGCGACGCAGGCGCTCATGCACCCCCGCGGCGCGCGCGCCTCCTGGTCGGCGGCGCGGCAGCGGCAGGCCGCGTCGGTGCTCGCGTTCGTGCGCGAGCGCGGCGTCGTGCATCCACGGGAGGTGGATGCGGCGTTCGCGCACGGCAGGACGCAGAACTGGTTCGGCGGGCGGAGCAACGCGAGCACGCAACTGCTCGACGCGATGCACTTCCACGGCCTCCTTCGCATCGCGAGGCGCGAGAGCGGGGTGCGCACCTACGCGGTGCGGGAGCCGACGCCGGCACCGGCGGACCCGCGCACGGCGTTCGACTCGTTGTTCGATATCGCGGTCGCCAAGTACGCCCCGCTGCCGGCCCCGACGCTCGGGTGGCTGGCGAGCGGGCTGGTGATGGGGGCGCCGCAGTGGCGCGCGGACCGTGCCGCGGCGTTGCGCCGCGCGCGCGCCCGGCTCGACTCGCGGCGCGTGGATGGCGTGGACTGGTACTGGCCCGCGGGCGAGCGGATCCGCCAGGTCGAGCCGCCGGAGCGCGTGCGGTTGCTGGCGCCGTTCGACCCGGTGGTGTGGGACCGGCGGCGATTCGCGCTCTTCTGGGGCTGGGAGTACCGGTTCGAGGCGTACACGCCCGCGCCGAAGCGCGTGCGCGGCTACTACGCGCTGCCGCTGCTCTGGCGTGAGGCGGTGATCGGCTGGGCGAACCTCTCGGTGCAGGAGGGACGGCTCGTGCACGAGACGGGGTTCGTCTCGGGACGCGCGCCGCGGGACCCGGCGTTCCGTCGCGGGCTCGACGCCGAGTTGGATGCGATGCGGCGATTCCTCGGCGTCGCGCGATGACGCGACTGGTCCTCGATGGGGGGCTCGCCACGCAGCTCGAGGCGCGCGGCCTCGACCTCTCCGATGCGCTCTGGTCGGCGCGTGCGCTCCGTGACGCACCGGAGGTGATCGAGGCGGTGCACCTCGACTACTTCGAGGCGGGCGCGGACATCGCGATCACGGCCAGCTACCAGGCGAGCTTCGAAGGGTTCGCCGCGCGCGGGTGCACGCAGGCGGAGACCGTCGCGCTGCTGCTCCGGTCGGTCGCGCTGGCGCGCAGCGCGCGCGAGCGCTTCCGCGCACGGCACCCGGACGAGTCGAAGCCCTTGCTGGTCGCGGCGTCGGTCGGACCGTTCGGGGCGACCCGGCACGATGGTTCGGAGTACCGCGGCGACTACGGCCTCGATGAGGACGCGCTGCATGCCTTCCACGGCCCCCGCATGGCGGCGCTGCTCGGCGCCGCCCCCGACCTCCTCGCGTGCGAGACCATCCCCTCGTTGCTCGAGGCGCGTGCGATCGTGCGCGTCCTGCGTGCGCATCCCGAGGCGCGTGCGTGGATCTCGTTCAGCTGCCGCGACGACGCGCACACGTCGGCGGGCGACCCCATCGCCGCTTGCGCGCGCATGCTCGATGCGGAGCCGCAGGTCGTGGCGATCGGCGTCAACTGCGTGGACCCGGATCTCGTTCCCGGGCTCGTGCGCGCGCTCGCGTCCGGCACTTCGAAGCCGATCGTCGTCTATCCGAACTCGGGCGAAGTGTGGAACGCGACGGGCCGCTGCTGGGAGGGATCGGCGACGCCGTTCGCCGCGCGAGTGGACGAGTGGCTCGCGGCCGGCGCCTCGTGGGTGGGCGGCTGCTGCCGCACCACGCCGGAGGACATCCGCCGGGTACGCGAGGTGGTGCAGCGCCGCGAAGGTTAGGCGGGGGACGGCACCGCGACGGACATCCAGACGGTGACCGTCGTGCCGACGCCGACCGTGCTCTCGACGAACGCATCACCGCCCCGCGCGCGCGCGATCTCCTGCACCGTCGCGAGGCCAAGCCCGGTGCCGCCGCGCGCTTCCTTCGTGGTGACGAAGGGGTCGAAGATGCTCGGCAGGAGATCGGCGGGGATGCCGCTCCCCGTGTCCGCGACGCTGAGCCGGATGTAGCGGCCGGCGAGCAGTGTCCTCTGGTCGCTCGTCCCGTCGGTCACCTCGACATCCGCGAGGGACACCGTCACCGTGCCCGGGGTCTTGTCCATCGCGTCGCGCGCGTTCACGAGGAGGTTCATCACCACCTGCTCGAACTGCGACGCGTCCATGTGGAGCCGCGCGGTGGCGTCCAGCTGCCAGCGGAGGCGGTGCGGGGCGGCGATCAGCCGTTCGCAGATGGGGGCCATGGCGCGCACCACATCCGCCGGGGCGAAGTGCTGTTCGGTGGTCGGGCGCTGGCGCGCGTAGTCGAGCAGCTGGCGCGTGAGCGCCATCCCCTGTCGTCCGGCCGCCTCGATGGCGGCGATCTCCTCCTGCAGGCGCGCGTCGCGCGGCGCGATCCGGCCCGCCTCGCTCGACGCCCCGACCACCACCGTGAGCACGTTGTTGAAGTCGTGCGCCACGCCGCTCGCCAGGCGGCCCAAGCTCTGCAGCCGCTGCGAGCGCGCATCGCGCAACTCGGCGGCGTGGAGGGCTGCGGCCTGCCGCATGGTGGCCGCGCGCTCGTTCTCCAGCGCGACGAAGAGGAGGATCGTGCCGAAGGCCACCAGCCCCACGAGGTTGCTCGTGACCACGAAGAAGTTGAGGACGCCCACGGCGGTGTCGGCCCACGGGGCGAGCCGCACGACGAGATCGACGCCGATGATGACCGGGCGGAGCGCGAGGGCGAACCGGAGCGCGCTCGCCGTGAACGGCGCCTCGCGTGCGGCGCTGGTGGGGGCGGGGCGCCCGAGCGGCCAGAGGGCGTACGCGTACGGGACGGCGGCCACGAGCCGCGACACGATGAACGTGAGCGTGGTCGCCGCCTCGGGCCAGGTCGCGCGGGCGATCTCGAACAGCACCGTGGTCACGACCGCGGCAGCGGCCCAGCGCCCGAGGTGCTCGGAGTCGCGCGCGCCGGCGACCGCGGCCCCCTCGACCGTCGCGCGCAGTCGGCGGAGCAGGGGGGCGGACGCGAACGAGGGGAGGTGCAGCGCCAGCGTCCCCAGGTACTGGATGAGCGCGTGCTCCGTGAACCAGTCGCGCCAGTAGAAGTACGCGACGAGGTTGAGCGCGATCACGAGCTGCCACCACCAGACGGTGGCGATGGTGCGCATGACGGGGCGCCGCAGCCGGAACGCGAGGAGACTCATCGCGAGCGTGAACGTCGCGGCGCAGGCGGCGTGCAGGATCCATCGCACTTGCGCCGCCTGATCGTACAGCGAGACCGCGATGGGTTGGTGCACGGGCGTCGAGGCAGGGAGTCGCGTTGCGCGAACGAGCCAAGCGGCCCGCGCGGCGACGGAAAACTCGCGCCCCGGACGCGCTGGCGCCACCTCAACGTCGAATGGATCCCCGGTGCTGAGCGGGCTACGGCACCCGTCCCACCCAGAGCAGGTCGTCCTCGTCCGCGCGCGCGAGGTAGATCGCCTCGGGACCGAATCCGGCGAGTGAGGTGCGCGGCGGCAACTGCACGCGGTCCACCCGGTCCCCGCGCCGGTCGAAGACGTCGTACACCGCGGGCGCGCCCCGCGCCGCGTGCCGCCGCACCCAGACGCGGTCCTGCCGGTCGATAAGGATCCCCTCCGGCACGAACGCCGGCTTGGCCGCGGCGAAACGTGCCTCCGGCACCGTGAGCTGGCCCGTGATCGGTGTGCCGTCCGGCCGATTGATTCGCACGTTCCCCGGCAGCGCGGCCCCGCGCCGCTCGGCGGCGACGGCCTCCCGGTCGGCCGCGGTGATCGGCAGCGGATCGAAGGCGTACACCGGCCCCAGCACGACGCGCCCGTTCGGCTCGCGCCACTCCACGCGGTACGGCTCGGCGCGCACGATCGCCACCGCACCATCTCGTGCGACCGCGAAACCGTCGGCGGGTGAGAAGGCGACGCGCAGGATCATGCGGAATCCCTGGGACTCGTCCACGACCGTGAACGGATTGCGGAGCTTCACCAGGGAGTCGAGGCGCGCTCCCCTGCGACGCGTGACCCAGCTCTCCGTCGCCTCGCCATCGCGCGCGACGCGCCCCAGCGCCTCGCGCGCATACTCGGCGCCCTCGCCGTCGAGCACGTGCGGGTCGGCGGCGGTCGAGCTGAAGCTCATCGCGCCGCCGACCGATGCGAACGGGACCGTCCCGATGGGCGCGCCGGTGCGCGAGAACCGCAGGTAGCGGCGCTGGATCTGGTCGAGCAGGCGGACCTCGCCGTCGCGCATCACGTAGAGTCCGCCCGGCTGTCCGTACTCGCGGGGGCCGCGCCCCTTGTCCGCAGCCGGCTTGACGCTGCCGCGCGCGAGGTCCACGAGATGCACCGCGAGTTCGCGGCCGTCGCTGATGAGCAGACGGCCGTCGGGCAGCTCGATGAGTCCGGTGATGCGCGAG
>JBGATT010000133.1:0-9403 GCA_044229035.1 Gemmatimonadaceae bacterium | reverse complement strand
GTCGAAGACATCGCGCATGATCGTGCCGTCGCGGTCATGGCTGAAGTGATGGTCGTGATCGAAGCGCGCGAACGCCCCGCGCACCTGGCTGTCGCGGAAGTGGGCCGGACGCTCCAGCGCGACGATGCGGCTCGTGAGCTCCTGCCACACGCCGAAGTGCCGGGCGCGCCATGTGACGGATTCGCCGAGCTCCAGGCACCCGGTCGTTCGACCCGCGACGATGCGCTCGCCGGTCCCCGCGGTCGAGGCGACGTGCAGCTCGACGCTCCGCGCGAGATCGAAGCAACGCGCGACCGGGGCGGCGATGAAGAGGCTGAACTCGATGCGCGCCATGGTCGCGACCGCTTACGTCGCCTCGTGGTACGCCCGCTCGAGCCCCGCGACGTCGAGCTTCACCATCTGCAGCATCGCGTCCATCACCGCCTGCACCTTCCTCATGTCGCTCCCGCTGATGAGCTCCATGAAGCGCCGCGGGACGATCTGCCACGTCACGCCGAACGGGTCGTTGATCCACCCGCACTGCAGCGGCGTCGCGCCGGCCTTCACGAACGCGTCCCAGTACCGGTCCACCTCCGCCTGATCCTCGCAGTCCACGAAGAGCGAGAAGCCCTGCGAGAACGAGAAGTACGGGCCGCCGTTGTAGCCCATGAAGCGCTGGCCCCCGACGACGAACTCGGCGGACGTGACCGTGCCCTCGGCGCCGGTGCGCGCGGACGTCGTCACCTTCGAGTCCGGGAAGGTCGCGGTGTAGAACGCGATCGCGGCCTCGAGCTGGTCGTTGAACATCAGGAACGGGGTGACCTTCGACATCGTGTCTCCGTGAGGGGGGCGCTCGCGCGCGGAATGTATCACCGGGTGCCGGCCCGCGCTCCGACGGCGCGGAAGACGCGAAGGAAGTTCCCGCGCGTCAGCTGCCCCAGCTCCGCCTCCGTCCAGCCGCGCATCGCCAGCTCCGCGAGGAGCGCCGGATAACGCCCCGCATCGGCCAGATCCGGGATGATGAACTCCGCGTCATTGCCGAAGTCCGCCCCGAGGCCCACGTGCTCGACGCCGATCAGGCGCTTCACGTAGTCGATGTGGTCCGCCACCTCTCCGATCGTGACGCGCGGCTCCGGATGCGCCACCTTCCATTCCGTCTCGAGGTAGCGGTCCGCTGCCGCCGTGTCCGGCGACTGCGCGAGGCGCCCTCGCCACGCGGCCTCGATCGCCGTCAGCCAATCCGCGTGCCGTTGACTGACGTGATAGGGCACGAAGTTGATCATGATGACGCCGCCGTTCGCGCGGAGCGCGCGCAGCACGTCATCGGGCACGTTGCGCCCGACCTTGCACAGGGCGTAGGCGTTGGAATGACTGAAGATGACCGGCGCCGTGCTCGCCGCGAGCGCCGCGCGCATGGCGTCCGGCGACACGTGCGAGAGGTCCACGATCACGCCGATCCGGTTCATCTCGGATATCATGGCGCGCCCGAGCGGCGAGATCCCCCCGTGCCGCGGGACATCATCGCTGCCGTCCGCGAGGTCGTTCGTCCGGTACGCCAGCGTGACGGCGCGCAGACCGAGGCGATGATACGTGCGCAACAGCGCGGGGTCGTTCTGCAGCAGCACCGCGCCCTCGAACATCGGCACGATGCCTATCCGTCCCGCCCGCGCGGCCTCCTCGAGCTCCTCCGCGGATCCCACGATCCGGATGTCGTTCGGATAGCGTTCGGCCATCCGATGCATGAGGTCGAACGCCCCGAGGAGGTTCACCACCTCGCGGTCCTTGCCGTACACGTTGTACAGCTGGCCGCCCACACCCCCGCGACGCCATTTCGGGAGGTCGATCGTGCCCGGCGTCTCGCGGTCGAGCGGGTAGTCCCCGAGGTCGCGCGGGCACTGCGCGCAGTTGAGATAGTAGCGATACAGATCCGCGTGCCCGTCGATGATCGGGTGCGTGCGCAGCACGCGCTGCGCGATCGCCTCCGCCGCCGCGCGGGAGATGCGCGGCACGGTCGCCTCGGATCGCTGCTGGGCGCGTGCGGGCCACGCGCCCAGCAGCAGGAGCGCGAGCCCGCAAATGGCACCGCGTGCCGTCTGCTCCACTCGAGCGATCCCCGTCACCGCCGCCTCCACCGGCTGAACGTGCGGCCGCCACCTGCCGCGCTCGCCCAGTCGTCGGGCCGCGGCGCCCCGGGCGACGCCATGTTCACGCGCAACGAGTCGCCGTCCAGCTCGGCGATGCCGAGCGCCAGCGTCCCCTCATGCTCACCGGAGAGATACAGGTAGTCCACATGCGCCGGCGACGGCGTCGCGTCGTAGCGCACCCGGGCGTGGACCATCACCCGGCCGCCGAAGACCACGCGCACCTCGTCGCCCTCGGCGATCCGCTCGCCGGCAGCGAGGAACGCCTTCGGCAGCGCCATCCCGTCGCGCACGAGCTCCTCGGCGCGCCAGCGGCCCGCGAGCAGTGCGTCCAGCGGACTGGGGGAGGGCGCGAACGCGCTCGGATCGGCGACGGGTCGCGCCGCGGGCGTGGCATTCGCGCTCGCGGCCTCGCGGCGCGTGCCACCCGTCACGCCCGCTGGACGCCCGCGATCGAGCCGGTGCAGCGTCTCCAGCGCGTGCCCGCTCCCCGGTGCGGTGCGGAAGCCCGACGGCCGCGTGCGGCCCGCGAGCCCGAGACAGATGGTGAGGCGGTCCCCGTCGAGCGTGAAGAGCCCGCGCGACCACTTCCCCGCCTCCGGCCCTTCGACGAACTCGATGTCGATGGTGGGCGGCTCCTGCTCGATGTCGATGCGGAACTCGCCCTCGTAGGTCGCCTCGGGGGACTCGGTGCGGAAGCGGTCGCCGTCGATGAGGATGCGCGAGGTGCCGAGCCTCGACGCGGGAATCGCCTGCCCCTCGACCTCGAGCGACGCGAAGGTCCATTCGCCTTCGAGCGCGCGGAGCGATTGCACATGTCGCGAGAGGGCCGGCCAGCTGGCGAACCCGCTGCGCCGCGCGACGGCGAGGAGCGCGTCGGCGAGCCGATGGTCGGCGGCGGGCTCATCCGCGCGCATCCGGTGCAGGAGTTCCTTCGCCTGCCGCCGGAGCTGCTCGAGGTCAGGGCGTGCGGGAAGCGACTCGGTTCCACCGCGCGGGCCAGACGCCTTCGGGGACTTCTTCGACATGATGTCTCCATGCGCAGCCGGATCCGCGACAGGCCGCACGAGAGGGGGCATCGTGTCGAACGCCTGGGAGGTGGGGCAACGACTGCGCTCAGCGCTTCCCGCGGATCCGGTGGCTCGTCGCTGGAGCCGTGGGAGGAGATTGGCGCGAGGAGCGCGCGCCGTCAAGCGTGACGCGGGCAGGGGCGCAGGCCGTCACGCCCGCTCGGCGCGCGGCCCCGGGCTCACCCCGGACCGACCGTCACCCGCCTGATCGCAAGATCGATCAGGAGCGAGGCCTGCCCGATGAGCACCAGCGCGAGCACGAGCGTCGCCACCGCCACCCCCGCGAGCCGTTGCTGCGCATCCCCCAGCCGCTTCCGGACCATGACAGCGAGCCCCGCCGCGATCGCGAGCATCACCAGCGGATGGCCGAGGAACAGCAACGTGTCGATCGCGAGCCGGCCGATCACCGGGAAGGTCAGCCCGTCGCGCGCGTAGATCGCCTCGAAGGTCGGCATGACGAAGATCTGCGCTCCGGTCGTCGCGAGGAGGAGCAGCAGCAGCGTGACGATGCGGACGGCCGCGTCGACCTTCATGATGGGGCGGGATTGCATCGGGACACTCCGTGGCGATGAGTATGGCGGCCGTCGGGCCGGACTACATGACGATGGAGAAGTTGAACTTCGCATCGGCGCCGCCCTGCCCCTTCGCGTACGCCAGGACCTCCGTCAGCTCCGCGACCACCTCGGCGTGCTGGTTCCGGAGGAGGCCGAACCGTACCGACTTCTCCCGGATGTGGTCGAGGAGCGTCTGCAGCAGGCGGGTCGCGTCCGGCAACGCCATCCAGACGCCGTGGAGCGCCATGTGATCGTTCGTGGACTCCATCCCCTTGGGCAACTCGAACTCGTCCATGTTGAACCGCGCGTCAGTCGAGTCGCACAGGCCCGCGAAGGAGGGGATGCCGAGCGACGTGCAGAGCGAATCGAGCTTGTCCGTGTGCGCGAAGAGCGCGCTGCGGTCCTCACCGTCGGTCTGGACCTTTCCGTCGATGAGGAGATTGGCCCAAAGCACGGTGCTCATCGTGGCTCCTGGTGTGGCGTTCGCGCCGACCGGCCCCGCATCACGGGACCCGACGCACGGCGCTCTCGTACCGTTGCTCCATCGGGAGGACCACCGGTTGTGGCCCCCCTTCGTACGTGAGCGTCCCGGCGAGGCCGCCGCTCCGCTCGCGCGAGAGCATGCGCCCGCGCTCACGGGAGAAGACGACGAGGCCGGAGTCCGCGCCACTCAGCGCGGTCCGGACCGTCAGGGGCTGTCCCTTCACGCGCTGCGCGCCGGAGACCGTGCTCCGCTGCACCGACTCGATCACCCACGCGGACTCGCCGGCGACCAGCGTGTCCCGGACCACGCGCGAGCGGATGATCCGCTCGGCGCGGAAGGAAGCGCCCTCGGGGCCGCGCGTCTCGACGACCGCGGTGTCGACCCAGGAGAGGTCGAGCGCGAGCGGGGCGCCCGGCAGCCGGAAGAAGAGGTCGTCGAACTGGTGCGAGAGATCGGAGACGGCCTCGAAGGCGGCCGGGAACTCCGGGGCGCGCAAGGTCGTGATGCGGCCGCGCGCATCGAACGCGAGCTCGAACGGACGGGAGAGGGCACCGTCGGTCGCAGGCGCCTGCCGTCCCTGCGGCGTCACCATCGCGATCCGCAGCCGCTCGTACCAGCCCCGCGCGGAATCCGCGCCCGCGGCCACCACCGCGATCGTCGCGTCGTGCTCGGAGCGCAGCGCGACCGTCCCGCTCGGCGCGGTGAGCGTCGTGCGACTGGTGGTGACCTCGCGCACGCGGATCGTGTCCCCCGCCGCGCGCCGATACTGCGCGCCCGCTGCGGATGCACTCATCCCGAACAGGAATCCGAGCAGGGCCATCGTCGTTCGGTCGCGCATGCATCACTCCGGACCAAGGGATCGGCGTCGCGCACCAAGCTCCGCGGCGGTCGTCCGCCCGTCAAGGCGGGGCGTGGCGGATCCGCATGCACGCCTGCACCATCGCCGCCTCGCCCACCGGATGCACCCGGAACGGCATCCACCCGGCCCCTGACGCGACGAGCGTGTCGATCACCTGCCCGCGCGGACCGAGGGCGTGGATCTCCCAGCGACGCGACAGGAAGTGGACGCAATCGAGCTCCTCGAAGAACGCCGAGCCGCGCAGGTCCCGTCCTCCGGCATCCAGGAGCTCCGTGCGACGCTGCAGCAGGAACCACACGCCCTTGTACGCCTGGTAGTCGATGATGCGCGTCGTGTCCATCCGCACGGCGGTGGTCGGCGTCTCCGTGAGCAGGATCCAGTCGGTGCTGGCGGTCGGGAGCAACTCCTCCGGCTCCCGTGGCGATCGAGCGGGAGACAGGCAGCCGACGAGCACGAGGCACGCGGCGGGCGCGGCGTGGAGCGCACGCATCACGGCCGGACGCACCGGCCGCCGATCATCTCGGGGCATTCGCACTCCAGCGCAGGAGGTCCCCGATCGAGTCGGCGCCAGGGACCAGGAATGGGATCGCGATGCCGAGCCCGAGCAGCGCGACGGTGATGGCGAGCATCGGCTTCCACGTCCGCCGCATCACGCCGGACGACCAGTGTTCCGTACTGCGCAGTCGGAGCCGGCCATACACAGCCGTCGCGATCGCGCCGTCCAGCAAGACCTCGGCGAAGAGTGCCGGCGCCTCGTACAGCACCGACACCGACGCGCCAAGCCCGACGATGAGCGCTCCGGCGATGACCAGCGGCACGAGCACGACGATCCCCTCGTCCGCCTCGCCGACCGCACCCAATGCCGTCTCGGCCACGCTCGCCTTCACTTCGGCCGCATGCCCCACGAGCGCGCTGGTGTCGCCGGGGGCACCGAAGCTGGCGCTCGATCCGCCGCCGCCGAATCCCCCGCCGCCGCCGAACGTCGGCGTCGGATCGACGCCGCCCGACGAGAGGTCGTAGGGCGCGGTGCCGTCCGGCTGGATGTCCCAGCCGTCCTCGCCCCGTCGCCAAGCCAACCACATCCGGATGAGGATGAAGAAGGCGACGTATCCACCGAATGCCGCCAGCGGGTAGCGCACTCCGGGGGCCGTGATGCCGACGTGGAGCATGCCCGCGGTGAGCAGGAAGCCCACGCTCGACGCGACACTCACCAGTCCGAGCATCACCGCCCGCGGATACTCGGCGCGGCTCATGCGTGCGGCGACTCGCGCGATGAAGCCGTCGCGCGTGAGGGTACGGACCGGCCGCTTGCTCAGGCGCTCGATCCGGCGAGGGAGGATGCGCGACGGTCAGGGGTCGTCACGCGGAGAAGTTCGTGTCCGGACCGGAGTTCCGCCAGCGCAGAAACCGTCGGCGCCGCCACCGCGTCATGTTCTCCGTGCCGGATCCTTCGCCCTCATCCCCAGGAGCTCCACCCGTGCGACTCCGCCTCCGCCCCATCGCCGCGGTCCTCCTCGCGACCGTGCTCGCCGCGCGCGCCGACGCGCAGTCGTCCCCCGACACCGCGGGCGTGCGGCGCGCCGCGCTCGACTACCTCGAGGGCTTCTACGAGGGCGACAGCACCAAGCACCTGCGCAGCATCCATCCCGTCGTCCTGAAGTACGGCTTCTCCCGCACGGCCGCCGGCGAGTATCGCGGATCGCAGATGCAGTGGCCGCGGGACTTCATGGCCTTCACGCGCAGCGTCCGCGAGACGGGCCGCGGCGCGCCGCCAGCCGGCGCACCGAAGCAGGTCATCATCTTCGAGGTCCTCGACCAGACCGCCTCGGCGAAGGTCGTCGCCTGGTGGGGGATCGACTACCTCCTGATGGCGAGGGTCGACGGGCGTTGGCAGATCACGCATGTGCTCTGGCAGTCGCCCCCGCCCGCGTGACCCCGTATGATTGGGCGTACGGACCGTCCCCTTCATCCCTCTTTGGAGCACGCCTGGCATGAAGATGCTCATCCTGATCGCCCAGCTGGCCGCCGCCGACGTCCCCTGCACCGTCCCGGTCCCCGAGAACAGCGGCGACTGGAAGCAGGTGACCTCCGAGAACGTCACCTTCTGCGTCCCGGCCGCCTGGCGCGTCCGCGGCACGCGCGCGAGCTACAGCGGCGGCAGCCTCCGCTGGCAGCACACCGCCCCGCCGGTCATGACGCGCTCGGCGTCCGGCCCGTCCAGCCTCAGCGGCCGCTCCAATCCCAACAGCAGCGCGGTCCGGAGCGAGACCGTCATCGAGGACATCGGCGGGCGGCAAGCGAACGTGATGCGCCAGACGGGCGTCGGTCGCCTGCAGACCGTCGTCTCCTTCACGCAGGCGCCGCAGTTCTTCATCAGCGGCGAAGCGGCCGGAGAGGAACAGGTGAAGCTGCAGCTCGCGGTGTTCCGCACCGTGCGGTTCGCGCGAACCGACCCTTAGCGACCGCCGGCGCCCGCGCCGAAGTCCCACACCTCCCCGTGCTCATCATCGCTGAGCACCCCGCGCACCAGTCGAAGCGCGCGCTGCCACGACCGCTCCGGACCGTCCGCCTCCACGCGGAACCGGAGCGTGTCGTCGGCCGCCTCGGGCGTGACCATGATCCGCGTCTCCCGGCTGAGCCCGATCTCCGTCACGCACGACTCGATCACCGCCACCCACCCCTCGTGCCACGCGCGCACGTCGCTGATACGGCCGCTGGCGGGTGCGTCGGGGCTTGGCAGGATCTCGACCTCCTCGCCCTTGATCCGCATGAGCAGCGCGCCGCCCGCGAGCCGCGCGAGCGCCGCCGCGTCCGGGATGCGCGCGATCCGCGCCGCCTGCGTCGCGAACAGCCGCACCTGCCCTTCCTGGATCGCGCGGATCATCTCCGGCGGACTCGGCACCCAATCCGTCACCTCGCCGACCACGCGCAGCGGGTGCCGTGACCGGTACGACCGCGTCGGGTTCCCCGGGAACTTCTTGTCCGTGAGGTCCGGGTCGTCGAAGATCGGGCCGGTGGGCTCCACGACATAGAGGCGTCCCGGTCCTTCCCCGCGCGCGAGTTCGGCGCCGAGCGCGGAGCGCATCGCGGTCATGTAGACCCACGGGTTCGTCCGCGCCGAATCGCCGTAGTTGGACCGGTGGCCGGGGCGGATCAGGTCGCCGACACGCAGGTCGGCCTTGGTACCGTGGTAGAAGGGGCCGGCGGGAGCGTCGTCGCTCATGGCCGCACCGCCGGCACCGGGTGGTGATCCAGACGCATCACGCGTCCTCCCTCACAGGATGAACGAGACCGACACTGCTTCAGTCAATCAATCCACCATCGCGCTCTTTCACCACTCCGGCCTGCCCCGTAACCTTAGGGATCCCCCGCAGCCCCTCCCGACCATGACCGTCCTCGAGCTCCCCACCCCGGACCCGCGCACGCTCGATGAAGCGTCGCAGGCCTTCGCCGAAGCCCTGCTCGACCGTTTCGCCGTGCGCCGGCAGATCGGACGAGGCGGCATGGGCGTCGTCTATCTCGCCCGCGACCGTCGGCTCGACCGCCTCGTCGCCATCAAGACGCTGCCGCCCAACCTCGCGCGCGATGCCGCCATCCGCGAGCGCTTCCTCCGCGAGACCCGCACCGCCGGCGCGATGGCGCATCCCAACATCGTGCCCATCCACGGTGCCGACGAGGTCGACGGTCACGTCTTCTTCGTGATGACGTATGTCGACGGTGAGTCCCTCGCCGCCCGCGTCGCCGCGCG
The DNA here is from genome assembly GCA_044229035.1 of Gemmatimonadaceae bacterium. Lineage (GTDB taxonomy): Bacteria > Gemmatimonadota > Gemmatimonadetes > Gemmatimonadales > Gemmatimonadaceae > Pseudogemmatithrix. The sequence continues at coordinate 568 of JBGATT010000133.1, read as the reverse complement.
CGGCCGGCTCGACGCGCGCACCGCCGCGCGGCATCTCCGCGACGTCGCCGCCGCGCTCGCCCACGCGCACCAGCGCGGCATCATCCATCGCGACATCAAGGCCGAGAACATCCTCATCGAGCGCGACACCGACCGCGCGCTCGTCACCGACTTCGGCATCGCCCGGCTCGCCGAGGCCACGCCGCTCACCGTCACCGGCCAGGTGCTCGGCACCGTCCACTACGTGAGCCCCGAGCAGGTCTCGGGCGATCCCGTCGACGCGCGCAGCGACATCTACTCCCTCGGCGTCGTCGGTCATCTCGCGCTCGTCGGACGCTTCCCGTTCAACGCCGAGGTCGCCTCCGCGGTGCTCATCCAGCACGTCACGCGCACCGCCGCGCCGATCGCCTCGCTCCAGCCCGACGTCCCCCCCGCGCTCGCCGCCATCGTCGATCGCTGCCTCTCGAAGGATCCCGCGCACCGCTACGCCACCGCCGCCGACCTGCTCGCCGCGCTCGAGATCTTCGAGCTCGCGCGCGGTCAACACGTACGGGAGATCGCTGTCCGGCAGCGCGGCGAGTCGCGCACG
>JBGATT010000132.1:0-9447 GCA_044229035.1 Gemmatimonadaceae bacterium | reverse complement strand
GGGGCTGCGGCGGTGCCGCGGACGTCCGTGGCGGCGAAGCCGTCGTAGTCGCCCGGCGCCATCGCGAGGGTGGTGCCGGGTGAAGCACTCGCGAGGGCCCGCTGCAGTTCCTGCGTGTTGGTGACGCGGACCGGCGGCTGTTGGGCGGCGAGCGCCGTCGTGAGGGCCAACAGGGGCAAGCAGGACGCCCGGCGCATCGGCGCACTGTAGGGCCTGCCCCGGCGGTGTGCAGCTTCTGCGAACGCTTGGCGCGGCGGCCTCGCTGGCCCGTAGCATCGCGTAGCTCCGATCCGCATCGCGCGCAGCCAGGCCCGCTCATGACGACACCTCCTCCGTGCTCCGCCACGTCCGCCGCGGCCTTGCTGCTCGTGCTCGCCGGGTGCGCCGTCCAGGGGTCGCCGCCGACGGAACCCGCGCGCTGGCAGGCGCGGGCCGCGGCCGTGACGATCACGCGGGACGAGTGGGGCATCCCGCACATCCGCGGCGCGACCGATGCGGACGCCGTGTTCGGGATGATCTACGCGCAGGCCGAGGACGACTTCAACCGGATCGAGGTGAACTACCTCAACGCCCTCGGGCGGCTCGCCGAGGCGGAGGGCGAGGCGGCGATCTGGAGCGACCTGCGCATGCGGCTCTTCATCGAACCGGATTCGCTGCGGGCGACGTATGCGTCGAGCCCGGAGTGGCTGCGCGCGCTCATGGACTCCTGGGCGGACGGCCTGAACTACTACCTGTACACGAACCCGGCGACGACCCCGCGCGTGCTCACGCACTTCGAGCCGTGGATGGCGCTCGCCTTCAGCGAGGGGAGCATCGGCGGGGACATCGAGACGGTGTCGCTCGCCGAACTGGAGAGGTTCTACGGCGGCACGACGACGATCGCCGACGCGCCACGCCCGCCGCGCGCGCCGTCGGGGTCGAACGGCTTCGCGATCGCCCCGTCCCGGAGCGCGTCGGGGAAGGCGCTGCTGCTCATCAACCCGCACACGTCGTTCTTCTTCCGCGAGGAGCTGCAGGTCACCTCGGACTCCGGGCTGAACGCCTACGGCGCGGTGACGTGGGGGCAGTTCTTCGTCTACCAGGGATTCAACGCCACCGCGGGGTGGATGCACACGTCGAGCAACAACGACGCGATCGACGAGTTCGCGGTGGCGGTCACGTCGGGCGACTCCGGCCACACGTACGCGTTCGGCGCGGAGACGCGGCGGGTGCGCTCGCGGACGGTGACGCTCTCCTATCGCACGCCGGACGGGATGCGCACGCGGGACTTCACGGTGCACGCGACACATCATGGACCGGTGGTGCGCGCCGCGGACGGCAAGTGGATCGCGGTGCGGCTCATGCAGGAGCCGCTCAAGGCGCTCACGCAGTCGTACACGCGGACCAAGGCGCGCAACCTCGCCGAGTTCCGCGCGACGATGGAACTGCACACGAACTCGTCCAACAACACGGTCTTCGCCGACGCCGAGGGGAACATCGCGTACTTCCACGCGAACTTCGTCCCACGGCGCGACACGCGCCTCGACTACGCGCGCCCCGTGGACGGCAACGACCCGGCGACCGAATGGCAGGGGATCCACTCGGTGGACGAGTCGCCGAACGTGATCAACCCGTCGACGGGGTGGATCCAGAACACCAACAACCATCCGTACTCGGCGGCCGGCGCGGCCAGCCCGCGCGCGCGCGACTACGCGAAGTACTTCGAGGACGGCGAAGGGGAGAACGCCCGCGGCGTGCACGCGATCGAGGTGCTCACGCGCGAGTCGCGGTTCGACCTCGACAAGCTCGTCGCCGCGGCGTACGACCCGCACCTCACCGCCTTCGATGCGCTCATCCCGGCGCTCGTGCGTGACTGGGGTGCGCTCCCCGCCGGTGACCGACGCGCGGCACTTTCCGAGCCGGTCGCGCTACTCCGCGCGTGGGATCGCCGCTCCGGCGTCGCCTCCGAGGCCACGACGCTCGCGGTCCTCTGGGGCGAGGAGCTCTGGGAGCGGTCGAAGGCCGACCCCGAGGCGGAAGGGTCGTCGCTCGTCACCTTCATGGCGACGCGCGCCCCCGGCGCGGATCGGCTGGCATCGCTCGAGGCCGCCGTCGCCCGCCTCACCGCCGACTTCGGTTCGTGGAAGGTGCAGTGGGGCGAGGTGAACCGGTTCCAGCGGCTCACCGGGGACATCGTGCAGCCGTTCGCCGACTCGGGGGCGAGCACCCCGGTCGGGTTCACCTCGTCCCGCTGGGGATCGCTCGCGTCCTTCCAGGCGCGCCGCTATCCGGGCACCAAGCGGATCTATGGGACGAGCGGGAACAGCTTCGTCGCGGTGGTGGAGTTCGGCGACTCCGTGACCGCGCGCGCGGTCACGGCGGGCGGGCTCAACAGCGTCCCGGGATCGGCGCACTTCAACGACCAGGCGGAGCGCTATGCGCGCGGCGAGTTGCGCGCGGTGCACTTCACGCGCGCGCAGCTCGAGGGGCACATCACCCGCGAGTATCGTCCGGGCGCGGCGCCGCGGCCGTAGCCGCGTGCGCTAGCGCTCGTCGCCCTCCCCGCGGAGGGCCGCGGCGATCGCCTGCGTGAGCGCCGTCGTCGTGAACGGCTTCGCGATGATGGCGCTCACCTGCTGCGCGAGCGACTGGTCGTCCTCGCGCTCGGTCGCGTACCCGGTCACGCAGATGATCGGCGTGCCGGGCCGGAGGACGCGGAAGCGCGCGACGACCTCGCGCCCCGACAGCCCGGGCATCATCAGATCGGTGAGCAGCAGGTCGATCCGCTCCGCGGGATCCTCGGCGATCGCGAGCGCGCGCGCCCCGTCCTCCGCATCGACCACCGCGAAGCCCGAACGGGTGAGCATCCGCGTGCTCGCCCGACGGACGAGCGCGTCGTCATCGACGAGCAGGATGCGCGCCGTGGAAGCGGGCGCCACCTCGACGGCATCGACGACGTGCACAGGGGACGAGACGCGCCGATGGGCCGGCAACCGGATCCGCGCGGTGGTGCCGACGCCGACCGTGCTGCACATCTCGACGGTGCCGCCCGCGCGCCGCACGATCGACGCGACCATCGCGAGCCCGAGGCCGGTCCCCCGCCCCGGCGCCTTGGTGGAGAAGAACGGCTCGAACACGCGCGCGAGGTGCTCCGGCGCGATCCCGCTGCCGTCGTCGCTCACCTCGATCACGACCTGCGCTCCCTCGCCGCCCGCGGGCGACTCGGCCGCGACGCGCAGGGTCACGGTCCCCGCGCCGGGGATCGCGTCGCGCGCGTTGGCGACGAGGTTCACGAGGACCTGCTCGAGCTGCGCGCGGTCGAGGAGCACGGTGGCGCTCGGGGCGTCCACGCGCAGGACGCAGGTGCGCAGGGGACCGAGCAGCTGCGTGAACGTCGGCCGGAGCGCCTCGAGGACCTGCGCGGGTTCCACCGGCACCGGCCGGATCACGTGTCGCCCGCTGAATCCGAGGAGCTGTCGCGTGATGCCGGCGCCGCGCTCGGCCGCGGCGCCGATCGCGCGCGCGTCCTCGCGTGCCAGCGCGCCCTCCGGAAGGTCGCGCGCGAGCACCTCGGCGTGCACCTGCAGCGCGGCGAGCGTGTTGTTGAACGAATGCGCGATGCGGCCCGCCATCTCCGAGAGCATGGCGAGCTTGCGCGAGTGGCCGAGCGCCTGCTCGAGCGCGGTCTCCTGCGAGACGTCGCGCGCGTTGATGACGAACCCCTCCACCGCCGGGTCGTCGCGACGATCCTGCGCGCGCAACTCGATGTCGCGCCACGCCCCTTCCGGCGCGCGCAGGCGGCAGCGATAGGCGCGCACGCCGAGGCTCGTCGCGCGCTCCTCGAGCCATTCGAGCGCGCCGGCGCGGTCGGCGGGGTGCAGCAGCGCGCCGAACGCGAGTCCATCGACCTGCCCGAGGACGCGTTCGGCCGACGGGCTCGCGTAGGCGATCCGGCGGTCGTCGCGCACGAGCAGCACGAGGTCGCTGGCGCTCGCGACGAGCGTCCGGAACACCGCGGCCTGTCGCGCCGTCTCCGCGGCCAGCCCCGCGTTCTCGCGCAGCGTGATCCACTGCCGGACGATGAGCAGCACCGTCATGAGCGCCGCCGCGACGGCGACATCGAGCGTCGAGCGCCCTCCGTCGACCGCGAACGCGAGGAGCAGCAGCGCGTACGCGGCGGCGACGAAGAGCGACGGTGCGAGACTGCCGCTCGACGTCCGCTGCGGCTCCGGTCGCGCCTGCACGGCCTCGACGGCGCGCAGCGCCGCGCCCCAGCGCAGCACCCAGGCGCCGAACCAGAGGGCATCGACCCAGTGCCCGGGCGCGTAATCGAGCACGACGCGCACCCAGAAGAAGTCGGTGAGGATGTACAGGATGTGCGCGGCGAGCGCGACGCCGATGATCCGGCGGATGTGGCGATCGCGGGCGCGGAGCAGCGCGACCGAGGCGGCGATGGTCGCGAGCCACTCGACCCCCTGCACGAGGGCGTCCGACAGGTCGTCGCCGCCGGCGAGCATCGGCGCGACGGCGAAGTGCCACGAGAGCGCGAGCGCGCCGACGGCGAAGAGGGCCCCGTCCACCCGCACGCGCGCATCGCGCCAGCGCACCCCGGGGTCGATCGGGAAGCTCAGGAACGACGCGCAGAGGAACGGGACGTACGCGAGGTCGGTCAGCCGGTTGATGGAGTCCGAGAAGGGGACGCCCATGGCCTGCTGCCAGTAGGTCCACACGAATCCGTTGGCGGTCACCAGCGCATGCGCGACCGCCATGAGCCGGAGGGCCCGGCGGAGCCGCGTGTCGGGGCTCGCCCCTCCCGTGCGCCAGAGCACCGCGCTCGTGATCGCGCCGAGCGCGAAGTACGCGAGGTTCACCACCGCGACGACCCAGCCACCCAACGGCATGAGGAACGCGAGCCCCGCGTACCAGGCGAGGATGTAGACCGCGACGCCGCCGCGCAGCCTGGCGAACCCGTCCGGACGGCCGCTCATTGGTGCACCGCCGGGAGCAGCGCCGCATAGCGCGCCCGTTCGCCCTGGCGCTCGCGCAGCACCGTGCCGCCCAGCTCGCGACAGGCCGCGAGCGCGATGAGCAACGCGAGGTCGCCGGGCGCGAGGTCCCACTCGTGCCCCGCCTCCATCCGCACCGCCTCCTCGCGCGCGATCGGCGCGTCCGCCTCCAGCGCGTCCCCTGCGCTGAGTTCGACGTAGAGGCGCGGTTCGATCCCCATCGCAGTGGCCTCGGGATCCTCGATCGCGCGCTCGCCCAGGGCGAGGTGCAGCCCGTCGGCGCGGGCATCGGCGCGCGCGGCGTCGAGCAGGCCGTCGATCACCTGCGTGACCGCCGCGCGGTCGGCGAGGACGGTGATCGCCGCGCCGGGCGCGACCCGCACGGTGGCGCCGGGCACCGCGGCCACCGCCTCGTGCACCGCGTCGGCGACGGCGATCGCCGCCACCGGTCCCTGCTTGCGGCTGAGCGTGAGCAGGCCGCGCGTGAGCGACTGGGCGCGATCGCTCGCGGCGCGGATCGCCTGCACGTCGTCGCGCCCGCGCGCGTCGAGTTCGGCGTCGGCATCGAGAAGTTCGGCGTGCGATGCGACGACCGTGAGGATGTTGTTGAGGTCATGCGCGAGTCCGCCGGCGAGCACGCCGAGCGCCTCGAGCGGTTGCGCCTCGGCGAGCCCCTCCGCGAGGCGCGCCTCGCGCGTGCGGTCGATCCCGTGCAGCACGATCGCATCGACCAGCGGGTCACCGCGATGGTCGTGGAACTGCCCCTCGAAGGTGCGCCAGCGGCCGAGCCGGTCGCGCGCCCGCAGCCGGAGCGGCCGCACCGTGTTGCCTCCGGCGGGTGCCGGTTCGGCGCCGATCGCCGCGCGCAACGCCTCGTGGTCGTCGGGATGGATGATCCCCCAGAGCGTCGCGTCATCCCCGCTCTGGATCGCCGGCCCGAAGGTGCGCACCGTCGCCGGACTCGCGTAGCGCAGGATCCCGTTCCGGTCGAACATCACCACCGCGTCGTACGCATACTGGAGCAACGCCTCGTAGCGCGCCCCTTCGCACTCCAGGCGATGCGCGAGCTGGTCGCGCTCGTCCAGCTCGAGCCCCTGCCGCGTGACGAGGAGCAACGCCAGCACCGCGCTCACGACGGCGAACAGCACGCTGTCCTGTCCATCGCCGAGCACCGTCTGGCCGAGGAGCGCGGCGACGGAGGCGAGGAGGAAGGCGTGCGGGACGAGCCCGCTGACGTACGGCTGCTCGATCGCCTCGTCGGGCCGGGGATCTTCCGGGCGCAACGTCTCGGCCGCGCGCGCGCCGGCCCACAGCATCGCCCAGACGAAGAACCAGGCGGCGTCGATCGCGCCGAAGGGTGTGAAGTCGGCGGCCTCGGCCTCCCGCCAGATGAGGATGTCGGGCGCGATGCGGAGCGCGAGCCCGATGAGCATCCAGCGCGCCGCGGCCCGCGTGGAGGGGCGCGCCGCACGCAGATGCAACCGCGCGACGAGCAGCACCGCGAGCGCATCGCCGAACACGAGCGCGACGTCGTCGGCGGCCGCGGTGAGCGCCCCCGGCGAGCGGAGGAGCGGGCCGACGGCGAAGTACCAGCCGACGAGCGCGCTGCCGATGATGACGGTGAGCCCGTCGATGCGCGCCCGCTCGCCGTCGCGGCCCCGCCACCGCGCCACCGGGAAGAGCAGGAACGCGGGAAGGCTGAGGGCGAGATACGCGACCTTGAGCGCCACGAGCCACACCGGTCGCGGGTCGCCTTCCATGGGGCTGTCGAGCGCGCTCCAGACCGTGCCAGACGCGAACCGGGCGAGCGCGCTGAGCGCGAGCAGGAGCCAGCCGAGCCGCTCGCGGTCGAACCAGGCGCCGCGCACGACCCGGGCGAGCTGCCAGAGCGTCGCGACGGCGAGGACGGAGTACAGCCCCCAGTTGATGCCGGCCCAGGCGGATCCGTCCCCGCCGGTGACCGCGAGGCCCGCGGCGACGACGGCGTACGCCGCGACCACCCCGACGAAGACGCGGTCATCGGGACGGCGGGGGACGCCGCCTCCCCAAGGAAGGCGACTCCAGCGGGTCGGGCGGGGAGCGGTCACGACGAGGGGAGAGGGGGCACGCACGGGACCGTGGGCCGCGCGCACGCGACCCACGCCCCTGTCATCTCAGTCTCGACGCGTGCCGGGCCGGACTCAATCCGGCGCGACCCCCGTCGTCAGGGCTCGATCCGCACCCCGAGCTCCGACTTGGCGCCGGTGCCCTTGCCGATGAGCTCCATCGTGTACATCGGCTTCTTCTCGTTGTCGATGGCGCTGAACTTCACCCAACCACCGGTCGTCGACTCGTCGAGCCACCAGTCGAGCGTGCCGCCCCCCTGCCCGAACCGGACGTGGCGCGCCGAGAAGGTCCCGGCCGGGGTGGTGATGGACTCGGTCCCGACCGTCGCGCCATCGAGCGACTCCTTCGTGGGGCGCCCGGTGAACGATCCGCGCATGTTCCAGGTCGTCCACTGCTCGGGGACCATCATCTCCTGCGGCTCGGCGTTGCCGGGGAGCTTCGCGCGCATCCGCACGAGACGCTGCACGTACTGGTCGTTGCCCTCGGGCTTGAAGAGGGCCTCGAGCACGACCGTGTCGGCGCCGTCGTCGTGCTTGGTGATCGTCTTCATGCGCCACCACTCGGCGCCGTCGGCCGTGCGCGCGAGGAAGGCGCGCTCGGTCTCCTGCACGTCGCCGTCCTCATCGGTGGTCACCTTCCAGCGGGTCCACGCGCCGGGGGCGTAGTCGCCCTCGAACATCGTCGCGCCGGAGAGGTACTGCACCGCGAAGAGCTGCGAGATCCAGACCCAGGCGAAGTCGGTGTTCCAGACCGCCGGGCCCCGCATGCCGCGGCCGGCACCGCGGCCGCCGCCCGCCGACGCGACCACGCCGAAGCTCCCGCGCAGCTGCGACTCGCGCGCACGCAGGACGGCGAGCCCCGCGGTGGTGAAGCCGGAGTTGTCTCCCTCGAGCCAGCCGCGGATGCGGTCGCGCAGTCGCCGGTACTCGGGGAGCTGGAACCCACCCGCCGTGGCGGCCGCGGTCTCCGGGCCGTCGAGGATGCGCTGCCGCTGCTTGCGGAGGGCCTCGGCATCGGCGTCGCCGCACTTGGCCTTGATGGCGATGCGCGCGGCGAGTCCTCCGAGCCGGCTGCCGCTCGCCGAACCCGCGGCCTCGAAGTCGCGCTTGCACTCCTCGTACTTCCGGATGCGTGCCTCGGCGTCGTCCACCTGCGGGGCGACGGTCTCGCGCTCGCTCTTCTCCTTGGCGTGCGCGGTGAAGAAGCGATCCAGGATGGCCTCGGTGATGTCGAGCGCGCGATCGGACTGCGCGCGCGCTGGGGCCGGCAGGAGCAGTGCGGCGAAGGCCACCGCGGCGATGAGGAGACGCGAGGAACGCATGGTGGTCCCGGGAGCGGAGGTCGGAGAGGAATGGTACGACTTACTATATGACCGTACTACGAGGCCGCGCCAGAAAGGAGTCGCCTGATAGTGGCCAGCGCACGGGCCGGCATGCATGTTGGTGACCATGGTCACCAACACGGCACGCGTCGGGCGAGCACTCCTCGGTGCCGTCGTGCTGACGGTCGTGGCGTCGCCCACTGCCGGTGCCTGCACGCTCGCCCCGCCGTGGGCGATCCGCGACACCGCGCTGGTGGCGTTCATGGCCACCGCGCTCGCCGACACCGTGTTCGCCGGCGACGGCGGGTATGCCCCCGTGGCGGGCGTCGGCCACTCGGGTCGCGGTGCCCCACGCGATGCCTACGGACAGCGCTTCCGACTCGACCAGCTGGGGGCACATGCCCGACGCGTCTTCCCGGCGGACGCGCGCGAGGTGGTGATGGTGCCATGGGACTACGATGCGGGATGCGCGCGCGTGGCGTGGGGTAGGAGCGCACGGTGGCTCGCGCCCGGGACGAGCGGGCTCTACCGCGCGCGCCTGCGGCCCCGCGGCCAGTGGGTCGATTCGACCCCCACCTTCGACGTCTCATGGACGTCCGCCCTCCCGTACACGGTCGACGGTGCAGCCGCGCGGCGGCGCGGGGAGCTCGTCCCCGAACGGCTCGAGCGGCTCGCTCCGGAGGAACTCCTCCGGTTCTACGACGTGATGCCGCCGTACGCGGCGCAGGCAGATTCGGTCGTGGCGCTCACGACGATGCGACGTCTCGCCTCCGATTCCACCCGCGCGTCGCGCTATCCGGTGAGCGAGATCCTCTGGAGCCTGCGCGCCGAGTTCGAACGCGCACGCGAGGACGCGGTCGTCGTCCCGGTGGCGGGCACCTTCCGGCTGGAACTCTCGCGCGATGGCGGGCCCGTCGACACGCTCTTCCTGCGCATCGCGGCTGGGGTATCGTCGCTCGATCATGGACGCGGGGAGGGACGCGAGCCCCTCGTCCCACCAACACCGCGTGGCTATTTCGCGGCGACCGCGGCGGC
>JBGATT010000131.1:0-9464 GCA_044229035.1 Gemmatimonadaceae bacterium | reverse complement strand
GGGCATGGACGGCTTCACCTTCTCGCGGAAGCTCCGGCAGGACCCGCGCCTCCGGAAGCTCCCCACCCTGCTCTTCTCGGCCCGTGAGTACTCCGCCGAGGAGCTGCGGCAGTCGGGGATCCGCGCCGCGGACGCCTACGTGAAGACGCGCGATTCCGAGGCGGTGCTCATCGAGCGGCTCAAGAAGGAGATCGCCGCCGCGCGGTGATCAGCCGGCGCGACCGATCCCCTCGCGCGGCATGCGCCCCCAGGTCTCCACGCCGCGGAAGAAGCGGAAGTACCCGAGCATCCGGAAGAGCACGGTCAGCTGCCGGTAGCCGATCCCCTCGATGATCGCGAAGCCGAGGAGCCGGAAGAAGTCGCGCCTCCGCCGGTAGCGCCGGAAGCTGAGCTCCTCGAGCACGATCGCCCAGAGCGAGAGGAGCATGCCGTAACCGATGGCGACGCCGAGGAAGAGGAACGCGAACTGCGCGTCGACCGCCCCGATCGCGATGCCGAGGCCGAGCGCGAGCACGCCGAAGACCTCGACCGCCGGCGCGAGCATCTCGCCGAACACATAGAACGGCATCGCGATCATCCCGATGCGCCCGTACTTCGGGTTGAGGAGCATCACGCGGTGCTCCCAGAGCGTGGCGATGAGCCCGCGATGCCACCGTTCGCGCTGGCGCGCGAGGACGCGCACGGTCGCGGGGACCTCGGTCCAGGCGACCGGGTCGGGCACGAACGGGAGCTGCGCGTCGATCTTCTTCTCGCGCAGCCAGCGGTGGAGCCGGACGACGAGGTCCATGTCCTCGGTGACGTTGCCGGTGCGATAGCCGCCGATCGCGCGCAGGTACTCCTTGCGGAAGAGCCCGAACGCGCCGGAGATGATGAGGTTCGCGCCGAGCGCGTTGAGCCCCATGCGCCCGAAGAGGAACGCGCGGAGGTACTCCACCACCTGGCAGCCGGGGAGCCAGCGGGGGTCGACGCGCGCATCGGTCACGCGCCCGAACTCCACCGTGCAGTTGTTCGCGACGCGGATCGTCCCGCCGACGGCGGCGACGTTGGGATTGAGCAGGAAGGGGCGCGCGAGGCGCAGCAGCGCGTCGGGCTCGATGATCGTGTCGGCATCGACCGCGACCACGAAGGGGTGCCGTGCCGCGTTCATCCCCGCATTGAGCGCGTCCGCCTTGCCGCCGTTCTCCTTGTCGATGACGAGCAGCCGCGAGTGGAGTCGCGAGCGGTAGTAGGCCCGCACCGGCGCGGTCGGCACCGCGATCGCGAAGGCCGGCGGCACCTGGTAGAGGTCGAACTCCTTCATGAGGACGGCCATCGTCGCATCGACGGAGCCGTCGTTGATCACGACGACCTCGAGATGCGGATACTCGAGCGTGAGGAACGAGAGGAGGCTCGAGCCGACGGTGACCTCCTCGTTGTGCGCCGGCACGAGCAGGCTGAGCGGCGGCAGCGCCTCGGTCGCGAGCAGGCGCTGGAGGTGCTCGTCGGCGGCGAGCCGCCAGTGCTTCCAGAGCTCCGGGATGGAGAGCAGGAGGAGCACCGCGTACGCCGAGTTGAGCAGCGCGAGGTAGATGAGCGCGAGATGATCGCTCGTCCAGAGGATGTCGCGGATGAGGTCGGCGAGGGAGCCGTTCACGTCAGGCGTCCCCCATCTCGAGGATCGCGCCCTCGGTCAGGCCGGTGACCATCGTCGCCATGTCGCGCGCGAAGCGGTCCTCGCCCGCGCGCGCGACGCGCAGGGCCGCGCGGCCCCGCTCTCCCAGCTGGGCGAGCGACACCGCCGCCCGCACGCGCACCATCCACACGCCGTCGCTGAGCATGCGCGCCAGCGCCGGCACCGCGCCGCGGCTCCCGAGCTCACCCAGCGTGCGCGCCGCCGCGGCGCGCACCGTCGCATCCTTGTCCGCGAGCAGCTGCACGAGCGCGGCCTCGGTGGCCTGGCTCGGATAGCGTCGCAGCGCCTTCGCGATCGCCCGGCGCACCGCCACCGACGGGTGCTCGAGCCGCGTGAGGGACGCCGCCACGGTGTCCGGGTCCGCGATCGCCTCGGCGAGCTCGATCCAGGCCGCGAGCGGCGCGAAGTGGCTGCCGCGCTCGATGCGCGCCGCGAGCGCCGGTCCCACGAGGGAGCGCGACCGCTGCAGCACCGCGGTCACGTAGTGGCGCACCACCTTGGGCAGGCCGTCGAGCCGGTCGAGCACCTTGCCGATGACGAACGGGTCGGCGACGTGCGGCAACGCGCCCGCGGCCGCCACCTGCACCGCGGGATGCTCGTCGAAGAAGAGCTTGAGCACCACATCGCGGTGCTCCGTCTCGGCCATGATCGAGAGCGCGCGGGCCGCCTCGAGCCGCCGCCACCACCAGCGCGAGTGCGCCTGGCGCAACGCCTTGTCGAGCCAAGCCTCCCCACGGAGCGCCACCGCGAGCTCGTCGCGATTCGCCTGCGGGATGGTCTGCCGCGCGAGCAGCGCGAGGTAGCCCACGGCGGTCCCGCCGGGCATGGCGCGCAGCGCCGCCACCACCGGGTCGGCGTGCGCGCCCGCCACGAGCCAAGCGCGGAGCGGTGCCGCCAGTTCACCCTTCCCCACCTCGAATGCCGCCCGCTGCCGCCGGTCGTAGGCGCGACGCACGATCAGGAAGGCGAGCAACAGCGCGAGGAAGATCACCTGCAACAGCGCCACCGTGCCCGCGATCAGGACCGCCATCAGCCGGGCCCGTCCTGGTCGCGCCAGACGGCGATCTTCGCCATCAGCACGCGCAGGCTCACGGGCTTCACGATGTAATCGAGCGCACCGGCGCGCAGCGCGCGCAGCTGGTCGCCCTCCGACGCGTGCACGGAGATGAACACCACGCGGAAGTCGCGCGGCCGATCGATGCGCAGGCGCTCGAAGAGCGAGAAGCCGTCGAGCCCCGGGAGGTCGATGTCCATCAGCACCACCGGCCGGCGCTCATGCACCTTGAGCGCGAGCAGGCCAGCCAGCGCCTCCGGTCCCTTCCGGTAGATCTGGTGCGTGAGCCCGCGGCTCGCGAGCGCGTAGCCGAGCAGGTCGGCGAGCGCGGGATCGTCCTCCACCACCACGACGTCGGGAGCGATCCCCGAGTCGGCGGTGTCCCAACGGTGCAGACGCTCCCCCGAGTCGCGCGCCAGCTGCCACGCCTCCTCGGCGAGGTGCACGAGGGTGCGCGCGCTCCGCTCGGCCTCGGCCGTCTGCTCCACGACGCCCGCGCACCACGCGATCGTCTCGCCCTCCGCCGCCTCGGCGAACCCTTCGAGGCGCGCCATCGCCGCCTCGGCGCCCATCGGCAGCAGCGCGGCGAGCGCCGTCTCGTCGATGAAGCCGCACCGCACCCCGTCGACGGCGAGCGCACCGGCCACCAGCGTCGCCTCGCGGTGCCAGAGCGCGGACCCGCGCATCCCGCCCGGCGCCTGCCGCGGCCGGAGCACGGCGAGCGAGATGGCGCGTCCCTCCTGCGAGGCGAGCGTGAGTGCCTCGTCGAACACGCGGACGGTCCGCTCCGGCAGCCAGAGCGACGTCGCCGGGTGGATGCCGCGCGCGATCTGGCGCTGGCGACGCACCTCGAGCAACCGGGCGATGCGGCGCGAGAGCTCCACCGCGACGACCGGCTTGTTCTGGAAATCGTCGGCGCCGGCCGCGAAGGCCGCGGCACGCAACGCCGGATCGGTCGAGGCCGACACCATCAGGATCGGGAGATCGGCGAAACGCCGGTCACCGCGCACGGCCCGCGCCGCGGCGATGCCGTCCGTGCCCGGCATGCTCGCATCGAGGAGCAGCATCGCGGGCGGATCCGCGACCAGCTGCGCCAGCAGATCGTCGGCCGAGGTCGCGGTGCGGACGAACATCCCCTCCGCCTCCCCGACACGCCGCAGCAGTTCGAGCATCGCCGCGTCATCATCGACGACATAGAGGCTCGCGCCCGCCAGCCCCGTCTGCGCCGCGAGCGACTCGGCGATCCGCATCACCTCACTCGCTTCCGCGCCGGGATCGAGGATGCGCACCCGCCCGCCGGCGGACGGCGCCTCCACGTGTCCGAGCATCACCACCGGCACGCCCTCCGGGAGCGTGGGCAGGTCGCGCCCCGCGCAGATGACGACCTCGGGCAGATACTGGTCGAGGATCGTCTCGATGTTCCCCGCGGTCGCGCGCTCCACCGCATGCCCGCGATGCACCGCCTCCGCGACGAGCGGCGCCGCGAGCTCGTCGTCCACGTCCACGAGGAGCACGCGATGCGTGAACGACCCTTCGGCGCTCTCGCTCGGCCCTTGGAAGGCCACCGCGAGCGACCGCGAGAACTGCCGCACGATCGCCGCGCGCCGGTCACGGTCGCGCACCGGATCCGCCTGCCAACGACTCGCCACCAGCTCCAGTGCCGCGGCCAGCCGACTCACCTCGTGGAACCCGTAGCTGCCCGCCGTTCCGTGGATGCGATGCAGTTCACGGCGCAGTGCGTCCACCACTTCCGGCGCCGTCGGCATGCGTTGCAGCTGGTCGGCCAACGCCGAGAACGCCTGCACCGTGTTGCCCGCGGTGGCAGCGAACTTCTCGCGCAGCTTCGCAATGGCTTCGTTGAACTGCGCGGGCGACGTCACGTCGAGCGGATCGGGCGGAGGGAGGGCCGGGCCGGCAGGGGCTCTGCGGGCGGACCGTAAGATCGCCCGATATGCGTCTCTGGAACAGAGGCGGCTTGGTCAGTGACCAACAAAGTGACACTTTTCATTGCCGCCGTCGGTCCGACCCGGCACATTCCCCCTACCATGCGAGTCCTCTGCGCCGATGACGAGGCGGACATCCGGACGATCCTCGAGCTGGCGCTGAGCCTGGAGCCGAGCATCGACGCGGAGTTCTTCGCGTCGGGCGGAGCCTTGCTCGACCGTGCGAAGCAGGGCGGCGCGGATGCCGTCCTGCTCGACGCGATGATGCCCGGGATGGACGGGTACGAGACGTGCCGCCGACTGAAGGCGGATCCGGCGACGGCGCACCTCCCGGTCGTCTTCCTCACCGCGCGCGCGACGGGCGCGTCGCACGCGGAGGAGGTCCCGACCGGTGCCGTCGCCTGCCTCACCAAGCCGTTCGATCCGTTGACCATCGCCGCGGAACTGCTGGCAGCGCTCCCGCGATGAGCCGCACCTCCGCGAACGGCGCGGCGGCAGGCCTCGCTGCCGCGTTGCTGCTCACGCTCGGGTCGCCCGATCTCGCCATCGCGCAGCGCCCGCTACCCGTCGTCAGATGTCCCGCGGGCACGGACGCGATCGTGGCCGCCGGCTGGGCGGCCTATCGCGCGGATTCGATGCGGGTCGCCGCGAGCCGCTTCGCCGACGCGCTCGCGCGTTGTCCCGAGGACCACGACGCCACGCTGGGACGCGCGTACGTGCTGCTCCGCGACGGCGATGTCGAGGCGGCGGATGCCCTCTTCCGGACGCTCGCGCGCCGCGCACCCGCCTCCGCGGACGCCTGGGAGGGAGTGGCGACCACGTCCGCGCGGCGCGGGCGCCCGGACGACGCGATCTCCGCCTGGCGACGCGTCCTCGCGCTCGCGCCGGCACACCGCGAGGCGCGGGCGCAGCTCGACCGCCTCGCACCCGGCTGGTCGCGCGTGACCGCGCCCCTCGTGAAGCGCCGCGCCGCGACGCTCGACCTCACGCTCCGGGTCCGCGGCGAGGGATTCGAGCTCCTGCGGGACGGCGCCTGGGTCCCCTTCTACATGCAGGGGGTCAACCTCGGGCTCGCGATGCCCGGCAAGTGGCCCAGCGAGTTCCCGGCGGACTCCGCGCTCTACGCCAAGTGGCTGGGGATGATCGGCGAGATGCACGCGAACACCCTGCGCGCGTACACGATCCTCCCGCCGGAGTTCTATCGCGCGCTCCGCGGCCACAACCTCACGCACCCGCGCGCGCCGCTCTACCTCGTGCATGGGGTCTGGACCGAACTCCCGCCGCGCGACGACTTCAACGACCGCGGCTTCAATGCGGGATTCGCGGAGGAGATCCGCCGCGTCGTCGACCTCCTGCACGGCGCGGCCGAGTTCCCGGCGCGCCCCGGACACTCCGGCGGCCGCTACGACGCCGACGTCTCGCCGTGGACGATCGGCTACATCCTCGGCCGCGAGTGGGAGCCGTACTCGGTGGTGGGGTTCAACGCGGACTCCACCGCGGCACGGTCGCACGCGGGCACGCATCTCGTCCTCGCCGCCGGCACGCCGACCGACGCGTGGATGGTCCGGCAGTGCGACGACCTCCTCACCTACGAGGAGGCGACGTACAACGCCCAGCGCCCCATCGCCTACTCCAACTGGCCGACGACCGACCCGATCGTCCACCTCTCCGAGACCTCGTACGCGCAGCAGATGCGGTTCCGCGGCATCGAGTGGACCTACGACCCGCGACACGGCCCCCTCCATGAGGAGGAAGGGGTCGCGCTCGATCCGTCCCTCGTGCGGACGACGACGCGCAACGTCGCGGGGTGGTTCGCCAGCTATCACGTGTACCCGTACTATCCCGACTTCCTGATCCTCGACCGCGGCTACAACCTCGCCGCGTCGAGCCTCGGCCGCTCCAACTACTTCGGCTACCTGCAGGACCTCCGCCGCGTGCATCGCGGCATCCCGCTCGTGATCTCCGAGTTCGGCGTGCCGTCGAGTCGCGGTGACGGCCACCAGCAGCCGCAAGGCTGGGACCATGGCGGACTCGACGAGACGCAGCAGGCGGCCGCCTACGTTCGCCTCGCCCGCGAGATCCGCGAGGCGGGGGCCGCCGGCGCCATCGCCTTCGCCTGGCTCGACGAGTGGTTCAAGAAGAACTGGATCGTCGTCGATTTCGAACTGCCCATGGAGCGCGAGCGACTGTGGCACAACATGATGGATCCCGAGGAGCACTATGGGCTGCTCGCGATGCGGCCGGGCAGGGCCGACCGCGTCCCCGAGCTCGGCGGCGACCCGGCGCGATGGCGCGCGTTCGCGGCGGTGCTGGCGGGGGCCTTCATCGACGGTGACAGCGCCGTGCTGCGCGCGGGACAGGACGAGGGCTTCGTCTACCTCGCGCTCGAGTCGCGGGCCTGGCAGGGGCGTCCCTTCCCGTGGGGATCGCAACGACTCGAACTCGCGATCGACACGCATGACCCGGCGCGCGGACAGCGCTTCCTCCCCGGCGGCCGCGTGCGGAGCGCGGTCGGCTTCGAGTTCGTCGTCGAGATCAACGGTCCGTCCGATGCGCAGCTGAAGGTGACGCCGGACTACCAGATCTATGCGTCGATCGAACGTGCGCGCTCGGGACCGTTCTACGGCGAGCCGTTCCGCCGCCCGGTCCTCTCGGTCGCGCGCGATGATGGCGCGCTGGACTCGCTGTGGTCGCTCACCAATCGACCGCGCTTCATGGAGGACGGGACCGAGGTCCCGGCGATGGGCCTCAACGTCGGACGCCTCCGGCACGCGCGGACCAGCGAGCACTCCAACGCCGACTGGTGGTACGATGAGCGCGCGGGTATGCTGCAGCTTCGCCTGCCGTGGGCGATGCTCAACGTCACCGACCCGTCGTCCCGACGTGTCCTGACCGAGAGCGACCCCGAGCAGGCGCTCGGCCGCCGTCCCGGCGCACCGGCGTCGACCTGGATCGGCAGCCCGACCGAGGGGTTCCGTTTCGGCATCCTCGCGTACCGGCCCGGTCGCGGCGTGACGGGTGCGCTGCCGGCGCTCGACGACCGTGGCGAGTGGCCCCTCGCGCGGTTCCACACCTGGACCTGGCCGACGTGGGAGGAGCCGACGTGGCACGAGTACCTCAAGCCGTCGTATCGCGCATTGCAACAGCTGTGGGGCGCGCCATGAGCCCGCGGCTCCGCCTCGTGCGCACGCTCGGCGTCGGCGCGCTGCTCGGCATGCTGACCGCGCCCGCGGCGCGCGCCCAGGTCGCCGTCGGCGATTCGCTCTGGCGGCTCGGCCGCATCGACGAGGCCGCGAGCGCGTACCGGAAGGCACTGGATGAAGATCGCCTCTCGGTGCGCGCCAACTTCCGCCTCGCGCAGACGCTGGCGTGGAGCAGCAACATCGACTCCGCCCTCGTGCTGTTGCGCGCGGCCCGCATCCGCGTGCCGAACGACCCCGACCTCCTCTACACCGAGGCGCTGTATCTCTCCTGGGGGAAGCGCTATCCCGAGGCGATCGTCCGCTACGACTCGGTGATCACCGCGCACCCGGGGGCCGACTTCGTGCACGTGCGCATCGCGCGCGCGCGGACACTCTCGTGGGCCGGGCGCCTCCCCGAGGCGGCGCGCGGCTATGCCGCCGTGCTCGCGCAGGACTCGACCGACCGCGACGCCCAGTTCGGGCTCGCGCAGGTCGCGGCGTGGAGTGGTGACCTCGACGCCGCGGCGCGCCGCTACGAGACCCTGCTCGCGTCGGATCCCACCGAGGTGCGGTCGCTCATCGGGCTCGGGAACCTGCGGCTCTGGCAGCAGCGTCCCGGCGATGCGCGCCGCCTCGCCGAACGCGCCTGGGCGCGTGACAGCGCCAACACCGAGGTGCTCGAGCTGCGGAAGGCGGTCCGCGCGGCCTACGGCGTGCGCACCGAGGTCTCGAGCGACTACAGCGAGGACAGCGACCGCAATCTCAACCGCTGGCAGGCCCTCCGCGCGAACACGACCATCGGCAACGGCATCCGCGTCGGGGCGGCCGTCGCGCAACTCGCGGCGACCGATCCGTTCCGCGAGTCACGCCGCACGATGCTCGAGGGCTCGCTCGGCGTGCCGATCGGGGCCGGCAGCGTCACCGCGGTGCTCGCGCTGCGACAGATGGCGCCCGCCCCGCTGACCGTCGGCGGCCCCGCGTCGCCAGAGCGGAGCGTGCTGAGCGGTCGCGTGACGCTCACGCAGCGCGTACGGCCGGCGCTCTCGCTCTCCGCGACCGTGGCGCGCTGGCCCTTCGACGAGGTGGCGTCGATCACCCCGCTCGCGCTCGACATCACGCAGGGCGAGCTCGCGGCCGACTGGCGCCTGAGCGCGACCACCAGCGTGGCCGGGACGCTCGGGCGGCTCGACTGGTCGGACGGGAACGCCAAGCGCACCTGGTCGGCGCGCGCGACGCGTCGGCTGCCGCGGAACGTGAGCGTCGGGGCGTTCGCAGGGGGCTTCGGCTTCGACCGGCGCGCGCCGCGCTACTTCTCGCCGCCGCGCTTCGTGTCGGGTGAGCTCACGGGTGCGTGGGCGCACGAGAGCCCCAGATGGAGCATCGGCATGGGGGGTGGCTTCGGCGCGCAGCGCGTCGACACCCTCGCGGTGCAGGACCAGTGGCACCTCGATGCGCGCATCGCCCGGACCTGGGCGAGCACGTGGCAGGTGGAACTGCACGGCGGACGCAGCACGAGTGCCGCTGCGTCCGCCGTCGGGGCCTACGCGTATTCGACGCTCGGCGTCACCGTGCGTCGGACCTTCTGATCAGCGGACGGCCCACTCCGTCGAGAG
>JBGATT010000257.1:0-2054 GCA_044229035.1 Gemmatimonadaceae bacterium | reverse complement strand
GGCCGAGCACACGCGCGCCGCGCTCCTCGGCCTCATCCCGTCGCTGGCACTCGTGATGAGCGCGGCGTGGCTGGTCTACATCTTCCGGCTCAAGCAGCTGCAGACGAACGCCGCGATCCGTGAGGCGCAGACCGCGAGCCTCCGCGATGCGCAGACCATCGCGGCGAGCGAGCGCCGCGCGCGCACGATCATCGAGAGCACCGACGTCATCGTCTGGGAGGCCGCCCCGCACTCGTGGGCGCTCACGTATCTCTCCGCGCGCGTCGACCGCCTCGGCCACGCGCGCGAGGCGTGGGAGGAACCGGGATTCTGGCGCAGCCTCATCCACGACGACGATCGGGCCGCCGCGGTCGAACGGATCGAGTGCGCCCGGCGCACGAGTGCGCCGCTCAGGCACCAGTATCGTCTGCGCCGCGCCGACGGGACCTACCTCTGGGTGGAGGAGGTCTCGGCCCCCTACCGCCGCGAGGACGGGTCGAACGCCCGCGCCGGGGTCTTCCTCGACATCACCGAGGCCCGGCGGCTGCGGGACGCCGCCGAGGTGGCCAGCCGGGCGAAGAGCGAGTTCCTCGCGAACATGAGCCACGAGATCCGGACGCCGCTCACCGCGATCATCGGCTACGCCGACCTCCTGCGTGATGCGATGCGGAACGTCTCGCGTCCCGAGCGCGAGCGCACCGGCATCGAGACCATCCACGTGGCCGGGCACCATCTCCTCGCGCTCATCAACGACATCCTCGACCTGTCGCGTGTCGAGTCGGGCCGGCTCGAGGTCGAGTCGATCGAGACCGACCTCCCCGGCCTCCTCCGCGATTGCGAGCGGCTGCTCCGGCCGCGCGCCGAGGCGGCAGGCATCGGCTTCACGATCATGTGGAGGACGCAGCTTCCGGGGCGCGTGCGCACCGACGCCACGCGCCTGCGGCAGATCCTGCTCAACATCGCCGGGAACGCCATCAAGTTCACGCGGAGCGGTGGCGTGTCCGTGAGCGTGGCGATGGAGTCCTCGGCCTCGGCCGCGGACGGCCCGCATGGGCTGGTGATCAACGTGACCGACAGCGGTCCCGGGATGACCGCGGCGCAGGCGGAGAAGGTGTTCGAGCCGTTCGTGCAGGCGGACTCGAGCGTCACGCGCCTCCACGGCGGGACGGGGCTCGGGCTCGCCATCTCGCGTCGCCTCGCGCGGCTCATGGGCGGCGACGTGACCATCGTGCGCACGGTCGAGGGGGCGGGTTCGACCTTCCGCATCCGGGTGGTCGTCGAAGTCGCAGGGGGGCAGGCGTGGTTCGACGCGGCCGACGCACGACCGCCCGTGGGCACGCCGGTGGCGACCGCCGCGGTCCCCGCAGGTGCCGCGACGCCCGAGCCGCTCTCCGCCCGTGTGCTGGTGGCCGAGGACAACGCGGTCAACCGCACGCTCCTCCTGCACTACCTGCAGGGCACCGGCCTCCAGGTGGCCACGGCCGGTGACGGACAGGAGGCGCTCGACGCCATCACCGCCGCCGCGGCGACGGGCGCCCCGTTCGCCCTGCTGATCACCGACATGCAGATGCCGCGCATGGATGGGTACACGCTCGCCCGCACGCTGCGCGCGCGCGGCGAGACGATGCCCATCGTCGCCCTCACCGCGCACGCGATGGCGGAGGACCGCGCACTCTGCCTGGCCGCCGGCTGCGACGAGTACGCCACCAAGCCGCTCGACCTGCAGGCCCTGCGCACCACGCTGGCTCGCCTGCTCGCGACCGCCAAGGCGCGCACGACGCCCGTCTCCGCGTAGGGAACGACGCGGGGCCCGCTGTCATGACAGCGGGCCCCGCGCCTTCCGCTCCGCTCCCGCTCCCCGCCGGGGCCTCAGCCCTCGGCGGACTGCACCACCGCCGAGAGCTCCGACGCCAGTCGCGCCAGTTCCTGCGAGGCCATCAACGTCCCCGAGGCGCCTTCGGCCGTGTCGGCCGCGGCGGTCGAGACGCTCGTGAGGTTGCGCGAGATCTCCTCGCTGCCCCGCGCCGCCTCGGCCGCGTTGCGCGCGATCTCGCTGGTGGTGGCCGCCTGCTCCT
>JBGATT010000130.1:0-13359 GCA_044229035.1 Gemmatimonadaceae bacterium | reverse complement strand
CCAGGGAAAGCGATGCGGGGTCCGGCCATTGGCCGGACCCCGCTTCATCACTGCGCTCGAGCGCGTCCCGGACTACGGGCGTCCGCGACCCCAGCCCCAGCCCCAGCTGCCACCGTTCCCATGGCTGCTGCGACCGTCGCGGTCGCAATCCTTGAGCTCCCACACCGAGCGGTGGTGGTGGCCGTGGTGGCCGCCGTGATCGCGATCCTCGTCCTCGCAGTCGTCGCCGTCGTCGTGATCGTCGTGATCATCACCGTCATTGTCGTTCGACGGGCGGCCGAGCGGGCAACCCTGCTCGTTCAGGTCCGCGAAGACGTCCTTCTGGGCCTCGTAGTCGCCGCTGGCATACGCGGCGTTGAACTGCTCGATCACCTGGGCGACCGTGAGGTCGTAGTCGACGCCCGAGCTCGCGGCGTTGAGGAGCGCGGCGACCGTGTGCCGTCCGAGCGCATTCAGGCCACCGCCACGGGCGTTGAGGACCTGATAGAGCGTCTTGTTGCCGAAGGCGTTGGCGAAGACGTTCTTGAACTTGGTGCCCGGCGTGTACGGGAGCGTCCAGTTGGCGAAGTGATGGCGCTGCTTCCAGTAGCCCGGCGTGCAGCCCTCACCGGCTTCCGTCGGCGGCGGCGGCGGCGGGGGCGGGGCGACATGATTGTAGAACGTCGCGATCGCGCCCTTGGAGCGGAACGTGTACGTCCGCGCCTCGTTCGTGCCGGTGATGGTCGGGAGGCGGAACTTGAGCAGGTTGTGCGTCGAGTCGACGACGATCGAATCGAGGACCGTGAGCGCCGAGGCGACTTCCGTCACCGTCACCGTGTCGATCTGGTTCGGGTCGGTCGACTCCATGTAGTGGACGACCTTGCACTGCCCATTGAGGAGCGACACCGCGGTCGGGGCGGCACCGTTCACGCTCACCGCGAAATCGGCGTTCGTGCCCACCTTGCAGACCCAGATCCGCCGGAACCACTCCGTCGGGTCGTCGAGCACGGGGCTACCGACGGTGGTCTCCGTCGTGATCGCGTCCGCGGTCAGCGGAGACGCCATCGAGAGACCCATCGGGTCGGACGCGCCCTCGGCGCACGCCGTCGCGAGCAGCGCGGTGGCCAGGGCGAGGGTCGCTCCACGGACGGAGCGCGAACGATGCAGGGACATTCGGCAGATACCTTGAAAAGGGGGTGCCATCGGAGGATCGAGCGGGTGGGACTCGACCTATCACTTTGCAACAGTGATACCTTTTGTTCCGAAGACGCCCTTTTCTCGTAACTGGTTGTGCCACAACGCGATGGAAATGATCGACCGATGGACGGTTGATCAGGTGATGCGGCGGCGCGACAACGGAATTGCCCAGGGAGGTGCCAAAAAGTCCCTTCAGCGGGGCCCGGAGTCCGGCGCGCGGCGCACCGCGTAACGGAGCTCCACCATGCCGTTCCGGTACGCCTTCGTTTCGAGCAGATGAAGCGCCGCGTCCCGGTCGAGTCCCTCGAAGAACCGCACTCCATCGCCGATCGCGACGGGTACCACCGAGTAGCGCAACTCGTCCGCCAGTCCGCGGCTCAGGCACTCCGCCGCGACCGCCGCGCCACCGGCGATCCAGATGTTCCGGTAGGTCGGGCGGAGGCGGTCGCGCAGGAGTTCGGCGATGTCGCCGTCGTGGAACTCGATCGTGTCTCGCACCCGGGGCAAGGTGCGGGACGTGAGCACGACCGTCGGCGTGCTCCCGTAGGCCCATCCGTGTCCCTGCGCCTCGAACCCGAGCGCGGTCTCGTAGGTTCGTGAGCCCATCACGTAGCAGTCGATGGTGCGCAGGAAGGCCGAGATCTCCTCCGCGTTCATGGTCGCGCCAGCCGGGAACTCATCCGTCGTGTCGAGGAAGTCGACTCGGCCGTCACGTCGGGAGATGAAGCCGTCGAGGCTCGCCACCATATGGATGGTGACGTGGGAGGTCGGGGAGGTCATCTGGTCAGTTGTCATGCCGCGCTGCGAAGGAACGCATGAGGCCAGCCGCCGCGGCCGCGAGCAACCCCGGGAAAGCCACCGTCAGCGCCACGAGCGCCGCCGGCCCGACCTGCAACGCGGTGCCGACTGACGTCATCACCGACCCCTGCGGAGCGCCGCTGGCCGCGACCAGCAGCAGTGCGCCCCAGGCCGCCATCCCCGCGAGCCCTGCCGCCAACGCGGCAGAGGCGTCCTCGCGCTTCACATGACCCCACGCCGCGCCGATCACCGGCACCGTCCACCACGCCACGAACCAGGTGCCGGCCGCGATCACCGCCACGAGCGCGAGGAACCACAGGCCGGCCTTCATCGGGCGACTCCCACCGGCGTGAACCGCAGGACGCTCACGAGCACGTCACCATTCAGATCCTCCGCCTTGAACGGCAGCCGCAGCGGCGCGAGCTGCCCCGTCCGCCAGAGCTCGATCCGGTCATCGTACCGCGACGACACCGGGTTCCCCGACTGCCCGCCGGGATACGTGCCCCAAGCGGAGACCGCATCGCCGAGCTCGACCACGAAGCGCCAGGATGCACCATGCGTCCCGCGACCCTCGTTGGGGCTCAACGTGCCGGGTCCGGACTGCACCTCGAGCGAGTCGCGCCCGAAGCCGGGCAGTTGCAGCAGATGGCGGATGTTGGCCTGTCGCACGTCGCCCCAGCGCCACCGGCGCGAGTCATCTCCGCGCCGTCCGCGCATCGTCGACCACGCCGCGGCGAGCGAGGCGCGCACGATCGCGTCGCGCGTCTCCCGTTCGGCGGTCGTCGCGCGGTCATCCCACCACGCCGATGCGGGCTCGTCGAAGAGCCGCACCAACTGCATCGTGTTCGGCGTCGCCACGCGACGACCGTCGCCCGGGACGCTGAACTCGTCCCACGTCCGCTTCGTGAGCTCCTGCACCAGCTCCGCGAACAGCACGGCGCCCTTGCTCTCGGTGTCGAACCGCGCATCCCACGCGTCGAGGAACGCCATCGCTTCACGTTCCTCGGCGCTCGCGGCGGTCCCCGCGGCCGTCACCGCGGCGCGCACCACGCTCCGGACCGGTTCGGTCATCACGCTGCGCGCATCGGTGTGCGCGAGGCGCATCTTCTCCGGCGTCATCGCCGAATCGCCGCGCAGGATCTCGTTGATCCGCATCGCGCGCCACGGCGTCGGCCAGTCCCAGCCGAGGTAGCCCGGACGCACCGCGGGATCGAGCGGCTGCTGGTTCGCGCTCGCGAGATAGCCTTGGGCGGGGCGCAACGCCTGGGGATACTGCGCGAGCGGCCAGTCGCCCACCCAATCGCTCGCGGAGGTGCTGCCGTCGAAGATCCGGTCTCCGCGGCCATCGCCCGGCCGGATCGGATAGCGCCCGGTGCTTCGGATGCCGATCGCGCCGCTCCGGTCGGCCACGAGGAAGTTCTGCGCCGGCGCCTTGTACGACTCCATCGCGCGGTACCACTCCTCCGCGCTCCTCGCACGCATCGCGCCGAGGAACGCGCTCGCCTCGTCGCTCGGCTCGAGCACGGTCCACCGCATCGACAGCCACCCTTCCGCGGTGCGCAGCATCGGGCCGCGATGCGTGCGATACAACGTGTCGGTCGCGAGCCGCTCGCCGCTCCGGCCGCGGAACTCCTCCACGCGGCGGGTCACGGTGCGCCACGCGCCATCGACGCGGTAGCGCGTCGGGGACGCGGAGTCATCGACCGTCTCCCGATAGAAATCCATCACGTCGGCGCCGGTGTTCGTCGCGGTCCACGCGACGTCGCGGTTGAAGCCGATCGGGATGTTCGGCGCGAGCGGGAAGGTCACGCCGTACGCGTCGAGTTCGCCGGGCACCACCAGATGCGCCTCGTACCAGACGCTCGGCAACGAGAGCTGCAGGTGCGGATCGCCCGAGAGCAGGGCGTGCTTCGCCGCGGTCCGCTCCGGCGCGACGGCCCAGTTGTTCGAGCCGACCGCGGCCTCGCCGCGCGTGAAGGTCTCGGGCGAGAGCCGCGCGATGGTCGCCTCGAGCCGCCGGGCGCTCGCGACGGCGCGCGCATCCGGCACGGCCGGCGCGGGGAAGCGCACCGCGGCCCAACGCGGCGTGGTGCGTCCGGGGACCGGTTCGATCGGCTCCTGGATCGGTGCGTTCACCGGGAAGAGTGCATCCGTCGCAGCGGAGCCGACCAGCGCCTCCACGGCGCTTCGCTCGAGCTCCTCGCTCTGCCACGCGAGCACCTGTCCCATCTCGGCGAGCAGATAGTAGACGTCTCGCGACTGGAAGATCCGCGGCCGCGCGCCGAGCAGCTTGTACTCCACCGGCCACTCGGCCACATCGGCGTCGCGTACCCACTGGTTGATCCCTTCGACGTACGCCTCGATCACCTTCCGCGTGGGAGAGTCGGCGGGGAGCGCGTCCCACCTTGTCTCGGCGGCGACGGCGAGCCCGCGCTCGCGCGACTGCCGGTCGATCGAGAGCGTGGCACGCCCGGCGAGTTCGCTCAGCGTGCCCGTCACCTTGCGCGCCGTGAGCTCCATCTGGAACAGGCGGTCGCGCGCATGCACCCAGCCGAGCGCGCGCGCGACGTCGGGGACGGAGGTCGCGAAGATGTGCGGCACGCCGCGGTCGTCGAACCGCACCTCGACCGGGCCGCTCAAGCCGTCGAGCACCAGCGACTGCTCGCCCGGCAGCTCGGCGAAGCGCGCCGCCGCCCAGACGCCGTGCGCCGGATCGAGCAGCGGGCCGATCGGCGGGACCGCGCCGATCGGCCTGAACCCCACCCACAGCGCCCCCGCGAGCGCGAGCGCGGAGACGGCACCCGTCACGCGGCGCGGCACTGCGATGAGTCGACCTCCCTTCGCCTGTGCCGCGTGCCGGTCGAGCATCAGCCCTGGTCCCCGATCAGCCCGCCGAGGATCCCCGCGGCGGCCGAGCCCTGACGCTGCATCGCCGGTGCGTGGGCGATCACGCGCGCCGCGAGGCGGGAGAAGGGCAGGGTCTGCAGGATCACGCGACCGGGACCGGTGAGCTTCACGTAGAACATGCCTTCGCCGCCGAACACCATGTTCTTGATGCCGCGCACCATCTCGATGTCGTAGTTCACGCTCGACTGGAACGCGACGAGGCAGCCGGTGTCCACGCGGAGCGACTCGCCCGGGCGCAGGTCGCGCTCGATCAGCGTCCCCGAGGCCGAGAGGAACGCGAGCCCGTCGCCGCGCAGCCGCTGCAGGATGAAACCTTCGCCGCCGAAGAAGCCCGCCCCGAGCTTGCGGGTGAACGCGATGTCGAGGTCGATGCCGCGCGCCGCGCACAGGAACGCATCCTTCTGCGCGATCATCTCGCCGCCCCACTGCTTCAGGTCGGCGACGAAGATCTTCCCCGGGGTCGGCGTCGCGAAGGCCACGTCGCGGCGGACGGCTGCCGAGTTCCCGAAGAGCGTGATGAAGAACGACTCGCCCGTGAGCAGGCGCTTCCCCGCGCCGAGCAGCTTGCCGAAGAGGCCGCCGCCCTGGTTGTTCGGGTCGAGCGTCGTCGCCATCTGGATGCCGTCCTCCATGTACATCATGCCGCCGGCCTCGGCGAAGACGGCCTCGCCCGGATCCAGGGTGATGATGACGCCCTGCATGTCGTCACCTACGATGCGGTAGTCGATGATGTCGGCGGCCATGGGGATCGAGGAAGTGGGAAGGAGGAAGGTTGGGAGCCCACGCAAACGCTGACGCGGGATGCGGAGAATCTAGCGTCCCGACGGCGGGCGTTCCGGCGCCGTCTCGCGCGCCAGACGTCGTGCGCCGTGTCTCCGCCTTCATCCTCCATCCTCCCGCCTTCCTCGGCGACTGTGACCCGCGACACACTCGTCCCAATTAGCGGACATCGCGGCGCGGTGTGTACCGCAAAGCCCATGCTGATCAACGACTTACGAAACCTGTGCCTGCTGGCACTCGTCCTGCATTCAGAGGAACCGAACCCCAGCCCATCCGAGGCCCCAATGCTCGCCCGTCGCCCCATCTTCGCCCTCGTCATTGCCGCACTCGCCGTCTCGGCATGCGGCATCAAGCGCGTGAGCCGCGTCGATCCCAACAGCGTCACCGATCTCTCGGGCCGCTGGAACGACACCGACTCGCGGCTCGTCGCCAACGAGCTCATCGGCCAGTCCCTCGGCGCTTCCTGGGCGCGAGACTGGGCCGCGGCGAACAACGGGCAGTCGCCCACCATCATCGTCGGCGAGTTCCGCAATCGGACCATGGAGCACATCGCGGTCGGGACCTTCGTCCGTGACCTTGAGCGCGCGTACATCACGTCGGGCGCGGTCCGCGTCGTCGCGAGCCGAGAGGAGCGCCAGGAGGTCCGGGATGAGCGCGCCGACCAGCAGGTGAACGCGACCGCCGAGTCGCGCGCCCGGATGGCGCGCGAGCAGGGCGCGCGCTTCATGCTGCAGGGTGACGTTCAGGCGATCGAGGACTCGGAGGGGCGCGAGAAGATCACCTTCTACCAGATCGACGCGACGCTGATCGATCTCGAGAGCAACGCGAAGGTCTGGGTGGGCCAGCACAAGATCAAGAAGTACATCCAGCGGCGCCGACTCACGCCGTGAGTCCTCGCCCGCGCTGACCACCCCTCCGTCCGTCCACCTTCAGCACCTCCCCTGACATGCGCCCGACCATCTATCTCTCCGCCAGCGCGTTCCTCGCGCTCAACGCGTGCGCACCGTATCCGCAGCGCGTCAACGAATCGCCGATCATGGTCAACGGGGACCGCGTCCCCGCCACCGACGCGTCCACCTCCGCGCCGATGGTCGAGGACGAGCGCAACGCCGCCCGCGCGAGCATCGACTCGGTGTACGCCCTCGCGACCGCGGGGGCACCGACCGCGGTCCGCGAGGCGATCGCCCGTGGCGAGGTCACCATCGGCATGAACGAGGTCCAGGTCTACGCCGCGACTCGCACCGCGCCGGTGGCGTGGGTCGTCCGCCGCGCTGGCAACGACGCGATCCTCGTCCCCGCTCGCGTCTCGATGTCCCCGAAGGACAAGGTCGGCGAGATGGTGATGGTCCAGATGGAGGCCGGTCGCGCCGCCGTCCTCTCGCGTCGCGGGCCGCAGGGCATCCTCATCGCGAGCAAGCCGCAGGACGCCACCGCGCAGGCACAGGGCAAGGCGGCCGCCGACGCGCTGGTCCGCGAGGGGGACGACCTCGTCACCGCGAACGACATGGCCGGCGCACTCAACCGCTACGACCGGGCGAGCGTGCTCGACCCGGACAATGCCGAGGTGCAGTACAAGGCCGCCCGGCTGCTCGACCTGCAACTCCGGCCGCAGGAGGCGCTGATGCGCTATCAGCGATTCCTGCTCTCGCTCGACCTCGAGCGCATCAAGGCGCAGGGCGACGCGAACGCCAAGATGGCGGAGGCGATCGCCATGGCGCAGCAGCGGATCGTCGTGCTGGAGAAGCAGGTGAGGTGAGTCTGGTGCGGCAGCCCCGGTCGGCGCCGCGCCCCAGACGCGCCGGCTCCTTCCTCCTTCCACCTACATCCTTCATCGCCAGTCCATGCGCTCCCTGCTCGTACTCACGCTCCTGCTCCAGGCCTGCGCGTCCGCAGGCCAGAGCTGGCGCGCGGGTCCGGCCGGGATCCCGGCGGAGCGGCAGATCCGGGCACAACTCGTCGCCGGTCAGTACGGGTCGGCACTCGAGTCCATCCGGCAGAAGGAGATCGCGCCCGCCGATGCGCTGCTCCGCCACCTCTACAAGGGTCTGATCGCGGTGCACGCCGGGCAGAACGAGCTCGGCAGCCGAGCGCTCGACCGCGCCTGGGAGATCTCCTACCAGCGCTACACCCGCCGTCTCTCCGACGGGGCGCAGAGCCTGGTCACCGGCGAGGGAGCCTTGCCGTACAATGTCGGACCCGCCGAACGGCTCATGATCCCGTACTATGGCGGTCTCAACTGGCTGGCGCGCAACGAGCGTGACGAGACCGCGGTCGAGGCCCGACGGATGGGGGTCCTGCTCGCGAGTGACGCGAGCAACAATCCGGACTCGGCCTTCATGGGCGCCATGCGCTACATCTCGGGCGTGATGTTCGAGGTCGCCGGTGAGCGCCCCGATGCCGATGTCGCCTACCGCAACGCCGCCGCGCTGCTCGGACGGTTGCCCGGTGATACCATCCCGCCCGATTCGGCTCATGGCGACGTCGTCGTCCTCATCGAGGACGGGTTCGTCGCGCGCCCGGAACCGACCGCACTCGACTTCTGGGTCGCGCAGGACGAGGTCGCGTTGCTCGAGAGCGACGACGGCGCGGTGCGGCTCGACACCTACCGCCGGATCGACGGCCGGCGCGGGCTCCAGCGCGACTGGCGCGCCGAGCGCTATCGCAACGTCAGCCTTCGATGGCCCGTCATGGGGCCGGTGAACCCCGATGCCGCCGTGGGTCGGCTCGGCGCACGAGCCACCGGCTTGCCGCGGCAGTGGGACGCGGCGTTCGGGAGCAGCCCGGTGGTCGCCGACGCCATCACGCTCGACGTGAGCCGCGCGGTGCGCGCCGATTTCGAGCGCGAACAGCCCGGCCGGATCGCGCGGGCCCTCGCCCGCGCCGCGGTGCGGGAGGTGACGGCCAACGCGGCCGAAGGCGCGTTCAGCGCCGCCGGCGACGTGCTCACGGACGATGACGACGACTCGAGTTCGGGAAAGGGCGAGAAGGGGAGCAAGAAGGACGACGCCAAGAGCGATGGCGGCAACGCCGGGCTCGCGGCCGCCGGTCTGATCCTCGCCGGCATCGGGATGCTCGCGCTTCACGTGGGGTCGCAGGTGCTCGACCAGCCGGACCTTCGGGCGTGGCAGCTCCTCCCGGACCGCGTCGTCGTCTCGCGCATGCGGCTTCCGGTGGGTGAGCACCTGGTCGAGGTCACCCGGGATGGGGAGGCCTACTCCTTGGGCACCGTCACCGTCCGACCTGGCACCGTGACGGTCCTCGTCCATCGCTGGTGGCCGGGCGTTCCTCCGGCCATCGCCGAGGCGCCGCTCCCGTAGGGGTTCCCCCGTCACGAAGTGGCGGCGGCGAGACCTCGGTCCGGGGTGAATCGTCCACTGACGAGGTGGAAGGACGATTCGGACTCGCCGGGAGATGTGCCATGCCTAAGGGAACGAGCATTGCTCGTCGCCACATACGTCACGGGTTCACCATCATCGAGCTGATCGCTGCGATGGTGATCGTTGGCGTCCTCTCTACCGTCGCGGTCCCCCCGATCTCGGGATCGATCGACAAGGCGAAGGTCGCGCGCGCCATCTCGGACATGCGCCAGATCGCCCAGGACCTCTCCGCGCTCGATTCGCTCCCCGCCTCGCTCGCGGACATCGGGCGCGGTTCGCTGCGCGACCCGTGGGGGCGGCCGTACACGTACGTGCCGCTCCTCGTGAGCTACATCGGTCTCGCCTCCAAGTACTGACGCCTTACCCCTCGCCTCACGATGACCAAGAAGCCCGAGAAGGTCGATACCGAAGAGCTCCGCGCGGCACTGAACGACGTCGGCATGCTGATGCGCCTGCCGCCGAAGGAGCCGACCGCCGAGGAGATCGCGGCGGCGGCCAAGGCCGCGGCGCCGTCGGCGGGGATCGACCTCTCGGGCATCACCTCGCGAGTCTCGCTCAAGTTCATGCCCGTGCTCGCCGTGCTCGTGGTGATCGGCGCGTCGGTGTGGAAGTTCTGGCCGCAGGCGGAGGTCGTCGTCCCCGAGGCTCTCGTGCGCGAGTGGACCTGCACGCACGCCAACTTCGCGGGACGCCGCCTCGCCTTCTCGGCGGACTCGATCTTCATGGCCGTGCAACCGGGCGCTCCGATGCTCGGGTACAAGATCACGGCATTGAAGCAGACGCGGAAGGCGGATTCGACGATCGTCCTCGTGAGCTACGACGATGCGGGCGGCATCATGGAGCTCGAGGCATCGCTGAGCCTGCTGCCCGCACCGCGGCTCGTCTTCCGCCGGCCGGAAGGGCTGGTCTGGGAGCCGCTCCCCGCGCGGCGACAGTAGCGCGCGGGTCGGATCGGTGGCGCGCGCCCGACCTCAGTCGAGCGCGGCGGCGAACTCGCGCACGATCTGCGCGGCGGGCCGGACGTCATGGATCCCCGCG
The DNA here is from genome assembly GCA_044229035.1 of Gemmatimonadaceae bacterium. GTDB lineage: Bacteria > Gemmatimonadota > Gemmatimonadetes > Gemmatimonadales > Gemmatimonadaceae > Pseudogemmatithrix. Next base: position 3,283 of record JBGATT010000130.1, on the reverse strand, counting down.
ACCGACTTCCCGGCCTGCCAGTAGTCGGTCGACACGTTCGCCGAGTGCAACGACCGCTTGAGTCGTCGAACCGAGTTGAGCGCGTACCAGGTGCGCATCCAGTGCTTCGTGCGTCGGCCGCGCAGCATCCACTTCGCGAACCAGCCCGCGTCGGTGCCCAGCTTCTCGATGTAGGCGTTCCGGATGACCGCCACCGGGACGCCCGTGAGGCGCTCGGTCAGGACGATGTCCTCCTCGTTCGCGTCGACGATCGCTTGCTTGTAGGCATCGCTCGCCTTGCACTCCGGTGTGGCGATGAAGCGCGTCCCGAGCTGCACCGCCGCGTAGCCCATCCGCAGGTGGCGCGTGAACTCCTCGGGCGTCCCGACGCCCCCCGCCGAGACGATCGGGACGTTGAAGGGACGCAGTTCGTCGAGCAGCGCCTCGGGCGACTTGCGGCCGGCGTGCCCGCCCGCGCGGGCGTTCACCGCGACGAGCCCGTCCACGCCGCCGTCGATCCCCTTCTGCGCCCACTTCCGCTCGGTCACGTCGTGGTAGACCACGCCCCCGACCGCATGCACCCGGTCGCAGACCCACTTCGGGTTGCCGAGTGACGTGAGGAAGAACCGGACCCCCTCCTCGAGCGCGATGTCGATCCACTGCGTCATCCGCTCCTTGTAGAGCTTGTTGTTCCCCTCGATCAGCGCGTTGAACCCGATGGGCTTCGCCGTCAGGGTCTTGATGTAGCGGAGGCCGGCCCGGAACTCGTGCCCATGCACATAGGTGAGCGCGATCGGTTGCACGATGCCCAGCGCCCCGGCCTCGCTCACCGCCGCGACGAGCTCGGGGTTGGAGCAGGGGTACATCGGACCGCAGATGAGCGGGACGGTGACCCGCGCCTGTCGCGTGAACGGCGTCTCCATCAGCGCGCCCCCGGGGTCGGGCCGGCTGACGCCCGCTCGCGCACCGGTCCCAGCCGCCAGCGCACCGTCGCGCGCGCGACGACGGTCCCCTCGCGATCGAGGCACTCGCTGATCACGTCGAAGTCCTGGTCCGTCGTGACGGTCGGGACCGCCACGCGGCTCACCGCGGTGATCGTCCCGCGCGCCTTCTTCAGGTACTCGATCGCGATGTGCGTGACGATGCCGCGCACGCCGTCGGGCAGCCCGGACATCATCGCCATCCCGCTCGCCATCTCGGCCACGTTCATGAGCGCGATCGCGTGCACCGAGCCCAGATGCTGACGGTTGGAGCGCCGATCCGGGATCTCGACGCGGCAGTGGCCCGGCTCGAGATGGCGGATGCGCGGTCCGACGGAGCCCGAATAGGGCACCATGCGCGAGAAGAACATCGCGAAGAGCCACTGCCCGCCGGGGAGCGGGCTGAGCGTGCGCCAGAGACGGAGGAGGCGCGTGCCGGGGGAGGCGGGCATGGGGAGCAGGCAGGAGGTTGAGGTTCGGAAGATAACCGGCGTCTCGTATCCCGCCGCGGGAACGCCGGCCCCATCTTTCCAGCGACGTCCCTCCAGCCGCCCAGATCCTGATGAGCACCCCAGTCGCCGCCCAGCTCCCGTCCGCCCCGATCGCCACGAGGATCCCCGTCGTCACCACGCTCCATGGCGACCGCCGCGTGGATGACTACGCCTACTTCAAGGACCGGACCCACCCCGAGACGATCCCGTACCTCGAGGCCGAGAACCGCTACACCGACGCCATGATGGCGCACACGGCCGACTTGCAGCGGCAGCTCTACGACGAGATGCTCGGTCGCATCAAGGAGGACGACAGCCAGGTCCCCGTCGAGCGCGACGGCTGGTTCTATTACTCGCGGACGGAGCGGGGGAAGGCGTATCCGATCTTCGCTCGCAAGCAGGGGTCGCTCGACGCGGCCGAGGAGGTGTACTTCGACCAGAACGCGGAGGCCGCGGGGCACGAGTTCTATTCGCTCGGCGGGATGGAGGTGAGTCCGGACCACCGCCGGCTGGCCGTCCTGGTCGACACGACCGGATACGAGGACTTCCACCTGCGGGTGAAGGACCTGACCACCGGCCGCTGGATCGACGAGCGACTGGAGAAGCTCAGCTGGGGGCTCGCGTGGGCGAGCGACAATCGCACGCTGTTCTACATGACGCCCGATGCCGCCAAGCGGGGCGACCGCGTCTGGCGGCACGTCGTCGGCGAGCCGCGCGAGACGGACGTGAGCGTCTACCAGGACACCGACGTCCTCTTCAACGTGAACCTCTCCCGCTCGCGCAATGGCGAGTGGATCCTCATCTCCAGCGGGTCCTTCACGCAGAGTGAATGGCACGTCATCCCCGCCGACCGGCCCGAGGAGCCGCCGCGGGTCATCGCGCCGCGACGGCCCGGCGTCGAGTACGAGGTCGAGCCGGGCGAACGGGTCTTCTACATCCTCACGAACCGGGATGCGCGCGACTTCAAGGTGATGACCGCGCCGCTCGACGCGCCGGCGGCCTGGACCGACTGGCTCCCGCATCGGCCCGGCGTCTTCGTCGAGGGCGTCATGGCCTTCCGGCGCCACGTGGTGGTGATCGAGCGCCGCGACGGCCTCAGGCAGCTCCGGATCACCGCCCTCGACGGCGGTGCCACGCATGACGTGAGCTTTCCCGAGGCGGCGTACGGCGTATTCCCGGGGAGCAATCCGCAGTACGAGTCCGCCTCGCTGCGCTTCTCGTACAGCTCCCTCGTCACGCCCACGACGGTGTTCGACTACGACATGGACACGCGGGCGCGGACGCGTCGCAAGCAGGATGAGGTCCTCGGTGGGTACGATCCCGCCCGCTACGAGGTGGAGCGCCTCTACGCGACGGCCCGCGACGGCACACGCATCCCCATCTCGCTCGTGCACCGGAAGGGCGCCGGGCGGGATGGCGGCTCGGCGCTCCTCCTCTACGCATACGGGTCGTACGGGGCCACCACCGAGCCCACCTTCAGCTCGCAGCGGTTCTCACTGATCGATCGCGACATCACCTACGCCATCGCGCACGTGCGCGGCGGACAGGAGATGGGCCGTGAGTGGTATGACGACGGGAAGATGCTCCGGAAGATGAACACCTTCACCGACTTCATCGACGTCGCCGAGCATCTCGTGCGCGAGCGGTACACGTCGGCGGACCGTCTCGCCGCCAACGGGGGGAGCGCCGGCGGGCTGCTCATGGGGGTGGTCGCCAACCTGCGTCCCGACCTGTTCAAGGTGATCGTCGCGGACGTCCCCTTCGTGGACGTCATCAACACGATGCTCGACCCGAGCCTCCCGCTCACGGCGCAGGAGTGGGAGCAGTGGGGTG
>JBGATT010000129.1:0-9599 GCA_044229035.1 Gemmatimonadaceae bacterium | reverse complement strand
GTCTCCCGGTCCAACCGGACGCCGGTGCGGTCGCGCAGTGCCCCCTCGAAGAGCGTGCGCAACGCCCCCTGCTCCGCGCTCCCCGGACGTGCGAGCCGTTCGGTCGCCGTGAGCGGGCGGACCACCTTGGGGCGGCGACGCCGAAAGGCGAGGACGGCCCACGGGAGCGGTGCGGCGAGCGCGAGCCATCCCCAGAGCGTCAGCCGCGGGAGCGTGAGCGGACGCGGGCCCTGGAGCGCCGGACGGAGGGCGAGCGCGGAGTCGCGTGGGGCCGCGCCCGCCGCGCGCGTGATGCTCACGTAGTCGCCTTCGCGCACCCGCAGCGCGATGGGCGTGGTGCGCGCGACCTCGTATCGGCGCGTCCCGGGATCGAAATAGACGAACTCGACGGCCGGCACCTCGCGCGCACCAGCGGTCCGCGGCGTGAGGAGCCAGGAGAACTCCTTCGATCCGCCGAGCGCGTTCGGCGTCGTGTCGAGCGTGACCCGTTCGTCCTCCGCGACGACGTCGGCCCAGGTCACCGCGAGCGCGGGCCGCGGCAGCAACGTCGCGTTGCCGACCCCTTCCACGCGCAGCGTGAGCACGAGCGGGTCGCCGACGCGGCCCTCGCGTGCGTCGGTCCGGGCCGTCACCCGCCACCGACCGACGGCGCCGATCCACGCGCTCGGTCGTCCGGCGAGGGGCGGGTCGATCGCGACGAGCGTCACCGACTCCGAACGCAGGGTGCGCTCCTCCTCGCGACTGAAGAAGCTCGGACTCTGCGGGAGCGCGTAGGTGAGTTGCGATGGCGCGATCTGGTAGCGGCCGGGCGTGAGCGGGAAGAGCGCGCGCCGGAAGACGTGCACCTCGCTCCCTTCGCGGGTGGGGTCGCCCTTCGACATCGGGAGCTCGTACGCGAGCATCGCGCGCGCCTCGGGCGGCACGAAGACGGGATTGCGGCGCAGGCGCTGGCGCACCTCGGCGGGGAGGCTCACGGTCAGCGAGTAGAGCGCCTGCTGACCCACATAGACCGTGTCTGGACCGATGGACGCACGAAAGCCGACGCCGTCCTGCGCGGCGACGACCGGCGCCACCGCCGTGGTCGCTACGAGCGCCCACGCGGCGACGGCCGCGGCACGCCAGGCGATGCTCCGCGCGCACCCGGGGCGAGTCACCAGTCCTTCTCCCCGTTCGCCCGCTGGTTGCGGCTGCCTCGCTGGCGACGCGACTGCGTCTCGCGTTCCTCACGAGCGGCGGCGTCGAGCAATGCCTCCGCCTGCTGGCGCGACATCTGGCCCTGCGGCTCCGGTCGCGGCTGCTGCGACTGCTGCTGGGGCGGCTGTGGCCCACCCCCGCCGCCGCCCTGCGGCTGCGGTGCGCGCAATGCGAGTTCGTAGTTCCACTGCGCGTCAGCGTCGCCCGGTCGCTCGAGGAGCACGGTACGCAGCGCACGCCGGGCACTCCGCAGGGCCGCCGCCCGCTGCTCACCGTCCGCGCGCATGCCGCGCTTGAGATAGGCGGTGCCGAGGTTGTACAGCGCGCGCGACCGCAACTCGGCGCTGGGCGTGAACGTCGCGCGCTCCAGCGCGTCGATCGCCGCGTCGACCGAATCGGCCGCCAGCAGCGCGGTGCCGAGGTCGTAGAGGACGACCGGACGTCGATCACCGCTCGCGACGACGTCGCGGTAGGCACGGATGGCACCCGGAAGGCGTCCGGCCTGATGCTCGCGGATCGCCTCGCGCAGCCGATCGCCCTGCGCCTCGACCGGCGTCGCCCACAGGAGGAGCGCGAGCATCGCGGTCGCGCCGAACCGGGGAGCGCGCCCGCCGTCGGCGAGCCAGGCGTCGAGGAGGAGCAGCAGGACGGCGAGGCCGACGAACCACTGGTACTGGAGCGGACGCGCGAGACGCTGCTCCTCCACTCGGCGCTCCGACTCGAGCTCCGCGAGGGCGCGTCGCACGCGCATCCCCTTGTCGCTGGCGTCGGCGGGGACGAACTCGCCGTCCGCGGCCTCGGCGAGCTCGCGCAGGAAGGTCTCGTCGTACCGGGTGATGACGACCTCCCCCTGCTCGTCGCGCTTGACCTCCGTGCCACCCGACTCGAGGAGCGGGATGGGGCCGCCCCCCGGCGTCCCGAAGCCGACCGTGACGAGGTGGATCTCCTTCTCCTTGGCCGAGCGCGCGAGCGCGAGCGCGGCCGGCTTGTCGTCGAAGGCCTCGCCGTCGCTCATGACGACGAGCGCCCGGTCGGCTCCGCCCTGACTCACGGAGAGCAGGTCGAGCCCCTGCCGCAGTGGCGGGGCGATGGCACTCCCCGGCTGGCCGACGATGGTCGGGTCGAGGTTCTCGAGGAAGAGCTCGAGGGCCCCGTCATCGCTCGTGAGCGGCGAGAGGATGTAGCTGCGGCCGGCGAAGGCGAGGATCGCGACGCGGTCGCCCGGGGCGCTCGCGCGGAACCGTCGGACCTCCTGCTTCATCCGCTCGAGGCGGCTCGGCCGTTCATCCTCGGCGAGCATCGACAGCGAGACGTCCATCGCGATCGCGACGTCGAGCCCTTCGGTGTCGACGATGGCACTCCCCTGCCCCCAGCGCGGCGCGGCGAGCCCGACGCCGAGCAGCGCGATGGCGGTGGCAAGGCGCGCCGCGCGCGCGCGCGGGACGCGAGCGAGTCCGGGCGGGCCGAGTCGTTCGAGTGCCTCCGGTGAGCCGAACCGCGAGAGCCGCGCCTGTCGCCGGCGGAACCCGGCGATGACCGCGAGGAGCGCGAAGAGCGCCGCCCCCAGCGCGGCGGCGAGCATCCAGGGATGATCGACGATCCGCATCATGGCAAAGGGCCTCGACGCCAGACGAGCAACAACTCGGCCAGGAGCGCGAGGGCGGCGAGCGCGAGCGGCCACGCGTAGAGCTCGGTGAACCGTACGTAGCGCGTTGACCGGATGGGTGCCCGCTCGAGTTGGTCGATCTGGTCGTAGATCCGCTTCAACGCCTGCGCGTCGCGGGCCCGGAAGTACCGCCCCCCGGTCTGTTTCGCGATGTCCTCGAGGAGCGCCTCGTCGATCCGCACCGGCCGATTCTCGTAGCGGAGACCGAAGACGCCGCGGCCGACCGGCACCGGGGCGACACCCTCGGTGCCGACGCCGATGGTGTACACCCGCACGCCGAGCGCTGCTGCCGCCTGCGCGGCGGTACGCGGATCGATCGTGCCGCGGTTGTTCTCCCCGTCCGTCAGCAGCACGACGACGCGCGAGCGACCAGCGGCATCGCGCAGGCGATTCGTGGACGTGATGAGCCCCGTGCCGATCGCGGTACCATCCTCGAGCTGCCCCGGCTGGATGTTGTCGACCGCCGCGAGGAGGACCGGGTAATCGAGCGTGAGCGGGACCTGAGTCAGCGCTTCTCCGGCGAAGGCGACCACGGCGACCTGGTCCTGCGAGCGCCCGAGGATGAACTCCTTGATGGTCTGCTTGGCGACCGCGAGCCGGTTGTCCGGCTGGAAGTCCTCCGCGAGCATGGACGTCGAGACATCGAGCGCGAGCACGATACTGATGCCGTCGGCGCGCACCGTCTCGGCGCGCGCGCCGGTCCGCGGCCGCGCGAGCGCGGTGACGGCCGCGACGAGCCCGAGCACGCGGAGCGCGATCGCGAGGCGCGCGGCCCACTGGCCGCGCCGCGGACCGCTTGCGAGCAGTTCGGCCCGCGCGTGGAGCAACGCGGGCGGACGACGCCGCCGACGCCAGACGAGCCAGAGCAGCACCGGCGCGAGTGCCGCGAAGGCCCACGGGGTGGTGAAGTCGAGCGCGCGCCAGTTCATCGCAACGGCCTCCGCCGGATCTTCCCCTCGTGCGCCCGGCGCGCGCGCCACGCGGTCTCGACGTCCGCCACGATCGCGCGCGCCTCGACCGCGATGCCCTTCGCCTCGTCGGCGCTCACCGGGGCGCGCGCGAAGGCGATCGGTTCGCTCCGCAGCAGCAGCTCGGCCACGCGCTCGGGCAGGATCGGGAACTCCGCACCGCGCAGCCCGTCCGCGACCTCGCGCGCGGTGCGCGACGAGTCCGCCTGCGGGAATCGCGCGGCGAGGTAGCGGCGCATCACGTCGATGTGCGTGAGCGCGAACCGTCCATGCTCGCCCGCTTCGAGCAGCCCGAGCCGCGCCGCGTGGGCGAATGCCTCGTGCGCGACGGCGGACGCGTCTGGGCCTTCGGCGAGGCGCGCCTGACGGTGCCGCCTCCAGGCGCGCCAGACGGCCCAGCCGAGCGCCGAGACCACTACGAGCGCGATCACCAGCCGCCACCACCCGCCGCCCAGCACGAAGAGTTCCCGCGGCGGGCGGGCGACACGCTGGGTGCTGTCGGCCGGGAGGACCGAGAAGACGCGCAACGCGGGGAGCCGCACCGGATACCGTACCTCGGCGCCGTCGCGGAGGACCGTGATGTCGCCGAAGCGCACCACGCGCTGTCCCGTGTCCCACGCGATCAGCCGGTAGACCGCGGTGCGGTCGAGGACAGACGAGGTCGAGGCATCGCGGACCGCGCGCGGATCGAGCGGCTCCACGACCTCGTTCGAATCCGGGAGTGCCGGGAAGCGGACTTCGGCTCCCGCCGGGACTCGCACGCGCAGCTCGACGGTGATGGGCTGCCCGACGCCGACCGAATCGGGTGTCACCCGCGCGGTGACCTGGGCCGCGAGGCGAGCCGGCGCGACGGACGCGGCGCAGACGGCCGCGAGCATCACGGCGAGCGACGCGAGCGAGGAGCGATGGCGCGTGGCGATCATCACCGGCGACGGGCGCGCGTCTCGCGCGTGCGGAAGAAGCGCAGCAGCGGCTCGACATATCCGGCCTCGAGCGGGACGAGCACTTCGTCCACCGCGAGGCGCCGGAGCAGCGCCTGCCGCTCCTCCTGCTCCTTCCGCACGAGGGCGGTGTAGCGGGCGCGCACGCGCCGGTCGCTCGTGTCGACCTCCACCAGCCGTCCCGTCTCCGCATCGCGGAGTCGGGCGACCCCGGCATCGGGGAGGGTCCGCTCGGCCGGATCGTCGAGGACCACGGCGACCACGTCATGGCGCTGGGAGAGGCGCGTGAGCGGCTTGTCGAGCGCGGGGCTGACGAAATCCGAGAGCACGAAGACGATCCCGCGATGCGAGAGCAGCCGGGACGCGTAGTCCATCGCCGCTCCGAGATCGGTCCCGCGCGACGTCGTCGGCCAGGCGAGGCAGTCGCGCACGAGGCGCAGCGCGTGGCGCCGCCCCTTCTTGGGCGGCACGACGTGCTCGATGCGGTCGGTGTGCATCAGCAACCCGACGCGGTCGTTGTTACGCGTCGCGCTCAACGCGAGGACGGCGGCGAGCTCCGCCGCGACGGCCTGCTTGTCGCGCGCCCCTGCCCCGCCGCGCGACGAGCCCGAGCAATCGACGATCAACAGCACCGTCAGCTCGCGCTCCTCGACGTAGCGCTTGACGAAGAGTCGCCGCATGCGGGCGGACACGTTCCAGTCGATGGTGCGCACCTCGTCGCCCGCCTGGTACTCGCGCACCTCGGCGAACTCCATCCCCATCCCCTTGAAGACGGAGTGGTACTCGCCGGTGAAGCGCGAGTTGACGAGGCCGCGCGTGCGCAGCTCGATGCGCTTCACCTGCCGGAGGATGTCGGCGGGGACCGCGCGGCCGCCGCGCCGCTCCGCCCGCTCGGGGGCGGCGGCGCCCGGGGTCACGGCGCGGGAACGGCGGAGAGGATCCGCGCGATGACCTCGTCGCTCGAGACGTTCTCGGCCTCGGCCTCGAACGAGAGGAGCACGCGATGCCGCAGCACGTCGGGGGCCATCGCCTTCACGTCGTCGGGCGAGACGAAGTCGCGCCCGCGGAGGAAGGCGTGCGCGCGCGCCGCCTGCGCGAGCGCGATCGTCGCGCGCGGGCTCGCGCCGTACTCGACGAGCGGCACGAGATCGGCGAGCCCGGCGTCCTTGGGCGCCCGCGTCGCGTGGATGAGGTCGACGATGTAGTCGCCCAGCCGCGGGTCGAGGAAGAGCGCCGCGATCTGCTTGCGGGCGGCCATCAGCTCCTCGGGACCGGCGACCGCCCGGACGTCGATCGCCTCACCGCCCGCCATGCGCTTCATGATCTCGCGCTCCTCGTCCCGGGTCGGGTACCCGACGCGGAGCTTCAGCATGAAGCGGTCGACCTGCGCCTCGGGGAGCGGGTAGGTGCCTTCCTGCTCGATCGGGTTCTGCGTCGCGAGCACGAGGAAGGGCTCGACGAGCGGGAAGCTCGTGCCACCGATCGTGACCTGCTTCTCCTGCATCGCCTCGAGGAGCGCGGCCTGCACCTTCGCCGGCGCACGGTTGATCTCGTCGGCGAGGACGATGTTCGCGAAGATGGGCCCGCGCTTCACGGAGAAGGTCGCGGTCGCCTGATCGAACACCTGCGTGCCGATCACGTCGGCGGGTAGCAGGTCCGGCGTGAACTGGATCCGGCTGAAGCTCGTGCGCACCGTTTCCGCGAGGGTGCGGACGGTGAGCGTCTTGGCGAGTCCCGGGACGCCCTCGAGGAGGACGTGTCCGCCCGTGAAGAGCGCGATCAGGAGGCGTTCGACCATCGCCTGCTGGCCGACGACGCGCTGGGAGACCTGGTCGAGGATGTCCTGCGGGAGACGCGACGTCGTCATCAGCGGGTCTCGGAGTGGGTCAGGGCGAGGAGCAGGTCGCGCTCGCGTGGCGTGAGCGAACGGGACGCGCCCGACGCGAGCGCGCCGAGCTGGACGGGGCCGAAGGAGGTGCGCACGAGACGGAGCACCTCGAGCCCGACGGCCTCGCAGAGTCGGCGCACCTCGCGCGTGCGCCCCTCGCGGATCGTGAGCATGAGGTCGAACGCCCGAGGCGTCTCGGAGGGCTCCACGGCGACCTCCTCGGGGACGACGAGGCCGTCCTCGAGCTCGACGCCGGCGCGGATCTCGGCGGCCGCCGCCTTCACCGATCCGCGGACCGTGGCGACATACCGGCGCTCGACCCCGGTGCTCGGGTGCGTGAGCAGGTGCGCGGCATCGCCATCCGTCGTGAGCAGCAGGACGCCCTCCGTCATGTAGTCGAGTCGCCCCACGTATGTGAGCCCCGGGTCGGGCGGCACGAAGTCGAAGACCGTCTGGCGGCCCTCCGGGTCGGAGCGCGTGGTTATTACCCCGGCCGGCTTGTGAAGGACGTACCACTTCGCGGACGCGGGCATCCGCACCGTCTTCCCATCCACCGTGATGACATCCTTGCCCGGCTCCACGCTCTGGCCGGTGCGCGCGACGGCGCCGTTCACCCGGACGCGTCCCGCCGCGACGAGCTCTTCCGCCTTGCGCCGCGACGCGATCCCGGCGCGGGCGAGCGCCCGATGGATCCGCATCGCCTCGTCGGTCACTCGGCCCCCGCGGCCTCAGCCTCCACGACCGCCTCGACCAGCACCTCCACGATGGACGCCTCCGCGGGCGGCTCGACCGCGGCCGGCGCCGGTTCCTCGTACCCCGGCTTCCGGAGCGCGATCGCGAGCTCGTCGACTCGCGGCAGCTCCTCGAGATGCCGCAACCCGAACTGCTCGAGGAACGACCCCGTCGTCCCGTACAGCAACGGTCGGCCGAGTCCCTCGGCCCGACCCACGACGTCGATGAGGCCGCGCTCGTGCAAGGACTTGATCACCGCCCCCACGTCCACGCCGCGGATCTCGGCGACCTCGGCGCGGCCGATCGGCTGCCGATAGGCGATGATCGCGAGCGTCTCGAGGGCGGCCGCGGAGAGTCGCTGCGGGCGCGCCGCCATCTGCGCGCGCTCGATCGCTTCCGTGTACTCGGGGCGTGTCAGGATCTGCCACCCGCCGCCCATGTCGACGAGGGCGACGCCGTGGCCGTCGACGTCATAGTGCTCCCGGAGTTCATCGAGCGCGGACTGCACGGCCGCAGGTGAGGAGTCCGGGTCGAGCGCGGCGAGTTCCTCGGTCGGGATGGGACGGGGGCTCGCGAAGAGCGCGGCCTCAAGCAGCTTCGCCAGCGAGTTCACGGCGGATCTCCACGTCCGCGAACGGACGCAATTGGGTCAGGTGGAGCTCGCTTCGCTTCGCGAGCTCGAGCAGGGCGAGGAGGCCCGACAGGACCTCCCAGGGTTCGGCATCGGTGCGCACGACGTCACGCCAGCGGGCGTTGGCGCGCAGTTGGAGCACCGCGCGGACGGTGGTCATGGCCCCATCGACATCGAGCGCGCGCGGGACGACCTCGTGGACCGTCGGCTTCCGGGACGCGCGCAACACGCGATCGACGGCGACGAGCAGGTCCGTCAGGGCAAGGGCGAGCGGTGCCGGCGGCGGGGCGGCCGCCTGCTGGAGGAAGGAGCGGCCGAAGCGATTGCGGCGGTCCTCCCCGAGCTTCTCGAGCACGTCCACCACCTCGCGCATCTGCTGGTACTCGAGAAGCCGGCGCACCAGCTCGGCACGCGGATCCTCCCAGCCTTCGACGCCCTCCTTCCGGGGCAGCAGCATCTGCGCCTTGATCCGGATGAGGCGCGCGGCCATCTCGAGGTACTCGGCCGCCTCGTTGAGCTTGAGTTCTCCCATGCGCGCGAGGAACTGCTCGCAGATGCGCGCGACAGGGATGTCGTAGATGTCGACCTGCTCGTCGCGGATGAGCGCGAGAAGGAGGTCGAGCGGGCCGTTGAATCCGGCGATGTCGACGACGAAGGCGGCGTCGGTCGGCTGGGGCTCGACCGCGGTCACGAGGACCACGCCGGGCGACAGGGGGAGGCGGCGAACAGGGGCAAGCGCAGCGCGGCTGGAAGTGAGGCCCGTCACGGGCAGTCGGGCCGTAAGGTAGACCCCGTTCGCGCGGGAGTCAAAGCACGGCGCTCACTTGACTTACGCCCATTCCCTCCCTAGGCTTCCCGAGCTACGGGCGCCGCATGCGATCGCAGGGTGCCCGGGACAACCCTTAGGAGAATCAGTCAGTGCCGAGAATCGCGTCCGCGAAGAAGAACATGCGCAAGACCAAGACGGCGACCGCGCGCAACCGGTCGCAGCGCGCTGCGCTCCGGACCGCGCTGAAGACCGCGAAGGAGGGGGCGTCGTCCCCCGCCGAGAAGCTCAAGGCGACGCAGCTGCTCGATCGCGCCGCGCGGAAGGGGCTGATCCATCGCAACGCCGCGGCCCGCCAGAAGTCGAAGCTCGCCAAGGCGAAGTAGTCGGTCACCGCAAAAAGGCCGCGCCTCCGGGCGCGGCCTTTTTGCGTTCCGGTCCGGCGGCGCTCCCTACAGCGCCGCCAGCTCCCCACCGCAGCGCTCGCAATACCACTCGGTGGGATAGTTCAGCGTGCCGCACTCCTGGCACTTCAGGGTCTTGATCGCTTGGGACGTGCGCGGCGTGGGACGTCCGAGCGGGCCGGATGATGTCTCGTCGCCCTCCGTCGGGGGACGGGTCGTCGACGTCGAGCGGACGGGCGGCGTCACCGGTGGCGCCGCTGGCGACGGCGTGGGCATCGCACGCGAAGCACCGCTCGGGCGCGGAGCGGTGACCGGGGCCGGATCATCCGCCTTCACCGGGGTGGAGGCGCGACCGACGACCGAGTTCAGGAACGCCAGCTCGTCGAAGGACGGGCCTCCCGACATGGGG
>JBGATT010000009.1:0-42385 GCA_044229035.1 Gemmatimonadaceae bacterium | reverse complement strand
GAGCGCCGCAACATGGAGACGCAGGAGGAGGTTCCGGATTACCATATGCCCTATACTGCATACAACGCATCCGACGGGCGGGCAATGGTGGAATGACCGACAGCCGCTGGGGGAATCCGCCGGGGCGGCGCGACCTCGCGCCTGCTACCCCGCCCCCGCTACCTTACGATCCATGGCCCTCAAGGTCCGCCCTTCCGTCAAGCGCACCCCGACCCCCGAACTCCTGGCGATGATCGCCGGCCGGTTCCGCGCCCTCGCCGAACCGGCGCGACTGGGCATCCTGCACGCCCTGGAGCATGGGCCGCTCACGGTCACCGAGCTCGTCGCCAAGACGGGACTCGGGCAGGGGAACCTCTCCAAGCACCTCCAGCAGCTCCACGCGGCCGGGTTCCTCTCGCGGACGCGCCGTGGGCTGTTCGTGCATTACGCCCTCGCCGACGACGACGTGCTCGCCCTGTGCGAGATCATGTGCGGGCGGCTCGAGGACGACCTCGCCTCCGCCCGCGACACGCTCACCAGCCGTCGAGGCGCGTGACGCGACCCTGCGTGCCGACCGCCCAGCCGGTGCGGCGCGAGGAGAAGCCGACCGACCAGTAGTTGAGCGTGTCGATCGCGATCCACGTGCGCCCCTCGTCGCGCGTCCACGCGCTCCCGCTCGGTCCGACCGCCACCGCCGTCGGGGTCCGCGCCCCGGGGACCCAACTCCCGCCCCAGGTCCCGACCTTGAACGCCGGGGCGCCGCGCGGGACCCAGGTGTCGCCGCCGTCCTCCGTCACCGCGATGAGCGTGTCCCCCGGCCGCACCTGGTAGCCGCCGCCGAGCACCATCCCGTGGCGTGCATCGCGGAAGATGACCGATTGGGTGCCGCTCCCTTCCCGCGTGGTGATGGGCAGCGTCTCGAGCGCCCAGGTGCGCCCGAAGTCAGCGGTGCGGATGAGGCGCGAGGCGGCCGGGCTGTTCATCACGATCCAGGCGCGCCCTGAGGCGTGCATGGCGATGCAGGTGCCGCTCGCCGCGAAGCTCCCCTCGTTCGCCTGCGCGCGCGGCAGGCTCGACGGCGCGATGCGCGTCCAATGTGCGCCGCCGTCGTCGGTGCGGAGCACCGCCATCTCGGTGCCGATCGCGTCCCCGATCGCGAGACCGCGGCGCGCGTCCCAGAACTCGAGGCAGTCATAGAACGCGTTCGCGTCGGGATTGGTGAACTGCCGGGTCCAGGTCGCGCCACCGTCATCCGTTCGATAGATGCGGGACATCGCACCATTGCCGATGCTCAGCACCCAGGCGGTGCGCGCGTCGACGGCGTGGACGTCGCGGAACTGGAGCGAGTCGGCGCCGGGCACCCGCATCGCGGTCCAGTGCGCGCCGCCGTCCGTCGTGCGGATCACCGTGCCACGCGCCCCGCTCGCCCAGACGACCGAGTCATCCACCGCGTGCACGGCGATGAGCAGCTGCGTGGTGCCGCTCACCTGCGCGGTCGCGGCGACGGTGATGGGTGCCGCGGGAGCGGCGCTGCGGGAGCAGGCGACACCGGCCGCGGCCCAGAGGGCCACGGACAGCAGTCGCGCGGGAATCGGTCGGAGGGACATCCGGGGCCTCGGGTGGTGGCCCGGCAAACTTACTCCGTCCGGCGTTCCGACGCGGCTACTCGGCGCGCATCGCGTCGGAGGGATCGATCCGTGTCGCCCGCCGCGCCGGCAACAGGCAGGCGAGCGTGCCCGTCGCGGCGAGCGTGAGCGCCACGCCGCCGAACACGAACGGGTCGTGCGGCTCGACGCCGAACAGCACCACCTGCATCAGGCTCGCCACGGACCAGGCGAGCACGAGCCCGATCGTCAGGCCGACGAACAGCTGGCGGAACCCCTGCCCGAGCAGCAGCGCGACCACGTCGCGCGCCGTCGCGCCGAGCGCCATGCGGATCCCGACCTCGCGCGTGCGGCGGCCCACGGAGAACGACATGACCGCGTAGAGCCCGATGCTCGCGAGGAAGAGCGCCACGGCGCCGAACAGCATGAACATCGTGCCGAACACCCGGACGAACCAGAGCGGCTCCGCGACCGCCGCGTCGAGCGTCATCGGCCAGTAGATCGGCAGGTCGGGATCGAGCGATGCCACGGCCTCGCGCACCGGATCGGCGAGCACCATCGGGTCACCGCCGGCGACCCGCGCCGCGACGTACGCGAAGCTCGAGGGCGCCTGCGCGAAGGGGCGGAACACCACCGCCGGGTAGCGATCCTCGGGATCGCCGCTGAACACGTTCGGCACGACGCCGACGATCGTCATCCACGGGTTCGTCGTCTCCGCGCCGCCCAGGCGGATGCGCGCACCGAGCGGCGGCCGCCCCTCGAGATGCTGCTCGACGAAGCGCTCCGTGACCACCGCGACGGGGAGCGCCTCGAGGCGGTCGCTCGCCTCGAAGAGCCGGCCCTGCCGGAGCGGGATCTCGAGCGCACTGAAGAAGCCGGGTGACACCGCGCCCACGTCGACGGTCGGCCGGTCGCGGTCGGCGGCGTACTCCTTCCCCTCGACGGAGAGTCGATTGCCGTTGAGCCCCTGCTGGGCTCCGGGGAGCCCGGACGCGATGGCCGCGGCCTGCACGCCGGGCATGCCGGCAACGCGCTCGCCGAGCTGTTCGAAGAACTGTCGCTGCCGGATGGTATCGGTGTACGCGGCGGGGAACCCGACGCGCGCGGTGAAGACGGAGGCCATGGTGAAGCCGGTGTCCATCGTCCGCGTGCGACTGACGCTCTTGGTCATGAGGCCCGCCGCGACGAGCAGGCCGCACGAGAGGGCGATCTCGAACACGATCAGCGCCTTGCTGATGCGGCCGATCTGGAACGACGACGCGCCGCGCGACTCATCCTTGAGCACTTCGGCGATGTCCGGCCGCGACGCCTGGATGGCGGGGATCAGCCCCGAGAAGAGCGTCGCGAGGAGCGCGACGCCGATCGCGAACGCGAGCACGGGCGGATGGAGGCCGATGGAGATGAAGAACGGCGGCTGCGTGCTCGCGATCGCGCGGTTGAAGCCGTCGATCCCGAGCTTCGCCACGAGGACGCCGAGCGCGGTGCCGAGCAGGGCGAGCACGAACGCCTCGGCGAGGAAGATCCGGACGATCGCGCCGCGCGACGCGCCAAGGGCGGCCCGCACGCCGACCTCCTTGGAGCGGTGCGCCGCACGGTCGAGCAGCAGGTTCGCGACGTTCGAGCAGGCGATGAGGAGCACGAAGAAGACGGCGCCGAGCATCGTCCACAGCAGTTGCCGCGGCTCGGGGCCGATGAAGAACTCGGTGAACGGCGCGACGATCGCCGCATGGCCCTTCCCCGTGGCGGGATAGGTCTCGCCGAGGCGTTGCAGGATGGTGTTCAGCTCGGTCTCGGCCTGCGTGCGCGTGACACCGGGCTTGAGCGTGCCGGCGACCTGAAGCGAGAGCCCCTCATCGCGGCCACCGACGAGCGGGTCGGTCTGCATCGGCAGCCAGAGCTGGTCGTTGTTGGGCCAGGCGAAGCCGTCGGGCATGACGCCGACCACCTCGAACGGGACGCCGTTCACGCGGATGGTCGTGCCCAGCACGCCGCGGTCGCCGCCGAACCGGGTCTGCCACATGTCGTAGCCGAGGACCGCGACCTTCGCGCCGGTGGGGGTGTCCTCTCCCGGGAGGAAGTCGCGACCGAGGAACGGGCGGACGCCGGGGATCGCGAAGGCATCGACCGTCACCCACGACCCCGAGTACCGCTCGGCGCGCTCGGTGCCGCTCACGTTCATCGTGCCACCGGTGTAGCCGCCGAAGCGCTCGAACGAGGTCTGCTGCGCGGCGAGGTCGCTGAAGTCCGCGAGGTCGAACGGGGCGCGGTTGATCTCGCGCTCGGGATTCCGGAGCGCGACCGCGACGATGCGGTCGGCGTCCTCGAAGGGCAGGCCCTTCAGCATCGCGCCGTAGATGATGGAGAACATCATCGTCGTGAGGCCGATGCCGAACGTCAGCGCGATGGTGGAGACGAGGACGAGGCCTGGGGACTTCCGCAGGGTGCGGAGGCCGAGCTGGATGTCGCGGGTGACCTGGGCCATGCGGCGGACCGGAGAGGGTGTGCCTCCGGTACGGGCGGCCCCAGGGGCCGGGTTTCAGCTGTGGCGAACGGACACGGACGGATCAGAGTCGCGAGAGCGACCGCGCGAGGTTCTCGCGCGCCGGCTGCTCATCGTGATCGAACGCACCGCTCACATAGATGCGCGGACGGACGAGGAACGCCTCGAGCACCGCGCGCCGCTTGCGACGGAAGAGCGGACCGGGAACCCAGGCGTACTCCTCGCGCACCTGTCGCTCGTACTCGTCGAACCGCGCCGGCTCCGCCGCGAGGATGCCGAGGTCGATGTCGACGAGCAGCGCCTCATCCGGCGTCGCCGGCGGCTCCACGTGGCGCGTGGCGAGGATGAGGGAGCGCACGCGCGCGATCGCGTCGGCGGGAACCCCGTGGGCGCGCATCGCCTCCTCGGCGAGATCGGCGCTGCGCGCCTCGTTGTCGGCGGCGAGCGCGTCGTAGACGGCGTCGTGGTACAGCAGCGCGAGCTCGACCTCGTCGGCCCGCTCCGCGCGGTCGCGCACCGCCGCGAGGCGCGCCAGGCACTCATCCAGGTGCCGGCGCGTGTGATAGTGCCGGTGCGGTTCGTCGTAGCGTGCGAGGAGCGAGGCCCGCTCCGACGCCGACATCGTCAGCATCAGGCGAGGATCCGCACGATCGGCTCGAGCGCCTCGGCGAAGGCGGTGATCGTCGCCGCGGTCGGTCGCGGCCCGCCGTGCGCGTCGGCGATCGCCGCGAGCCGCTCCGCGTGCGCGTCGAACAGGACGCGCGTGGTCGCACCGGCGATCCCGGTGCGGAGGATCCCCGCGGCCGGATCGTCGCGCACCGCGCCCTCCGCCGACGTGAGGAGCAGCGTGCCGTCCACGAAGTGCGTCGCGAGCAACACCTGCACCTCGCCGGGCGCCGAGCAGAGCATCACGCCCCAGGAGGTGCCCCCGTCCCGCGCATAGCCGCGCAGCGCGATGTTCGGGAACGCATCGCAGACGAGATCGCCGACGTGGGGCCAGCGTTCGGCGCGGAAGGTCCGCTCGCCCAGGGAGATCCCCTCGGCGACCCCGTCGGAGACCAGCATGGCCATCGTCTCGTGATAGGCCCGGCCCGCGGGCGCCGACCAGACGTGTGGACCTCGCACCGGCGCCTCGTCGAGCACGTCGTCATCGTCGTCCTCGATCCCGCCGGTCGCGCCGAGGTGCTCCACCGGCCAGGTGCCCTCGAACCGCTGCGCGAAGACCGACGCCGCGGCGAGCGAACGATCGTGATCGCCCGCCGCGGCGCGCGCGAGGTCGACCGCGGCCGTGAGCGTCGCGGCGTCGACGGCGGGGAACGCGGCATCGATCGTCCAAGTACCGCTCCGCACCGCACCGCGGAAGCGCATGCGGCCCGCGTCGCCCGGTTCGCCGCGCAGCGCACTCGTCGGCGCGGCCGCGAGTTCGAGCACGGTGCCGCTCGGCATGGTGGCGACCACGCCGGCCATCTCACGCAGCCGCGTGAAGAGCTCGTGCGGTGCGACGTCGGCGCTCATGAGCACCCGCAGCACACCGTCCTCCACGACACCGATGACATCCGGCGGCCACGCCAACGACGCGACGTCGGCACCCGACGGCACGGTGCAGCGAAGCTCGAACGCGACCCAGCGCGAGGCGAACCACCCCAACCGCGCGACGCTCGGGAGGTCGTCGATCGTCAGCTCGAGCGGACCACCGGTCACCGTCATCGGCGCCGACTCACCGAGCATCGCATCGACGTCGCGCACGTAGGTCCACGATCCCGACTCCTCGCGCACCCGGCGCAGCACGTCCACGCCCTTGATCCCGCGCGGGCACCGCTCCGGCTTGCGCGCCTGCTCCCATCCCGTGAACCACCCGGACTCGGGAAGCGCCCCGAGCTCGCGCTTGGAGGGCGCCTTCTCCACCGGCTCGAGATGCAGGAGGAACTCGACGAGGTCCTCCTCCGCGTCGAAGTCGGGCATCGGCTCATCGGGGCGGGTGCGTGCCCACCAGGATGCGGTCGCCTCGTGCGAGTCGTATCCGCCGCCGGCGAGCTCGTCGAGGACCGCCGCGCCGTTCAGCCCGTGTGCGTGCGTGTAGAGCGTCGCCCGATACCGCCCCTTCGGCACGGCGATATCGACGACGAAGGCCTCGTGATAGGGCTCGTCCGCGTCGTAGTCCTCATTGCTGAACGGTGCCCCTCCGGTGACGCAGAGCCTGCCGTCGCCGAGGTTCAGGTGCCACTCGACCCGCCCGACCCACTCGTCCCGCTCCTGCTCGCTCAATGGCGCGCCGGCGACGACCCGCAGCACGAACGAGTCGTCCTGCACGAGGCTCAGCGGAAGCAGGTCGCCGCGCGCGACCGCCTTCATCCACGCGTCGCTCCCCTCCTCGAGGGTCCGTCCCGCCATGCGACGCGACGTGCAGACGAACCCGGTGGCCTCGTTGTACACGCCGAGGTCGCGGCGAATGGGGAAGGCGGGTTCGGACGCGGGCTCGTGGGCGGCCATCGTCGCGGCGATCGTGCGAGCGGCCTCATCACCCGGGCGCATGCCGTCCGCGAGGTGCCGCCGTACCTCGGCCTCCATCGCGGCCTGCGCCGCCTCCGCGCTCGAACATCGCCTGTAGCCGGGGAGCCGCAGGTCGCCCCCCGCGTTCTCCTGGGTCCGGAGCGTCGCGCCCTGTCGCGTGATCTCGATGACCTGCTGTCGCTTGCCCTTGCCCCGTTCGAGTCGAGCCATGGTCCCTCCGGATCGCAGGAAGGTACAGGCGGCGCGGGAGGTCAGCGATGCCGCTCGTGACTGCGCCGGATGAGCGGTCGGGACACCCAGGTCCCGATCACGACGCCGATGACCGCGACGCCCACGAACAGTGCTCCCGTGTCGCCGGGGAACGCCAGCGAGGCGACGCCGAGCGTGGCGAACAGACCGGAGGCGATCAGCAGTCCAGTGCGCTGCCTCCCCGGCGCGCAGGCGAACCCCGCCGCCGTGGTCAGGCTCGTCAGGCCCACCGCCGCCGCGGCGCCGAGCGCGGCGCCCCACGACGCGAGCAGTCCGACCGCACCCAGGAGGAGCGCGACACCGAGGGTCGCTCCCACGGCGAGCGCGCCGCGCCGCTCGTCGCCGCCGATGAGCCGACGGCCCTCCGCCTTCGTGAGCAGGGCGAGATTGAGCAGCGGGTCCGCGAGCCAGGTCAGGAGGACGAAGCCGAAGTAGAGCCAGATGACCGACGTGATGAACGGTGCGAGTGAGGGATTGGCCTGCGCGACGCCGCGCAGCACCCGCGTGCCGAGCACGCCGCCGATCAGCACCGCCGTCTGGGTCCCCGGCGGGAGCGACTGCAGCCAGAAGAAGAACCGCAGCAGCAGCGTGTAGCCCGGGTACCGCGCCTTGAGCGCGAGGACGAGTCCCTCCTTGGCCCACGGATCGGACGGGTCGAGCGCGAGCGCATCGCGGAACTCGTGCTCCGCCTGCCGCGCCCGGCCGCGATGCAGCAACGTCCATGCGCGACCCGCCCGCGCCGTCGCGATGTGCGGGAAGCGCTCGGCGAGCTGGTCCCACTCGGCCGCGTCGAGACGCGCGGAGCCCTTGGCACGCGACTCGAGGGCGGCGATGCGGAGGAACGCCGCTTCGACGTCGTGCGGATCCTCGGCGAGGACATACTCCGCCCGGGCGATGACCTCGTCCCACTGGCCGAGCAGGGCGCGTGCACGGGCCTCGATGACCAACGGCTCGTGCTCGTCGGGCACGAGGGCGTGCGCCGCCCGCGCGCGGGCGATGGCCTCCGTCGGCTCGCCCGCGGCGAGTGCGACGCGGGCGAGCGCCAGCAACGGCAGGTGATCCTCGTCGTCGAGCGCGTGCGCGAGTTCGGCCGCGCGCTGCGCGTCGGCGAAACGGCCGGCCTCGAGGAGCAGGAAGGCGCGCAGCGCGTGCAGCCGCGGTTCGTCGTTCACCTCGGCCAGCACGAGGTCGAGCGCCGAGAGCGCCTCGACGGTACGCCCGTCCTGCGCCATCTCGATGATGTCGTCGATCCCCTGGTGTTCCACGTCAGAGCCGCCGCAGGTAGGTCACTTTGAGTCGCAGGCCCCGCGCCTGCAGGCGCGAGAGTGATGTCGGGTCGCCGCGCGACTCGTTCAGCACGAGGAAGAGGTCGCTGCCCGGCTTGAAGATGTACTGGAAACGGATGTTCGCCGAGACGTCACGATCGAGCCCGCTGTACTGCACGAGCGCATTCAGGAACATCTGCGTGGTGAACGCCCAGCTCACGCGCGTGGAGAACAGGTCGGCGACGAGCGCGCCCGACGGGATGTCCACCCAGCTGCGCGTGGCACTGAGGTTGACCCCGAGGTGTCGTCCCGCGCGACCGGTGACACCGGTCGTCATGCGACTGAGCGTGCCGTCGAACGTCTCGTTGCGCTCCCCGTCGACGTTGAAGGTCACCGGCAGCCCCGGATCGCTGATCACGAAGAAGCCGGTGACGTTGTCGTCATAGTCACCCGCGGGAACGACCAGTGAGTCCGCGAGGTCGAACTCCTCGTCGATCCGCGTGAAGCCCTGCCGTCGGTAGACGGTGATGTTCTCGCCGCTCCGGAAGACGAGGTCGATCGCGTTGGCGAAGCGCCAGTCCTGCAGCACCGCATCCGTCCGCGCGATGTAGTCTCCGAAGGTGAGCCAGTTCACGTTGCGCAGCCCGAGCGCGGTGGGGCGCCAGGTCAGGCGGGTGTTGCCGCCCGTCTGCTGGATGCCAGTGCGGGTGATGAAGCCGAGCTGCGCGTCGGCCTCGGGGTCGATGCGCAGGTGCTGCAGGTTGAAGCCGTAGCGCCCCGTGTTGGTGCTGGCCGCGAGCCGCTGGGCGCCGCCGTCCCCACCGGGACCGAAGGTGGTCGTCTGCGCCGCGAATCCCTGCAGGTTGAGCGCCTGCGTGGGCCAGAAGCTGAAGTCCACGCCGCCGACCGTGTTGTAGTCGCTGCCCATCCGGCGGTCGGTGAGCATCCCGCCGATGTAGTTGTTGCCGCCGATGTCGCGCTTGGCGCGCAGCACGTTGTAGGTCGTGCGCCCTTGGTCGAATGCCGAGTCGGTCATCATGGTCAGGAGACCGACCGTCTGGTCCCCCACGCGCCCGGTGAGGCGCGCCCCGCCGAGCACCGGCACGGGCCCATCCTCGGCGATGCCGATCTGCCGCGAGAAGAACATGAGGAAGGGCGGCGGGCCGAAGAGCTCGCGCGCACCGAACTCGAAGACGCCGGCGTTCTCGAGGAAGAACTCGCGCTTCTCGGGGAAGAAGAGCGAGAAGCGGGTGAGGTTCACCTGGACGTTGTCGGCCTCGACCTGCGCGAAGTCGGTGTTGACGGTCGCATCGAGGACGAGACCGCCCGTGACCTGCGCCTTCAGCTCGCCGCCCACGCCGCGCCGCGGTGTGTCGCCGAACTCGCCGGAGAGCGAGTCCCGTTCGGTGTCGCTGCCGAGGAGCGCATACGGCCGCAGCTCGACGTTGCCGCCCGGCTTCGGCAGCTCCTCGAGTCCTCGGAGGTGGCCGGCCAGCGACACGCGGGCGAACCCGCCACCTGCGCGCGTCCACCCCTGCCAGAGGACCTCCTCGTTCTTCCGGCGGATCATCCTATAGATGTTGAAGCCCCACTCCGGTTCACCCGGGCGGTAGCGCAGCGAGCGGAAGGGGATCGCGAACTCCGCCGACCACCCATCCGGCGTGCGCGTGGCCGCGACGCGCCAGATGCCGCGCCAGTCGACGTTGAACTCGCGTCCCTCGTCGGTCAGGAGCGCATCGAACTCCGCGCCGTTCGCGTTCGTCGCGAGCACCATGCCGTTCCGGTGGTCGTGCATCCCGTCGAACAGCAGCGCCACCGCATCATCGCCGGCGAACTGCGGTGTGCCGTCGAAGTCGGCGGCCATCACCCGGTCGCGTTCGAGCATGCGCGCCACGACCGCGCCGGGGTCGGAGTCGTAGGCATGCACCGCGACATAGAGCGTGAGCGCGTCGTACACCACGCGCACCTCGGTGCGCTCCGTGGCCGCGACGCCCTCGAGAGGTTCGCGCTGTCGCAGGTCGTCGATGGGCGTGGCGAGACGCCAGGCCGCGTCGTCGAGTCGTCCGTCGAGCGCCGGGCCCGGTGACCCGTTGGGGATCCGCACCGCCGACAACGCCGGCGTGGCCGCCGGGGACGCCGCCGGCGCTCCCGCGGGCGATTGGGCGGCGAGCGCGGTGCTCGCGATCATCGCGACGCAGGCCGCGCGGCGCAGCGGCCTCACGCGCGCAGGACCAGCGAGCAGCAGGTCACCGCCCCCTCGGCCTTCGCCAGCTCCGAGGCATCGACCGTCGTCACGTCGGCGCCGTGCGCGCGCAGGCGCGCGAGGGTGCGCGGGTAGTCGGCGCCATACAGGAGCCGCGCGCCGATCCGCAGCACATTGGCCCCCATCGGCTCCGCCGGATCCACCGTGATCACCGCGGCCGGCGCGAAGGCCGCCGCATCGACCCATGCGGGATTGACGAGGACCGTGCCGTCGTCGATCGCCGTCACCGCGGTCTTGAGATGCAGGCACCCGGTGACGTCCACCGCGGTCACGGTGTAGCCGTGCGGCGCGAGGGCCGATCGCAGCTGGCCGATCCCCTCGTCGTTCGTGCGCCCGGTGCGGCCCACGAACACGCGACGCCCGACCACCAGCACGTCCCCGCCATCGAGCGTCCCCGGCGCGACGATCCGCGCCAGCGGACGCAGGGCGGCCAGCGCGCGCGCCACTGCGTCGGTCTCGGCGCGCCGGGACTCTGCCCCGGGACGCGTGATCACCGCGATCTCGTCGAACACCACCGCGGTGTCCTCGATGAAGACCGAGTCGGCGTGCTCCGGCGCGGGCTCCACGCGGCGCACCTCGCAGTCGAGCGCGCGCAGCGCGGCCTCATACGCTTCGTGCTGCGCCTCGGCGCGCGGGACGCTGATCGGCGTCCGGTCGAGGTGCGTGAGCTCGCACTCCGCCAAGCGGGGCGAGATGGCGCGGGTGAGGGCGATCCGGGTGGTCATCAGCGGGGGGCGGCGCAGGGCATCGGGCCAAGCTAGGCGGGCCGGGATGCCCCCGCAACGCGAGCGCACCGTCTCCGCGTGACGGGACAACATGCCCCGCCCGCACGACGCGCCGTATATTCTCGGCATGCACTCCCGTCTCCCCGAACGCGAGACGGTCCTCCACAGCTGGACGGTGCAGGACCGGTGGGACGCACCGACCGTCGTCGGGGGCGAGGGCGCGCACTTCATCACCGCCGACGGACGACGGATCCTCGACCTGAGCAGCCAGTCGGAATGCTGCCATCTGGGGCACCAGCATCCGCGGGTCGTGGCGGCGATCAAGGCGCAGGCGGATCGCCTCTGCTACATCGCCAATGCCTGGGGCGCCGAGCCACGCGCGCGCCTCGCCGAACTGCTGCTCGAGAAGAGCGGCTTCGCGGGGGGCCGCGTCTTCTTCACGCTCGGCGGCGCGGATGCCAACGAGCACGCGGTGAAGTTCGCGCGGCAGGTTCGCGGGCGACCACACGGGCTGGTCATCGCCCGTGATCGCTCGTATCACGGCGCCAGCTACGCGACGATGGCACTCTCCGGCGACACGCGGACGCGGGCCCTCGCCGACCCGGCCGCGCATCGCGTGATCCACGCGTTGCCGCCCTATGCCTACCGCTGCCCCTTCGGCACCCGCGACGATGAGGCCTGCGGCCACGCCGCCGCGGCGCATGTGGGCGAGCTGATCGCGCGCGAGGGCGCGCACGAGGTCGCCGCGGTGCTCATGGAGCCCGACGCGGGCACCAACGGCATCGTGCCGCCGGACTCGTACTGGCCGGCGTTGCGCGCCGTCACCCGCGCAAACGGCGCGCTCCTCATCGCCGACGAGGTGATGAGCGGGTTCGGGCGCGTGGGCGAGTGGTTCGCCTGGCAGCGCCATGGCGAGGCGGGCCGGCCGGACCTGATGACGCTCGCCAAGGGACTCACCGGCGCGCACCTCCCGCTCGGAGCGGTCGTGCTCTCGGCGGACGTCGCGCGTGCGCTCGAACACGAGATGCTCTACACCGGGCTCACCTACTGCGGCCATCCGCTCTCGTGCGCCGCGGGGGTCGCCGCCATGGAGGCGTACGAGGACGAAGGACTCGTCGCGCGCTCGCGCGCCCTCGGTCGCACGCTGTTCGAGTCGTTGCGGGCGCTCCAACGGCGACACGCCGTGATCGGCGACGTCCGCGGCGGGCGGGGCCTCTTCGCGGTGGTCGAACTCGTGCAGGACCGGGCGACACGCGCGCCGCACGCCCCTTGGCCGGGCGCGCCAGCCCCCCTCGCGGCACTGGTCCGCGACGGCCTCGAGGCGGGAGTCGCGTTCGCGACGCGGGGGAACCTCCTCCTCCTCGCCCCGCCATTCGTCATCACCGAGCGCGACCTCGCCGACGCGCTCGCGCTGCTCGACCGCCTGCTCGCCCGCCACTTCCCGTCCGCGGAGGCCGCATGACCCCAGATGCATCGTCCGACGCCTTCGTCCGTCCGCTCTCGGCGGCGGAGAATGCGAAGCTCGACGCGGCGCTCGCCGAGGTGCGGAAGCGCTTCGGCAGCACCTACGGCCTGATGATCGGCGGCGAGGACGTCGAGACGCACCGTGCCCGCACCAAGCACTCGCCGAGCGACCGCGGGCTCGTGCTCGGCCACTTCGCCGCCGCGACCGAGTACGAGGTGGATCTCGCGATCGCCGCGGCCTCGGCCGCCTTCCCCGCCTGGGCCGCGACCGCGGAGTCGGAACGCCGCGGCGTCGTGCGGCGACTGCTGGGGAAGATCGAGGCCCGCGCGTTCGAGCTCGCGGTGATCGTCGCGCTGGAGTCGGGGAAGACGCGCCGCGCCGCCATCGAGGAGGTGTGGGGGGCCGCCGAGGTCATCACCGCCTACTGCGACGAGTGGGCGAGCCACGGCTTCCTCGCGCCGGGTCGCACGCCCAATGCACCGCCGCGTCCGATGGTACCGCACGGCGTCTGGACCGTGTTCGCCCCGTCCTATCATCCGTTCGCGCTGGCGGCCGGGCCTGTCGCGGCCGCGCTGCTCGCCGGTAACGCCGTCGTGCTCAAGACCGCGGAAGAGACGCCGTTCTCGGCGCGCCTGCTCGCCGAGATGCTCCGCGCGTGCGGGGTGCCCAAGGGCGTGTTCAACCTGATCTCCGGCGCGCCCGAGGACATGGGCGACGCGATGTTCAACGACCCGCGCATCGACGGCACGACGTACGCCGGGGCGCGCCGGGCCGGAGAACGCCTGACGACGATCATGCACGTCTCGCATCCGCCGCGGCCGATCGTGGCGCGGCTCAACAGCACCGCGGTGCACATCGTCACCGCGCACGCCGACCTCGACGCCGCCGCGCGGCGGATCACCATCGCCGCGTTCGGCCTCGGCGAGGACCGCGCGCACGCGCCGACGCATCTCTTCGTGCACCAGGACATCGCCGACGCGCTCATCGAGCGCCTGACCGCCGCGGCCGCGCGGGTCCGCATCGGCGACCCGCTGCTCCCCGACACCGACATGGGGCCGATCCCCGCGGCCGAGGACTACGCCGACTTCCGCACGGTGACGCACAAGCTGCACGCGTACGGCGCGCGGGTCCTCTTCGGCGGGCACGTGCTCCACGAGGGTGGCCACGGCGCGGGCAACTTCGTGGCGCCCACGCTCGCGGAGGTGCCGACCAACGAGCACCCCTGCTGGTCGAGCGAGGTGCTGCTTCCCGTGATCATGCTGCGCCGCTACCGCATGCCGGACCGCGCGGTGGCGACGATCGCCGAGCTGCCCGGCACGCCCACCGTCGAGGTGCACGGCGATGCGAGCGAGGTCACCACGCTCCTCACCTCGGTCGCCAACACCACCAAGCGCGAGTATCCGCCGCCGGTGCTGTCGTTGCATGCGGAGCTGGCGCAGTACCTGCACCCGGCACCGCAGGACCCTGCGTGACGGCGGCGCTGGTCCCGCTTCGCGAGGCGATCGCCCGGCACGTGCAGGACGGGATGACGGTCGCGCTCGAGGGCTTCACGCACCTCATCCCCTTCGCGGCCGGGCACGAGATCATCCGGCAGGGGCGCCGCGACCTCTCGCTCGTCCGCATGACCCCCGACCTCATCTACGACCAGATGATCGGCATGGGATGCGCGAAGGCGCTGACCTTCAGCTGGGGCGGGAATCCGGGCGTCGGGTCGCTGCATCGCCTGCGCGATGCGATCGAGCACGGCTGGCCGCACGCGCTGGCGCTCGACGAGCACAGCCATGCCGGGATGGCGGTGCGCTACAGCGCCGGCGCAGCGGGGCTGCCCTTCGGCACGCTGCGCGGCTACACCGGCACCGACCTCCCGGCGGCCAACGCGACGCACATCAGGTCGGTCACCTGCCCCTTCACCGGCGAGCGGCTCACGGCTCTCCCCGCGCTCACGCCCGACGTGACGATCCTCCATGCGCAGGCAGCGGACCGCGAGGGGAACGTCCTGCTGCGCGGCATCGTCGGCGCGAGCCGCGAGGCGGCGATGGCGGCGCGTACGCTCGTCGTCACGGTCGAGGAGATCGTCGAGACGCTCGACGCCCCGATGAACGCGTTCGTGATCCCCGGCTGGCAGGTGGCCGCCGTGGCCGAGGTGCGGGGCGGGGCGTATCCGTCATATGCCCTCGGGCACTACGCGCGGGACAATGCCTTCTACCAGGCGTGGGACGAGATCGCGCGGTCGCGCGACACCTTCACTGCCTGGATGACGCGACACGTGCTGGGTACGGCGACGCATGCCGAGTTCCTGCGGAGCGTGGGGGTGGCGGGATGAGCACGTACACGCCCGACGAGATGATGACCATCGCCGCCGCACGGCGGCTCAGGAACGGTGCGGTCTGCTTCGTGGGGATAGGGCTGCCGAGCGCGGCGTGCAACCTCGCGCGCCTCACGCACGCGCCGGACCTCGTGCTCATCTACGAGAGCGGCACCGTGGGGACGCGGCCGACGGTGCTGCCGCTCTCCATCGGCGACGGCGAGCTCGCCGAGACGGCGCGGAGCGTGATCCCGTTGCCCGAGATCTTCACCCACTACCTGCAGCGCGGGCGCGTGGACGTCGGCTTCCTCGGCGCGGCGCAGGTCGATCGCTTCGGCGACCTCAACAGCACCGTCATCGGGTCCTATGATGCGCCGACGGTGCGGTTGCCCGGGTCGGGCGGCGCGCCGGAGATCGCCGCGCATGCGAAGGAGGTCTTCGTCGTGATGAAGCAGTCGGCGCGGACGTTCGTCGAGCGGCTGGACTTCAGGACGAGCAAGGGGCGCACACGGGCGCTCATCACCGACCTCTGCGTGATGGAGCCCGAGGCCGGGTCGGGCGAGCTGGTGGTGACCGCGACCTACGAAGGGACGACGGTGGAGCAGGCGCGGGCGGCCTGCGGGTGGCCGCTGCGGACGGCGGCGGAGGTGGGGATGATCGCTCGGCCGACCGACGGGGAACTGCGCGTGCTGCGGGACCTGCAGGCGCGGACCCGGGCGGCGCACGCCGAGCGGGTGCGACTCACGCGCGACGCCTGAGCGCCCGGTGGTTCTGGTGCCGCGCCATCGGAGGCGGCACCTTTCCGAGCGAACGATCGCCCTCCCTCGGACGCCTCCCATGCACTCGCCGCACATCAAGACCGAACTCCCCGGCCCCAAGGCCAAGGCCCTCATCGCGCGCGACGCGGCCGTGGTCTCGCCGAGCTACCCGCGCGACTACCCCTTCGCCATGTCGCACGGCAAGGGCGCCGAGGTGTGGGACGTGGACGGCAACCGCTTCCTCGACTTCGCCGCCGGCATCGCCGTCTGCGCGACCGGCCACTCGCATCCGGCGGTCGTCCAGGCCATCACCGAGGCCGCACAGGGCTTCCTGCACATCTCGAGCGACTACTGGCATGAGCGACAGGTGCGGCTCGCCGAGCGCATCGCCGAGCTCAAGCCCATGGGCGACGAGCCCGTGCTCAGCTTCATGTGCAACTCCGGCACGGAGTCGGTCGAGGGCGCTCTAAAGCTCGCACGATACGTCACCGGCCGATCCCGCTTCATCGGCTTCCTCGGCGGCTTCCATGGCCGCACCATGGGTTCGCTCGCGTTCACGAGCAGCAAGTACACGCAGCAGGCGGGCTTCTTCCCCACCATGCCCGGCGTCACGCACGTGCCCTACCCCAACAACTACCGGCCGATCTTCGCCGGCGAGGACCAGGGACAGGCCGTGCTGCACTACATCGAGCATGTGCTCTTCGCCCACAACGTGCCGGCGAAGGAGGTGGCGGGGATCCTCATCGAGCCGATGCAGGGCGAGGGCGGCTATGTCGTCCCGCCGGCGGGCTTCCTCGAGGGACTGCGCGCGCTCTGCGACCGGCACGGCATCATGCTCATCTTCGACGAGGTCCAGAGCGGCATCGGGCGGACGGGCAAGATGTTCGCCGCGCATCACACCGGCGTCGTCCCCGACATCATGACCCTCGCCAAAGGGCTCGGCTCCGGCATGCCGATCGGGCTCGTCGTGGCGAAGAAGCGGCACATGGAACTGTGGAAGCGCGGCGCGCACGGCAACACCTACGGGGGCAATCCGGTCTGCTGCGCGGCGGCGATCGCGACGCTCGACCTCGTGGAGCGCGAGTACATGGCGAACGCCGCCGAGGTCGGCGCGTACTTCATGCGCCGCCTGCGCGAGTGGCAGTCGCGCGAGCCCCGCAT
Organism: Gemmatimonadaceae bacterium; assembly: GCA_044229035.1. Taxonomy (GTDB): domain Bacteria; phylum Gemmatimonadota; class Gemmatimonadetes; order Gemmatimonadales; family Gemmatimonadaceae; genus Pseudogemmatithrix. The sequence continues at coordinate 25,600 of JBGATT010000009.1, read as the reverse complement.
CGGCGAGGTGCGCGGACACGGGCTCTTCATCGGGATGGAGCTCGTCGCCGGCGCGGGGGACAAGACGCCCGCGCGCCAGCTCTGCGACGACCTCGTCACGCGCGCCTACCACAACGGCCTGCTCCTCCTCTCCTGCGGCGTGAGCACCGTGCGCTTCATGCCACCACTGCTGATCTCGCGCGCCGATGTGGACGAGGCGATGACGATCCTCGAGGAGAGCCTCGCCGAAGCGACCGCGGCCGGGGCGCGCGCATGAGCACCGCGACCGGCGAGACGCTCTCGACGCCGGTGCGCGCACGCAAGATGGGCATCTGGACCGCGACGGCACTCGTCGTCGGCAACATCGTCGGGGCCGCGATCTTCATGCAGCCGGCCTCGCTCGCGCCCTACGGTTGGAACGCGGTCACCGCGTGGATCCTCAGTCTCGCCGGGGCGCTCTGCCTCGCCTGGGTCTTCGCGAAGCTCGCGGGACGCTTCCCCACCGTCGGTGGCGCGCACGCCTTCATGGAGATGGGCGTCGGCAAGGACCTCGCCTTCCTCGGCTCGTGGGGCTACCTCGTCTCCATCTGGGCGGCGAACGCGGCCATCTGCATCACCGGCACCTCGTATCTCACGCGGCTCATCCCCGCGCTCCGGGCGATCCCGGGAGCCGAGCTGGCCGCGAGCCTTTCGCTGCTCGTCGCCCTGACGTGGAGCAACGCGCGCGCGATGGGCGGCCGCATCCAGCTCGTCTCGTCGGTGATCAAGCTGCTGCCCTTCGCCGCCGTGATCGTGCTCGCGGCCTGGACGCTGTTCGACCAGGGGTTCGCCGCGGTGACGCCGGTGACCGCGGTGCCGGTGACGCCGGCGACGACGCTCGCGGCGATCGGCATCACCTTCTACGGGATGCTCGGGCTCGAGAGCGCCGCGGTCCCGGCCGACGCGGTCGAGAAGCCCGAGGTCACCGTCCCCCGCGCGACGATGATCGGCACCACGCTCAGCGGCGTGGTCACGATCTTCTCCACCTGCGCGGTGGCGTTGATGCTCCCGCTCGATGTGGTGGTGAACTCCAAGGCGCCGGTCGCCGACTTCATCGGCGGTTTCATGGGGAACGGCGCGAGCCTCTTCGTCGCCTTCTGCGCCGTGGTGAGCTGCTACGGCTGCCTCAACGGCTGGATCCTCATCGGCGGCGAGATGCCGGCGGCGATGGCGGCGCGCGGGGCGCTCCCGCCGTGGTTCGGGGCGCGGAACTCGCTCGGCGTGCCCTCGCGCGCGCTCGTCCTCGGCGCCGCGATCACCGGCGTGCTGCTCGTGCTCGCGAACTCGCGCGCCGGGGTCGCCGCGTTCAATTTCGCGGCGCTGATCGCGACGGCGACGAACCTCGTGCTCTACCTCTTCTGCGCGATCGCCGCGATCCGCTTCATGGGCGACGGCCGGCTCGCGCGCACGCCGGGGCTGGTGCTCTGCGCGGCGGGTGCGGTGCTCTTCGCGCTCTACGCGCTGTACGGCAGCGGCTGGGAGCCGCTCGCCTACGGCACGGGACTGATCGCGGCGGGGTGGCCGCTGCACCGACTGTCGCAGCGGCTCGCCCGCGCGGTGACCACCGCCTAGCGCAGGTAGCGGAACAGGCCGATGAGGCCGATGACCGCGCCGCCGACGGCGATGATCTGTCCGCCCTCGCCGCCCACCGAGAGACCGACGATGAGCGCGGCACCGCCGACGATCATCATCGCGACGTTGCTGCCGCTGTTGCGCATGTCGTCCTGCGGCGCGGGAGCGGCGAGGCTCGCCGTGCGGTCGAAGGGGACACCGGCCGCCGCCACGCGCGGGCCAATGAGGGCGGTCACGGGAGCGGCGCACGCCTGGTCCGGCGCGCGCGCGGGCGGGGGAATGCGGGTCGCGGTCGCGACGAGCGCCGCGAGCGAGAGATTGCGGAGGGTGCGGGACATCATGTGCTCCAGGGACGTCTGGCGTCCCGGTGATCGTGGGGCGCCGCCGACGGCGGCGCCGGGGTGTGCGGAACGGCTACGGTTTGCGCGCGGCGGCGCCGGCGAAGATCGCGACCTCGATGCGGCGATTGCCCTGACGCCCCGCCTCGGTCTCGTTGGAGCCGACCGGCTCGAGCTCCCCGCGGCCCGAGGCGCGGATGCGTGACGCACTCACGTCCTGCGATGTGAGGTAGCGGCTCGCTGCGGAGGCTCGACGAGCGGAGAGATCGGCGTTGTAGGCCGACGCCCCCAGGGCGTCCGTGTGCCCGACCACGAGCAGCTCGGTGTCCGGGTACTTCCGCAGGCTCGCCGCGAGGTTCTGCAGATTGCGCGCGGCCTCGGGACGGATGGCATCCGAATCGAAGTCGTAGAGGAGACCGGACGCGAACGTCACGGCGATCCCTTCCCCCACGCGCTCGACCGTCGCGCCGGGGATCTCCAGCCGGAGCTCCTTCGCCTGCTGATCCATCTGGTGGCCGATCACGGCACCGGTCGCACCGCCGACCGCGGCGCCGATGATGGCCCCGCGTGCGGTGGACCCGTTGTTGTTGCCGATGGCACCGCCGACGGCGGCACCGGCGGTGGCGCCGATGATGGCGCCCCGGTCACGCTGGTTGAGCCCGGCGCAGGCGAGCGGGCCCGCGCAGATGAGGACGATCGCGAGGCGTCTCATCGGACCGGACGTCCCTGGATCACCCGCACGGCGAAGACGATGAGCGCCACGACGAGGAGCAGGTGGATGAGGTTGCCCGCGACGAAGCCGCCGAAGTAGCCGAGGGCCCAGAGCAGGATGAGGATGATGAGGACGGTGTCGAGCATGAGGGACTCCAGGGAGATGACCGGGGGGCGCCGCGGAGGGCGCCCCCGGTCGGGGTGACGGTCACGGCTTCACGAGGTACGGATCGGCGATGAGCAGGCGGAACTGTCCACGACGGTTGGCGGTGTTGGCGACATCGCTGGGTCCGGCGACGAGGAGGTTGTTCTCGCCGCGCGTCGAGATCTCGATGCGGTCGGCGGCGACGCCCTGGCTCACCAGGTACTCCTTCGCCGAGGTCGCGCGGCGGAAGCCGAGTGCCATGTTGTAGGCGTCGGTGCCCGGCGCGCTGGCGAAGCCGGTGATCACGATGCGCATCGCGGGATTCGCGTTGAAGATCGGGACCTTGTCGCGCAGGATCGCGCGCGAGACGTCATCGAGCGTCGACTGGTCGCGCTGGAACTGCACCATCTCGAGCATCGTCGCGACGGCGGCGGCGTTGGTCGGGTTGGTGGCTGCCGGGGCGGTGGCGGGCGTGCGCGCGAGCGAATCGCGCAGCGTCGCGTAGGCCGCGGTCGAGTCACGGAGGCGCCGCGTCTCGGCGGCGCTCACCGAGTCGCTGTGCACCATCGCCGGCGGCGCGGCGGCGGTGCGGTAGACCGTCGTCTGCTTGCCCGCGGGATGACGATAGAGCACGAGGCCGGCCTTCAGGCTCCCGTGGTTCACGCCGCCGATGAAGTAGCGGGTGTAGTCGACGCGGAGCGCACCGTTCTCGCCGAGCGCGAAGGTGCCGCCGGCGAGGGCATGCGCCCCGTACGACTGGTCGGTGAAGGACTGGTCGACATTCGCATCGACGTGCTGGATGCCGCCGCCGAGGAGCAGCGCCAGCGGGCCCATCTTCACGGGGATCCAGAGGAGCCGCGAGTCGATGAAGAGGTAGTCGCGATCGGCGAGGACACCGGGACGCTTCGCGGTGCCGCCGTTGGCCTCGAACTCGAGCGCCCAGCGCGGCGAGAGGAAGGCGCCCACCCGCGCGCCGTAGCCGACCGCGTCATCCATGCGCAGGTCCGGGTCGAACGAGTTCCAGCTGGCGAAGCCGCCGAGGGCGATGCTGCCGCGTTCCTGCGCGGCGGCGGGGGCGGCGGTCGTGGCCGCGATGAGGATCGCGGTCCCGAGGATCAGTGTACGGTCGAACATGCGTGCTCCTGTGTGAAGCGGCCGGGTCACGGCAGCGTGATGGTGTTGTTGTTGCCGAGCGCGACGGCGCCGTTGCGGGCGAGCGCGCGGCCGACGAGCGTCGCGTTGTCGACGAACGTGATGTTGGTGAGGGCGAGGATGTTGCCGCGCCACTGCGAGCCGGTGCCGAGCGTGGCCGAGCTGCCGACCTGCCAGTAGACGTTCTTCGCCTGGGCCTGGTTGGTCAGCACGACGTTGCCGGCGGTGACGAGGGTGCTGCCGGCCTGGAAGACGAAGACCGCGTCGGGGTCACCGCCGCCGTCGAGCGTGAGGTTGCCGGTGACGTTGATGCCGCCTGCGGTGCAGTGGACGCCGGCGGTCCGGGTGGTGCCGCCGAGATCGGCGGCGATCGCGTTGCCGCCGGGGCAGGCGAGCGCGGCGAGCGTGGTGTAGGCGGCGCCGACGGTGCCCTGCGCCGACGCGGCACCGGCGTTGCCGAGGTTGGACGCGCCGGTGCGTGTGCAGGGCCCGAAGCCGGTGAGCGTGTTGCCAGGGCTCACGGCGATGTCGGCAGCGATCGCGCCACCGGTGACGCAGGTGATCGCGGTGCCGGCGAGGATGCCGTGCGACTCTGCGGCGCCGAGCGCGACGAAGGGTCCGGCGAGGGGCCCGATCGGGTCGTGCACATCGCACGCGACCATCGCGAGCCCGGCGACCGCGACGCCGAGCAGGACGCGGACCGCACGACCGCGAACGATCGGCGTGGGCGTGGGGAAGAGCGGATGGGACTGCATGGGTGGCTCCTGTGCCAGTGGGACGGGGTTCGAGTACTCCGTGCTGGGAGTATGGACCCGGTGGTCGCGGCGCCCCATCGGCCGAAGTGGGGATTTGCGAGGGACGCACGGCAGCGGCAGGAGGCCCACCGAGGGCCACGCCGAACGGGCTACTTCTTTCGCGCGACCTTCTTCGCGACCTTCCTCGCGACCTTCGTCGCGACCTTGGTCGCGACCGGCTTCGTGTTCGTGCGCGCGTGGCCGTGTCCCACGCCGGGCACGGCGAGGGGGACGGTCACCGCGAAGCCGGCGTCGATCGCGCGAAGCGCGTCCTCGAGGCGCTGGTTCACCTCATGGTCGAGGTTCGGCGAGTCGCTCAGCACGAGGATGTGCGCGATGCGCTCGTCGACCACGAGACGGCCCTCCCAGATCGCCGCGCGCCGCGCCGCTGCGCGATGCTCCTGCGCGAGCAATGTCCGCACCGCGCGCAACTTCTCCGCGGGCTGCGGGGGCACGAGCCGATAGGTATAGGCCCAGATGAGCGGCGAGCGGGGGGGCATGCGCGGAAGGTAGGAGCCGCCATCCGGCACCGATATCGCTCAATCGGGTGAGGTTCGATGACCTCCGCCGGTGCGACCTCCCGACTACTTCGCGTGCTCGGCCTGGTTCGCGTAGGCGGCGATCTGCAGGCGCGTGTGCAGCGTGAGCTTCTCCATCACGTTGCGCACATGGCTCTTCACCGTGTGCGTCGCGATGTGCAGGCGCGCGGCGATCTCCTTGTTGCTGAGCCCCTCGGCGATGAGGCCGATTACCTGCTTCTCGCGCGGCGTCATCCGCACCGCCTCGAGCAGGCGGGGGCGACCGCTGCTCACCGCGTCGCGCGCGATCTGCGAGAAGAGCGTGTTGAGCATCTTCGGCGGCAGCACGCTCGCGCCGCCGGCGACGGCGCGGATCGTGTCGATGAGGTCCTCCACCGTCGCGTCCTTCATGATGAAGCCGGAGACGCCGGCATTGACGAAGTCGACGATGTCCTCATGCGCCGGCAGCAGGTCCATCACGATGATGCGCGCGCCGGGGAACGCCTTGCAGACGCGCGTCGCGACCTCGAGGCTGTCACCGCGGCCGAGGCCGATGTCGAGCAGCACCACCTGCGGCTGCTCGCGCGCGAGCGCGGCGATGTCGTCGTGCGCGCGGCCGGAGACAACGCGGAGGTCCGGACTCCGCTCGAGCAACAGGGTGATCCCGTCGCGCACGAGTCGGTTGTCCTCGATCAATGCGACCGTGATCGCCTCGCTCACCTGCCCTCCCGTTGCGCGCGATGACTGCGACTCCCCTGCGACGCAGTATATGGTGCGCATGGCGGGCACGCCCGTCCTCCTTTCCCTCGACGCGCACACCTCGCGCGTCGGTGCATCGCCTGATGCCCGCACGCCACACGCGCGTCGCGCTCGGCGCGCCGCGCGCGGCCGGTGCGAGACCGGGACGCCACGCGCGCCCCGGCCCACCGGTCACTTGCCGAGCTTCGCTTCGACGGCCCCGAGCGCCTGCGTGGCCTTGCCGACCGCCTTGTCCGCCACGCCGGACGCCTTCATCGCCGCGTCGTCGGTGACGGCGCCGATCTTCGCCTTCATCGTGCCCTTCATCTCGAGGACCTTGCCCTCGATCTGGTGCTTGGTGCTCTTCTTCACTGTGCCCTCCGCCCATGGCGGCGTGCGCGGGGGATCCGCGATCACGCCCGGATGATGCGAGGCACGTCGGGACGGGGGAATCGCCCGATCGGCGTAGCGCGCGGGCTACTGCCGGCCCTTCCGCGGGATGCGCTCCGCCGCCATCGCCGCGTGATAGACGTACGACGCCATGATCGTCGCGTTCTTCATGAGGTCCTCGGGCTGGATCCCCTCGAGATAGTCGAGGTTGGTGTGCCCCGCGGTGCCCGGCGTGCGATCCTGCAGGAACTGGAAGCCCGGCAGTCCCGCGTCATCGAAGGGGATGTGGTCGGTGCTGCCCACGCTCTGGTTGGAGACGGTGGTCATCCCGAGGTCGCGGAAGGGCGCCATCCACGCGGTGAGCATGGCGCGCGCCGCCTCGTTCCCCTGCAGGTAGATGCCGCGGTACTGCCCGGCGCCGTAGTCCTGGTTGAAGTACGCGGACAACAGCTCGTGATCCGGCTTCACGCCCACGCGCGGATCGCGCGGGTCACCGAAATGCTGCCGCACGTAGGCGCGGGAGCCGAAGAGCCCCTGCTCCTCGCCCGACCAGAGGGCGATGCGGATCGTGCGCCGGGGCCGGACCCCGAGCGCCCGGAGGATGCGCACCGCCTCGAGCGCGACCGCGGTCCCCGACGAGTTGTCGCTCGCGTTGGGACTGCCGTGCCAGGTGTCGAAGTGCGCGCCGAGCATCACGACACCCGCCTTGGGATCGGTGCCCGGGATCTCGCCGACGAGGTTCACGGCCTGCTCCACGCGATCGCCGATGCGATTGCGGATCTCCACCTCCACCTTCACGGGGAGGCCGCGCTTGAGGAGGCGGTACATCCGGTTGTAGTGCTCCGGCGTCACCGCGAGGAGCGGCACGGAGGCACGCATCCCCTCGGCGCTCCAGCCGTCGTCGCGCGAGCCGGGGCGCGAGTAGCCGGGGACGATCGCGAGCCGATTGCCGTCGGTCTGCATCGCCACTGCCACGCCCTCGGCCTTGAGGAACGCCATCCGCTCCACCGCGGTGATGAGCGCCGCGTTCCGGACCACCCGGGGTGGGGCGGGACGCGCCGGGACGATCGCGACCCGTTCGAGCGCGGCGAGCTGCTCGTCCGTGTAGCGCGGGACGCCCGCGGTGAGCGTCGCGAGGTCGATCACCGCCGGGTTGGAGATCAGCACGGCCTTGCCACGCAACGTTCCGCGGACCGCCTCGAGGTCGTCCCGCGTCTGCAGGTCGACGATCGTCGCCTCGGCCGTCACCTTGCCGGCGGTGCCGGCGGTGTGCGCGACCGGGTACGCGGTCAGCGGCGTGTAGTCGGGCTCGAGCAGATGCGCGGAGACGTATTCGTTGTCCCAGGTGACGCCGTAGTCCATGTACGGCTCGCTCGCCACGTTCGCGAGCCCCATGCGCTTCATCTCGTCGAGCGCCCAGGCCTGCGCGCGTTGCATGTCGCGCGACATGGTGAGACGCGCGCCGAGGACATCGACGATGTACGACTCGTACTCCATCACCTTGGAGCGCTGGAGCCCTTCCTCGCGGATGCGCGCGACCATCGGCCAGTCGACGGGGACGGTCTGCGTGAAGGCGGCGAGGAGCGCGACGAGCGCGATGGCCGCGGCGAGGCGGAGGGGCTTCGGGGTGCGTGGCATGCGGGGAAGGTGGCGCAGCCCGTTGCCCGGCGGAAGCGGATGGCGCGGCGTCGATCAGCGTGGCAGGTCGATCGCCGGCGGCGCGCCGGTCGCGGGACGCGTGAAGGCGGCACCGGGCGGCGTCGCACCGGAGACGAAGCCGCCATGGCGGAGGAAGAAGCGACCGTCCTCGACCCCCATCATGCGGTCGAACCGGTCCGCACGCCCCGTCACGTCGTGGCTGAACGTCGCCGTCGTCAGCTCGCGCCACTCGCCGCTCGCCAGGCGGATCCACGCCGGCCCGAACCGCGCCTTCCGTCGCAGGTGCCCCGTCTCGCCGCCGAAGTTCTCGCTGAACGAGTAGAGACGCCGCAGGCCCTGGCCGTCCTTCGGCGCGCGGAAGCTCGCGATGAGCATCCACCGTTGCCGCTCGGGGTGGAACCAGTAGCCCGAGTAGATCGTGTGCGTCCCGTCGGGACGTGCGGTCACGAAGAACCGCTGCGTGGATCCCGTCCGCCAATCGGTCACGAGATGCGAATGCCCGCCGGTCCCCTCATTGCCGAACACCTCGGCCACGACCCCGTCGCCCTTGCCGAGCAACTGCGTCTGGTCGTCGGCGGCGACCGTGCTGCGGTCATCGGCATTGGTGCCGTTGCCGGCGTCCCAGACCGAGAAGATGATGCGCCGCTCGGTGGGGGAGTTCACCTGCATGCCGAAGTAGCCGCGCGCGAAGCCGGTCGCCATGTAGTACGTCGTGACCGGATCGTCGACGGCGACGACCTCGTTGTAGAAGCCGGTGATCACCTCGGCACTGTCCACCGGGTAGCGCAGGTGCACGCTCGCCGCATTGCGCCGCGGCACCAGGTTGAACTGCGCCGAGTCCACGGGGGCGCCCTCGAGGAGGAGCGCGAGGACCTTCAGGTCGCGCATCGTGGCTGGCTGGCGCGCGGACAACGCGAAGCGCACATAGCCTGGCGCCCCCACCGGGAGCTCTCCGACCGGCACGCGTGCTGCCGCCCCGGTCCCCCTGACCGTGATCTCGCGCGCGCGTCCCGCGGCGCGGGGCCACGCGCCATCGGCGGGTTCGTCCGTCGCCTCGAGCCGCAGCGTGACCTCCTCGCCGGCGGGTGCCTGCAGTTCCAGCGACGCCGTGACCGTCCCCTCCCGCTTGAACGCGCCGAACCACTGTAGGCTCGTGCCCGCGCGCGCGAACGGCGCGACCTCGCCGCTGCGGGGGAACCGCACCGACCCGGGATCGGGCGCGATGTACGCGGTGGCCGCAGGCACGCGGATGGTGCCCTCGGTGGGCGCGGCCGCGATCGCGGAGGTGAGCGCCGCCGCGGCGAACGCGACGCCGAGCACGCGCGTCGCGGCGCGCGCCGGTCGGAGGACGGTGGGGTTGGTCATCCGGTGCAAGGTGCGACGGGACGGCGGCGGGCGGAAGCGGCACCCCGGTGCGGCGCCTATCTTCTCCCGGATGCCGCGCGACCCTCGCTACGACATCCTCTTCGAGCCGGTGCGCATCGGGCCGGTGACCGCTCGCAACCGCTTCTTCCAGGTGCCGCATTGCAACGGCATGGGGCACCAGATGCCCGCGGCGCACGCCGCCATGCGCGAGGCGAAGGCCGAGGGGGGCTGGGCGGTGGTGAGCACCGAGGAGTGCGAGATCCATCCCACCAGCGACCTGACGCCCTATGTCGAGGCGCGACTCTGGGACGACGCGGACATCCCGGCGCTCGCGCTCATGTGCGAGAAGGTCCATCGGCACGGGGCGCTCGCCGCGCTCGAGCTCACGCACAACGGGCCCACGGCCAGCAACCTCTACTCGCGCGAGATCGCGCTCGCCCCGTCGCACCAGCCCCTCAAGTACCACCATCCGCACCAGGCGCGGGCGATGACGAAGCGCGACATCCGCGAGTACCGGCGCTGGCACCGCGAGGCGGCCCTCCGCGGACGAACCGCCGGCTTCGACATCATCTACGTGTACGCCGCGCACGACCTGCCGCTGCCCATGCACTTCCTGCAACGGCGTCGCAATCAGCGCACCGATGAGTACGGCGGCTCCCTCGAGAACCGCGCGCGCCTGCTGCGCGAGGTGATCGAGGACACGCGAGATGCGGTCGGGGACCGCTGTGCCATCGCCGTGCGCTTCGCGGTGGAGGAACTCCTCGGTGCCGACGGCATGTCGGTCACCGAAGCGCAGGAGGTGTTCCACCTGCTCGGCGAACTCCCCGACCTGTGGGACGTGAACGTCGCCGCCTGGTACAACGACTCCATCCCGTCGCGGTACGCGAAGGAAGGCCACCAGGAGCCGTACGTGGGATGGGTCAAGCGCTACACGACCAAGCCCGTCGTGGGGGTCGGCCGCTTCACGTCGCCGGACACGATGGTGGACCAGGTGCGCCGCGGGGTGCTCGACCTCATCGGGGCCGCGCGCCCGAGCATCGCCGACCCGTTCCTGCCACGGAAGATCGAGGAGGGACGACTCGACGACATCCGCGAGTGCATCGGCTGCAACATCTGCGTGAGCGGCGACATGACCATCACGCCGATCCGCTGCACGCAGAATCCGACGATGGGCGAGGAGTGGCGGAAGGGGTGGCACCCCGAGGTGATCGCGCCCCGACGCGAGGAGGCCCGGGTGCTGGTGGTGGGCGCCGGACCTGCCGGGCTCGAGGCCGCGCGCGCGCTCGGGCAGCGCGGGCTCGACGTGCATCTCTCCGAGGCGGAGCGGGAGCTGGGCGGACGGGTGCTGCGTGAGGCACGGTTGCCGGGGCTCGCCGAGTGGATGCGCGTGCGCGACTGGCGCGTGTCGCAGATCGGGAAGTTGCGGACCGTGACCGTCTACCGCGAGTCGCCGATCACCGAGGCGGAGGTGTTGGAGTTCGGCGCGTCGCACGTGGTGCTCGCCACCGGCGCCGTCTGGCGCCGCGATGGTTTCGGGCGATCGAACGGCGGCGCGATCCCCGGCTTCGCCGAGCGGGCCCTCACCCCCGATGACCTGATGGCGGGCACGGTGCCGACCGGCGAGGTCGTCATCTTCGACGACGATGCGTTCTACATGGGCAGCCTGATGGCGGAGCTGGTCGTGCGCGCCGGCGGCACCGCCACGATCGTCACCCCGGACGACACGGTGGCGACCTGGTCGTCGAACACCCTGGAGTACCGCCATCTGCAGAAGCGCCTGCACGCGCTTGGCGTCCGGCAGGTCGTCTCGAGCAACGTGCGCGAAGTGATGGCCGGCTCGGTCACGCTGGAGCACGCCTGGACGGGGGCCAACCTGCCGCTCAGGTGCGATGCGCTCGTCAGCGTGACCGCGCGCCTGCCGCAGGACGCGCTGCACGCCGCGCTGCTCGCGCGCGAGAACGACTGGGCGGCGGCGGGTGTTCGTTCGGTGGAGTGCATCGGCGATGCGCTCGCCCCGGGCCTCATCGCCCACGCCGTGTACGCGGGACACCGCTACGCCCGCGAGTTCGGCGAGCCCGTGCGCGACGTGCCCTTCCGGCGCCACCTGCCGGTCGCGTTCACCGACTGACCCTGGAGCGACATCGATGGAGAGCAACCGACTCGAGGCGTTCAGCGATGGCGTGCTGGCGATCATCATCACGATCATGGTGCTCGAGCTCAAGCCGCCGCACGGCGCGGATTGGGCGGCGCTGACTCCCCTGTTGCCGGTGTTCACGAGCTACGTGCTGAGCTTCGTCTACGTCGGCATCTACTGGAACAACCATCATCATCTGATGAAAGCGACCGACCGGATCGGCGGGGGTGTCCTCTGGGCCAACCTCCATCTGCTCTTCTGGCTCTCGCTGGTGCCGTTCGCCGCAGGCTACCTCGGCGAGAACCACTTCGCCGCAGCGCCGACGGCCTTCTACGGGATCATCCTCCTGATGTCGGGGCTCGCGTACTCGATCCTCGTCCGCTCGCTGCTCGCGCATCACGGCGCGGAGTCGGCGCTCGCGCGGGCGATCGGCCGGGACCGCAAGGGCTGGCTCTCGCTCCTGCTCTACGCCGTCGCGGTCGCCGTGTCGTTCCGCGTGCCGCTCCTCGCGAACCTCATCTACGTCGCTGTCGCGATCATCTGGCTGGTGCCGGACTCACGGATCGAGCGCGAGCTCACGCACTGACCGGCGGCGCGGGATTAGGTCCCCGCATCCCTCCAACGGCGGATACCGCGCGCAGCGCGGCAGGACGAACGTCCGTGTGCGCCCGCGCGACCGCGCGCGCGCCGCACTTCCGCCCCTCGGAGCGTTCGCCATGTCCCGCATCGCCTCGCGCACCCCCTCGGCCCGCCGCCGCCACGACCACAACGGTGACACGCCGGCCGTGCCTGCCCGGCCGGATGTGCGCGTCCTCCAATCGACGGAGGATCTCGCCCTCTTCACCACCAAGCACGATCTCCCGGAGGAGACGCGCATCCAGGTGGTCGGACTGCTCGGGCAGCGCCTCGCCGACTGCCTCGACCTCCAAAGCCAATGCAAGCAGGCGCACTGGAACGTGAAGGGTCCGCACTTCATGTCGCTGCATCTCCTGTTCGACCAGGTCAACGAGGCGGTCGAGGGCTACGTCGACACGATCGCCGAGCGGATCGTGCAACTGGGAGGCGTCGCCGAGGGCACGGTCCGCGTCGTCGCGGCACGGTCATCGCTGATCGACTACCCGCTCGCGATCAGCACCGGCGCCGAGCACGTGGCCGCGCTCTCGGATTCGCTCGCGCAGTTCGGGCGCACCGTCCGGCTGGGCATCGAGGAGATGCAGGACCTCACCGACGCCGGGTCGGCGGACCTCATGACGCAGGTCTCGCGCGGCATCGACCAGTGGCTCTGGTTCGTCGAGGCGCACCAGCAGGCGCGGACGCGTTAGGCGTCGCCGCGCAGGCTTCGGAAGGCCTGCGCGGTCAGTCCAGCCAGTACTGGTACCGCCGTCGGAAGTCGCAGGTCGGCTTGGGATCCTGCCCCCATCGATGCGAAACGCGGCAGCGGTTCGGAGTCCGGCCGGGGTAAGCGACCTCGGCGTCGAACCCGACGTCCGTCGCGCGCATGTAGCGCAACTCGACACCGCGGGTGAACGGGAAGTCGCCATCGGGTGCGAGACTGTCGAGGAAATAGCCATGTGCGAGGCGCTGCGACTCCTGCATCTCGACGATCCGACGGAGCTCGGAGCGCATCGCCACACGGTCCATGTCCTGCACCGTCATGCAGGCGCAGGTATCGCGCGCGGTCGCGATGAGGAGCAGGAGCAGCAGCGGAAGGCCGAGGAGCGCCGATCGCGCAAGCGGCGAGACGACGGCGTGCAACAGATCGGCGATGTCCGTGATGATCCGCATACGAGGCGGATCGGGAGCAACTCGCGTGCCGCGTGCTTCCGCGACTCGGACGGTTACGCCCGGATCCGCTCCATCGCCGGGTCGTACATCGGCTTGAGTGACGCGACCATCGGGTAGCGCGCTCCGGCGATCTCGACGTCCCACGTGCCCGCGCGGAGCCACTCCTCGGTGATCGGCTCCGTCGCCCGCTCGATCATCGCGAGCCCGACCGCCCCGCCGAGGGTGTGCCCGTACGACGCTGCGCGCACGTACCCCATCTCGACGCCATCCCGCCGCACCACCTCCGCATGGAAGAGCAGCGGCTGCGGATCCCGCACGAGCACCTGCACCAGCTTCTTCCGGACGCCCGCCGCCTTCTTCGCCAGCACCGCCGCCTTGCCGATGAAATCCGGCTTCGTCAGGTCAACCGCGAACCCCAGTCCGACCTCGAGCACGCTGTCCGTGTTGTCGATGTCGTGCCCGTAGTCGCGGTACGCCTTCTCCATGCGCAGGCTCGCGAGCGCCTTCAGGCCCGCGTGGCGCAGGCCGAACGCCTTCCCCGCCTCGACGACGAGGTCGTAGACGTGCACCGCCTGCTCGCTCGGGATGTAGAGCTCGTAACCCAGCTCGCCGAGGTACGTGATGCGCACCAGCAGGACACGGGCGAACCCGAGGTCGATCTCGCGGGCCGTGCGGAACGGGAACGCGGCGTTGGAGAGATCGGCGGTGGTGAGGGACTGGAGCAGGGCGCGCGAGCGCGGCCCCTGGATGTTGATCTGGGCGTAGGCGCTCGTCACGTCGGTGACGAAGCAGTGCGCCTCCGGGGGCGTGTGCCGCCGCATCCAGGTCTCCACGTGCCGGTGCGCATTGTCGGCCGCGACCACGAGGTACTGGTGCCCGACGTTCCCCGCGCCGAAGCTCGGGTCGAGCTTGGTGACCGTGAGGTCCGCCTCGAGCGTGCCGCCGTCGTTCAACCACTGGGTGTAGGTCGTGCGGCCGCTCTCGCCGTCGACCGATCCCGCGGAGATGTGGTCGAGCACGCGCCCCGCGTCACGTCCCTGCACGAGGAACTTCGACATGAAGGACATATCCATGAGGATGACGCCCTCACGGCACGCGTCATGCTCGGCCTTCCAGTTCGCCCAGCTCGCCGGCCGCCCGAACGTGAACGGCTCCTGGGCAGGCGTCGATCCGTCGGGGGTGTACCAATCGGCCCCTTCCCAGCCGCTCACGTCCTTGAACCAGGCGCCGCGCGCCGCGAGGCGCTCATGGATCGCCGAACGCTTGGCCCCGCGCGCGGTGAGCATCGACCGGTTGGGGTAGTGCGTCTGGTAGACCATGCCGAGCGACTCGACCGTGCGCGTGCGGCGGTACTCGGGATTGGCCTGGTACTTGTGCAGCCGGTCGAGATGGAAGCCCGTCATGTCGCAGTCGGGCCGTCCCGTGAGCATCCAGTGCGCCATCGCGCGCCCGACGCCACCGCCGGTCAGGATGCCGATCGAGTTCAGTCCCGCGGCGACGAAATAGTTGCGGAGTTCCGGAGACTCGCCGAGGCAGGGACGCAGGTCGGGCGTGAACGACTCGGGCCCGCAGAAGAGCTTCTTCACGCCGGTCTGCATCGAGATCGGCACGCGCTTCATCGCGGTCTCGATGTACTGGCCGACGCGATCCCAGTCGGGCGGGATCTCGCCGAACGCGAAGTCCTCGGGCACGCCCTCGAGCTTCCACGGGGCGCAGATCGGTTCGAAGAGCCCGATCATGAGGCCGCCGCCCTCCTCGCGGAAGTAGCCGTACGAGGCCGGATCCTCGAGCACCGGCCACGACTTGCTCACCCCCGCGATCTCCTCCGTGAGGAGGTAGTAGTGCTCCGCCGCCTGCAGCGGGATCGTCACCCCCGCCTCCGCGCCGAGCTGACGCCCCCACGCGCCGGCGCAGTTGATCACCATCTCGCACGCGATATCGCCCTGCGCGGTGCGCACGCCCGTCACGGCGCCGTTCGCGCGAAGCAGGCCCGTCGCGGCCACGCCCTCGAGGATCGTCGCGCCTTGCTGCTTCGCGCCCCGCGCGAGCGCCATCGTCACATCCACCGGATTGACGCGCCCGTCCTCCTTCACGTAGAAGCCCGCGAGGATGTCGTCGGTGCGCGCGACGGGGAAGAGGTCCTGCACCTCGCGCGCCGAGATCTCGTGGACGTCCACGCCGCAGTAGCGGTTGAATGTCGAGACGCGACGGTACTCCTCGAGCCGGTCCGCGTCGATCGCGCACTCGATGAACCCGACCGGCATGAACCCCGTCGCCTGCCCCGTCTCGGCCTCGAGCCGCGCGTAGAGATCGCGGGTGTACTTCCGGAACTCGGTCGACGTCTCGGAGGTGGACCCGAACGTCACCATGAGGCCCGCCGAGTGCCAGGTCGTGCCCGCGGTGAGCTGGTGCCGCTCGAGGAGCACCACGTCGCGGCAGCCCATGTGCGCGAGGTGATAGGCGACCGAGCAGCCGATCACCCCGCCACCGATGACGACGACGCGGGCGTGCGCGGGAACGGAGGACGCGGGGGCGGAGGACGACATGTGCAGGGGCCTCGGACGGCGGGGGCGGGACGACGTGCCTGATGCTACGCGCGGCGGGTGGACCTGACCAGTGCCCCTCGGTGTGGCATCTTTCGGCCCACATGCCCACCCGCCCCGCTCCCGCACCGCGCGAACATCGTCTCCTCATCATCGGCAGCGGGTTCGCCGGCATCGCGATGGCGGTGGCGCTTCGGCGCCGCGGGCACGAGGACTTCGTGATCCTCGAACGCGCCTCGGCGCTCGGCGGGACCTGGCGCGACAATCGGTATCCGGGGTGCGCGTGCGACGTGGAGAGCGCGCTCTACTCGCTGTCGTTCGCGCCCAACCCCGACTGGTCGCACACGTTCGCGCGCCAGCCCGAGATCGAAGCGTACCTCGTGCGCGTCGCGACCGAGCACGGGATCGTGCCGTTCATCCGATTCGACGAGGAGGTCACCGGCGCGGTCTGGGACAGCGCGGCGGAGCGCTGGGTCGTGACGTCGACGAGCGGCACCTGGCGGGCGCAGTCAGTGGTGATGGCGAACGGCGCACTGAGCGACCCGATCGTGCCCGACCTTCCGGGGCTCTCGACCTTCGCCGGCCCGGCGTTCCACACGGCGAGGTGGGATGCGCGCGTCTCGGTCGAGGGGAAGCGCGTCGCGGTGATCGGCACCGGCGCGTCGGCGATCCAGGTCATCCCGGCCATCCAGCCGCAGGTACGACACCTCGTCGTGGCACAACGCACGCCGGCGTGGGTGCTGCCCCGGTGGGACCATGAGGTGCCCGCCTGGCGTCGCGGTCTCTATCGCGATTTCCCGCTGCTGCATCGCCTCGTCCGGGGACTGCAGTACGTGGAGCACGAGCTGCTCCTGCACCCGTTCCGCCACGCGGGGATCCGCCGGCTGATGGAGCGCGTGATCGGCCTCCATCTCGCGCGGCAGGTGCGCGACCCCGCGTTGCGCGCCGCGCTCACCCCGCACTACGGCATCGGGTGCAAGCGTCTGCTGCTCTCCAACGACTACTACCCCGCCCTCACGCAGCCCAACGTCACGCTCGTACCGCACGGGGTCGCGCGCGTGGAGCACGACGGCATCATCACGAGCGACGGCGCGAAGCACCTCGCGGATATCCTCGTGCTCGCGACCGGCTTCCGTGTCACGGACCCGATCCTCGCGCCGGTGATCGTCGGACGCGACGGGCGCTCGCTCGCCCGGGCGTGGGCGGGGAGCCCCAAGGCCTACATGGGCACGACGGTCGCGGGCTTCCCCAATCTCTTCATGCTGATGGGCCCGAACACGGGACTCGGCCACTCCTCGGTGCTGATGATCGCCGAAGCGCAGGTGGCGCACGTGATGGGGGCGCTCGCGCTGCTCGCGCGGCGCGGTGCGCGGGCGATCGAACCGCGCGCGGAAGCGCAGGCGCGGTTCGTCCGCGAGATGGACGCCGGACTCGCCGAGACGGTCTGGATGCAGGGCGGGTGCACGAGCTGGTACCTCGACCGGACGGGACGCAACGCCGCGCTCTGGCCGTATGGACTCGGACGCTTCCGTCGCACGGTGGGGCGCGTCCGCGCCGAGGACTACGTGACGACCCCGGGGTGACGGTGGTGCCGGGCTGAACGCCGCGCGGCGCTGCGCCGTAGATTGGACGCGTACGTCCCGCCCACAACACCACACTCTGGAGCACGCATGCGAACCTTCGGGCTCGCCCGCCTCACGCTCATCGCGCCGCTCGTCGTGGCGCCCCTCGTCGCGTCGGCGCAGGCGCCGCGCACCAACCGGTACGGCAATCCGCCCACGATGCGCCCCGCGCCGACCGCGGCCGCGATCACGGCGCGTGACCTGCAGATCCGCCTCTATCAGTTCGCCGACGACTCCATGCAGGGCCGTCAGGTGGGCCGCGTC
Source organism: Gemmatimonadaceae bacterium (assembly GCA_044229035.1). GTDB lineage: Bacteria > Gemmatimonadota > Gemmatimonadetes > Gemmatimonadales > Gemmatimonadaceae > Pseudogemmatithrix. Next base: position 7,852 of record JBGATT010000009.1, on the reverse strand, counting down.
GGCAACAAGAAGGGCACCGACTACATCGCCGCCGAGGCCAAGCGCCTCGGCCTCGTCCCGATGGGCGACAACGGCGGCTACTTCCAGGTGCTGCCCTATCATGTGCGGAAGTTCACGTCGAGCTCGCGGCTCACCGTGAACGGCAATCCCCTCGCCTGGAACACGGACTTCGTGGCGATCCCGGGTCAGCGCGCGCCGCGGGCGATCACGAACGCCGAGGTGATCTTCGGCGGGACGATGGGCGACACCACGACGCAGATCAGCGCGGCGGAGGCGGCGGGGAAGTTCGTGGTGCTGCTCCCGGCGCCGGGACGCCGCGGCGCGGGCCAAGGTCCGGCGCAGCAGGCGTTCGGCGGCGGACGGCCGGGCGGCCCGGCCGCGGCCAACCGCTTCGCCGATGCCGTCGCGGTGGCGACGATCGACCTCGACGACCTGACGCCGGCGCAGCGTGCCGCGCTGAACGAACCGACCGTCGCCAGCCAGCTCGGCGGCGGCCGCGGCGCACCCCCGGGTGCGGCAGCGACCGGCGTCGATTCGGTCGCGCTCCTGCGCGCGCAGCTGCTGGCGCTCCAGCCGCAGGCGACGCTCCGTCTCACGCGCGACGCGGCGGCGCGGATGTTCAGCCGCGCCCGCATCGATGGCCTCGCTGCCGGCACGCGCGGCGGCACGGTGAACGCCTCGCTCGACTTCGTCGAGCTGCCCACCGAGTGGGCGCGCAACGTCATCGGCGTGATCCCGGGATCGGATCCGGTGCTCCGGAACCAGTACGTGATCATCGGTGCGCACAACGACCACGTGGGCTTCGCGCCGCCGGTGGACAAGGACTCCCTCAAGGCCTTCAACGACCAGCGCATCCGCTGGATGCTCGCCAACAACATGGCGCAGCCGACCATCGAGGTGCTGCAGACGTTCAAGGTGAACATGGACAGCATCCGGCGCGTGCATCCGGTGGCGCGGCTCGACTCGATCAACAACGGCGCCGACGATGACGGCTCGGGTTCGATGGGCGTGCTCGAGGTGGCCGAGGCGATCGCGGCGATGCGCGTGAAGCCGAAGCGCTCGACGCTCTTCATCTGGCACACGGGCGAGGAAGGCGGGCTGGTGGGCTCGGCGTTCTTCGCGCGCAATCCGACGGTGCCGATCGATTCGATCGTCGCGACGATCAACGTGGACATGATCGGGCGCGGCCGCGCCGAGGACCTCCCCGGCGGCGGCGACGACTTCGTCGGCGTGATCGGGTCGTTCTTCGACTCCAAGGACCTCGGCGACGCGGTGCAGGCGGTGAACCAGCGGCAAGCGACGCCCCTCAAGCTCGACTACAAGTTCGACGAGCCGATCAGCTGGGCAGGGTACAACAACCTCTACGGGCGCTCGGACCACATCAACTACGCGCGCGAGGGCGTGCCGATCGCCTTCTTCTTCACCGGCCTGCACGGGGACTATCACCAGCGCAGCGACGAGGCGGAGTTCATCGACTACCCGCACTACGCGCGCATCACCACGCTCCTCCGCGACCTCACGGTCGAGGTCGGGAACGGGCCGCGTCCGCGCCTGAACGGCACCAAGCCGATGAAGCCGAAGCCGATCCCCTGATCGGGGACCCGATGCTGGATCGGTGAATGGATGCACGCTGGACCATACGGGGGGCGCCGATGCGGCGCCCCCCGTATGTTCTCGGGGTCTCGACCTCCGCGAGGACCCGTTGGGTCTCACCCAGATCTTCCTCGACTCGCTCACGAACGACCAGCTGCTGCAACGACTCGAACTCGCGCTCGAGGGGGCGAACCTCGGCATCTGGGACTGGGACCTGCGCGATGACTCGGTCCAGTTCGATCGCCGGTGGTGCGAGATGCTCGGTCTCGATCACGCCACCACGCCGATGGTGCTCGGCACCTGGTCCTCCCGCGTGCATCACGAGGACCTCGATGGCTGCTATCGCGACATCGCGGCGCACATCGAAGGCCGGACGCTCCATTACGAGAACGTGCACCGCATGATGCACAGCGACGGCGAGTGGCGGCACATCCTCGACCGGGGGCGGATCTCCGGCCGCGATGCCGACGGCCGCCCGATCCGCTTCACCGGGACGCACCTCGACATCACCGACCTCGAACGCGCCAGGCACCAGCTGCGGCTCGAGGAGGAATCGCGGAGCGCGGCCCTCGCGCGATTCGCCGCGACGCTCGCGCACGAGCTCAACACACCGCTCCAGGTGATCAAGATCGGCGGCGACCTCCTCGCGACCGCGGTCGAGGATGATCCCGCGCAACCCGCGTCCGTGCGCGACAGCGTGCGCGCCATCCGCGAGATGGGGCGGCGCGCGGGGGCCATCACGCGTGCCCTCCGCACCCTCGCGCGCGATGCCCGGCACGACCCGGAGGAACCGGTCGCGGTCGCGACCACGCTCATGCTCGCGATGGATCTCTCGCGCTCGCGCTTCGAGAGCCGGGGCATCGCGCTGACGGTCGAGGACCGGACCGACGGCGCCTCCATCGCGGGCCGCCCTGGCGACGTCCTGCGCGCCGTGCTCATGCTCCTCGACAACGCCTACGATGCCGCAGGCCGCGGCGCGCCCTGGGCACGACTCGAGGCGGAGCGCGCGGCCGACCGCATCATCATCCGTTGCGTCGACGGCGGCTTGGGCGGCACCGGGGGCGACGTCGGTCTCAGCATCGTGCGCGCCATCGCCGATCGCGGCCGCGCGGAGTTCGCGCACATCGCCGCCGCGCCCCACACCACGTTCGAGCTGCGGTTCCCGCTCGCGACCGTCGGGACCGTCGCGTGAGCCTCGCCCCGCGCGTGCTCGTCGTCGACGACGAACCGATGCTCGTGAACCTGCTGCGCTATCTGCTCGAGCACGCGGGCTTCGAGGTCGCCACCGCCGGGAACGGCGCCGAAGCGCTCGCGCGCGTGCGCGCGCAACCGGTCGAGCTCGTCCTCAGCGATCTCATGATGCCGGTGATGGACGGCAACGCGTTGCTCAGCGCCATCCAGCGGGAGCCCGACCCGCCGCCGGTCGTCATCCTGACCGGCTACGGCGATCAGGCGGACCCGGCACTTCGCCGGAACGGCGCGCGCGAGGTGCTCGGCAAGCCGATCTCCCCCGCCGCCCTCATCGCGGCGGTGCAACGGCACGCGCGGCCGCGCGCGTAGCCGCCGCGGCCGCCTGCAATCGCGCGGCGAGCACCGTGACCTGCGCACGCGCGCGCCCCCAGTCCTGCGCGTCCACCGCCTCCTGCACGCCGGGGAGCGTCATCGCGGCGTAGGTGTACTTCGGCGCGTACAGCACATGCTTGAACCACGGCCGCCCCGGGATGCCCTCGGCGCTCAGCAGGGACTGCTCCACGCGCCGCATCGCCTCGTTCATGCGCGCCAGTCGCGCCGTGCGGGCGGCACTCGGCGCCTGCGCGAGCGTCGTGCGCAGGGCCGTCTCCAGGCGCACCGCCTCCGCGCGCCATGACGCCTCGGCGGCACGCGCGGACGCGAGGTCCACCTGCCCCGCCACGCCCGGTGCGGCGGAGAGCGCGTCGATGAAGCCGCGGACCCGGTCCGCGTACAGCACGAAGTCGTGCGGATAGTGTTCCGCGTTCGCCAGCCGCAACGCCATCCGTCCCCACACGTCGCCCATCGCGGTCATGTAGCGGTAGCCGGGGTCGCCGAAGTGCTCCATCCAGTAGGCATCATCGTAGATGGAGTGGTAGACGCCGTAGTCACCGCCGAAGGCCATCTCCACCACGGGCAGTCCGAGGAAGTTGAGGAACACCGTGTAGTCGGATCCCGAGCCGAGCGCATTGCCGGGATAGTCGACCGGTCGCGACACGTCGGCCGCGCGCGTGGCGCCACCACCGATCACCGCGGCCCGCTCCGACTCGATCGCCTTCCCCCAGCTCTCGAGCACGCTGCCGCTGCGCCCCGGGTCGCGCACATCCCGCACCGTCTCGGCCACGAGAACGTTGAGCGACGCGATCGCGCCCGCCTCGAAGTCGGGACCGCTCGTGGAGCCGTCGACGTTGAGGTACGCGATCGCGTTCTGCCGGAGGTCTTCGGCGAACTGTTCGCCCCATTCCGTCGACCCGGTCAGGTGCCACTCCTCCGCGTCCCAGCTCGCGAAGACGATCGAGCGCCGCGGCCGCTTCCCCTCCCGCGCGAGCCCGCCGAGCACGCGCGCGAGCTCGAGCTGGGTCGCGGTGCCGGACGAGGGATCGACGGCGCCGAAGACCCACGCGTCGCGATGATTGCCGAGCACCACGTACTTGTCCGGCTCCTCGCTGCCGCGGATGCGGCCCTCGACCACCCAGATGGGTCGCGTCGCGCCGTCCATGTCGACCTTCACGCGCACCGTCGCCGGCCCGCCGCCCACGTGGTACGTGAAGGGCATCGCCCCCTGCCACTCGGCCGGTGCCACCGGCCCGCCAAGCGCGCGGAGGAGCGGCGCGGCGTCGCGATACGACATGGGCACGGCGATGATGCGCGGGATCTGCGCCGACTCGCGCTCGTCGATCCGCGGCACCCCGGGAATGGAGGGAACGCCGGGCGTGAGCGGATCGCCCGCGTACATGAAGTCGTAGGACAGCGCGCCACGCTGGATGTGGCTCTCCGGGCCCCACGGGCCGTCGGGGAAGGTGGCGCCCTTCGCGAAGCCGTCCTGCGCCGGATCGGAGTAGATGATGAGCGCCTTGAGTCCGCGCCGCTCGGCGGTGAGCGCCTTGAAGCCGCGGTAGCTGTACGGCACGGAGTAGCGTACGATCGCGATCTTCCCCTTGAGGTCGATCCCCTGCGCCTCGAGCCAGTCATAGTCCGCGGGGTTGCCGCTCGAGGCGTACACGAGCTCGCCGGTGACATCACCCGAGGCGGACATGCCGAGGTAGGTGAGCCCGGGATCCTGAGCGGAGTGCGGGTCCTCGAGATACGCATCCTCTCGCAGCGACGCGACGTAGCGTGTCGGGGCGACCATCTCCACGCGCACCTCACGCGGCCAGGGGAGGAGCACGTCGTACCGCCGCAACTGCACCTGCTCGAGGCCGTAGGCCTTCCACTTCTCGGCGAGGAACTGCGCCAGTTCGTGGTTGCGTGCCGAGCCCGCCGGGTGCGGCTGGTCGGTCAGATGCCGGAAGAAGGCACGCACCGAGTCGCGGTCGAGGCGCGCCGACAGTGCCTCCTCGACGGACCGCTCTGCGGCCGCGGCGGCGGGTGAGAAGCCCCGCATCGCGTTCGCGGACTGCTGCACGAGGTTCGGCCGCGCGTCCGCGGCCGCAGCAGCGAGCGCGATGGCGGCGATCGCGGCAGGGAGGAGCGCCAGGGGGAATCGACGAGGCATGGTCGGTCCGGTGAGGGACGCTTAGGGCCGAGCGAACTCGGCGTCCGTGTGGCATCTTGCGTAGCAGGAAGATGCAGCGTGCCGGTCCGCTCCGCTCCCCGCCCCATGGCCCTCGCTCCGCTCCTCTCGCTGGTCGCGCTGCTGCAGGTCGCCGCCCCGGCCGATACCGGCTGGCGGGTCGACCACGACGTGGTCGTCCCCATGCGCGATGGCGTGTCGCTCCGCGCCGACCTCTATCGGCCACGCGAAGGCCGCGCGTTCCCGGTGCTCGTGTACCGGACGCCGTACGACAAGCGCGAGGTGGTGATCGACTACACGACGGTGCAGCACGCCGTGGCGCGCGGGTACGCGGTGCTCGTGCAGGACGTCCGTGGCCGCTACGCGTCCGACGGGACCTTCGAGGCCTACCGGCAGGAGGGGCGCGACGGCTACGACACCATCGAATGGGCGGCCGTCCAACCTTGGTCGACCGGGGCGATCGGGATGTTCGGTCTGTCCTACCCGGCAGCGGTGCAGTGGCTGGCGGCGATGGAGTCACCCCCGCATCTCAAGGCGATCGTGCCGGCCATGAGCTTCGCGAGTCCGCGTCAGTTCTTCTATTCGGGCGGTGCGTTCGACCTGAGCTGGGCGTCATGGACCTGGATGAACATCGCACCGGACCTGCGCGTGAAACTCGGCGTGCCGGGACCGCGCACCTATGCCGGCGCGGACTCCAGCTGGGAGCGCGAGGAGGCGCGCGTGCTCGCGCAGCGTCCGTTGCTCGACCTCCCCGACTTCAAGGGGATCGCGCCCTGGTACTACGAGTGGATGCGGCACGAGCCGACCGACCCGTGGTGGGACTGGGCCGAGCTCACGGGGCGCTATCACCGCACGTCGGCGGCGGTGCTCAATCTGAGCGGCTGGCACGACGAGGCCTACGGCCCGAACGGGGCCACGCGCAACTTCATGGGATTGGTCGCGGCGCGAGGGACGGCGGCCGCGCGCACGGCGATGCGCATCGGGCCTTGGGTGCACGGCGTCGATGCCACCGCGCGCACGCGCAGCGGGGAACGCGAGTTCGGGCCGTCCGCGGCGATCGACTATGACGAGGTGGTCCTCCGATGGCTCGACCATCATGTGCGCGGGATCGACAACGGCGTCGACCGCGAGCCACCGGTTCGGGTCTTCGTCATGGGCGCGAACCGGTGGCGCGACGCCTCCACCTGGCCGTTGCCGGGCATGGCGGCCGAGACGCTCTGGTTCGCACCGAGCGGCGCGCTCACCGCGCGTGCGCCGGCCACACCCCGCGCCGCGAGCAGCTTCGTCTCCGATCCTGACGATCCGGTGCGCGACCCGTTCGACGCGCGGTACGGTGCGCACGACTTCCGCGCGCTCGCCGCGCGGAACGACCTCCTCACCTTCGAGACCGCGCCGCTGACCGAGTCGCTCGAAGTGATCGGCAGCATCACCGTCGAACTCCATCTCGAGACCGACGCGCGCGACGTGGACGTCTACGTGAAGCTGCTCGATGTCGCGCCCGACGGCACGGCGTACAACCTGATGTCGCCGGGGCTCGAACTGTTGCGGGCGTCGTACCGCGAGCCGGAGCGGGGCCGGCAGCTGCTGGAGCCGGGGCGCACCTACCTGCTCCGCCTCGGCGAGCTCATCACCGCCAACGAGTTCGCCGCTGGACATCGCATCCGCGTCCAGGTGATGGGCGCCTTCCAGCCGCACTTCTCGCTCAACCTGCAGACGGGGGCTCACGAGAACACGAGCGCCGTCGCACAACGGGCGCGTATCACCATCCATCATGACCGCGCGCACCCGTCGCGGATCGTGCTGCCGGTGCGGCCGCGCGACGGACGCTAGATCGTCTCGAGCGCGGCCAGCCAGGTGAGGACCGCGATCAGCCCGAGGAAGTTCGCCAGCGTGCGCGCGTCACCGCGCCCCGTCTCGCGCGCGAACGCGCGCCAGATGGTCACGGCGAGCGGGAGCAGGATGAGCTGCACCCCCGACACCTGCCACGCCACCGCGAAGGCCGCCACCACCGCGAGCCGCTGGGCGCGGTTGAGCACCTTGATGCCGTGCGAGCCATCGAGCCCGAAGAAGGGGATGAGGTTGAAGAGGTTGATGAACCCCGTGAGCTCCGCGATCGCGAGCCAGGTCCCGCTGCCGGTCCACTTGGCCGCGGCGAAGGCGGCCACGCCCGCGCCAGCACCCCAGATGGGACCGGCGAGGCCGACGTAGGCGTCCTCGCGCGGGTCGGAGACGCGCTTGGAGTAGGCGACGAACGCGCCGAGCCCCGGCACGAACATCGGCGCGCTCGGCCTGATGCCCAGACGCAGGAGCGCGGCGACATGCCCCATCTCGTGGATGTAGATGCTCACCACGAGTCCCAGCGCGAGCGGCCAGCCGAACGCCGCCCAGTACACGCCGAAGAACCCGAACATCGAGATGAGCGTCGGGAGCTTCGTGAGCCCGAGCAGCAGGAACTTCCCCTTGGTGAGCAGCAGCACGGCCACCGCGCCCACGCCGCCCGCCCAGCGCTTGTACCAG
>JBGATT010000128.1:0-9658 GCA_044229035.1 Gemmatimonadaceae bacterium | reverse complement strand
GCGTACCACGTGTCGCTCCCCGATGGCCGCGCCATCACCTTCCTCGACACGCCCGGCCACGAGGCCTTCACGGCCATGCGTGCGCGCGGCGCGCAGGTGACCGACATCGTCGTCCTCGTCGTCGCCGCGGATGACGCGGTCATGCCGCAGACCATCGAGGCGATCTCGCACGCCAAGAACGCCGGCGTGCCGATCATCGTCGCGATCAACAAGATCGACCTCCCGACGGCGAACGCCATGAAGGTGCGCCAGGACCTCCTCCAGCACGGCGTCGTGCTCGAGGACTTCGGCGGCACCACGCTCGCGAGCGAGATCTCGGCCAAGAAGGGGACCGGCGTGCCCGAGCTCCTCGACCAGATCCTGCTCCAGGCCGAGATCCTGGACCTGAAAGCGAATCCCGATCGCCGCGCCACCGGCTCCGTGGTCGAAGCGCAGCTCGATGCCGGCAAGGGTGCGGTCGCCACGATCCTGGTGCAGAACGGCACGCTCCGGGTCGGCGACGACTTCATCTGCGGGCTCTTCTCCGGCCGCGTCCGCGCGCTGCTCGACGAGCGCGGCAAGACCGTCAAGTCCGCCGGTCCGGCCATCCCCGTGCAGGTGCTCGGCCTCACCGGCGTCCCGATGGCCGGCGACCAGTTCATCGCGGTCGCCGACGCCGCCGAAGCGCGCGAGATCGCGCAGCGGCGCGAGCGCCTCGACCGCGAGGCGCGCAGCCGGCGCACGGCGAAGGGTGCCGTCTCGCTCGAGGACTTCATGGCCTCGTCCGGTGCCGACGGCAAGCGCCAGCTCAAGCTCCTCATCAAGGCAGATCAGGGCGGTCCGTCGGAAGCGCTGGCGGACGCGCTCCAGCAGCTCAGCAACGAGGAGGTGCAGGTCGAGGTCGTCGCGCGTGCGGTCGGCGCGGTGACCGAGAGCGACATCCTCCTCGCCAAGGCCTCCGGCGCGATCATCATCGGCTTCCACGTGCGCCCCGATACCAAGGCGCGCGCGATGGCCGATCGCGAAGGGGTCGAGATCAAGCTCTACCGCATCATCTACGAGGCCGTCGCCGATGTCCGCGCCGCCCTCGAGGGAATGCTGCGGCCGGAGGAGAAGGAGGTCATCGTCGGCGAGGCGGAGGTCCGCGACCTCTTCAAGGTGCCGAAGATCGGGGTCATCGCCGGTTGCTTCGTCCGCTCTGGGCTCATCAACCGCCAGGGTCGGGCGCGCGTCATCCGCGACGGCGTCGAGATCTACGAGGGAACCCTCGGCTCGCTCCGCCGCTTCAAGGACGACGTGAAGGAAGTGAAGGAAGGCTACGAGTGCGGTATCGGCGTCGACAACTTCAACGACCTCAAGGTCGGCGATCTCATCGAGGTCTACCGCAAGGAATCGGTCGCGCGCACGCTCGAGCCGTCGAAGGGCGGCTGAGCGCGCGCGGGGCAGGAGCCCACTGATGCCACCACGGGATCCACGCCGGGCCGACCGCGTCGGCGAGGCCATCCGAGAGGAGGTCGCCGCGTTCCTCGCGCGCGACGCCAAGGATCCGCGTCTCACGGGGCTCGTCACCGTGACCGCGGTCGAGATGACGCGCGACCTTCGTCACGCGAAGGTCTTCGTCAGCATCATGGGGACGGAGTCCGAACGGGCCGCCACCTTCGACGGCCTGAAGAGCACCGCCAGCTACCTGCGGAGCCGGATCGGCAAGTCGCTGCAGCTCCAGTTCGCGCCCGAGATCGCGTTCCGGGTAGACGAGTCGGTCGCCCGCGCGGCCCACATCGAGACGCTCCTTGCCGGCCTGCGTGAGCCGCCCGCCCCCGACGGCACCCCCGATGTCGCGCCGGAAGCCACCGACGGTTGATGGCCTCCTGCTCGTCGACAAGCCGGCCGGGGTCTCCTCACACGACGTCGTGAGCCTCGCGCGCCGCGCCCTCGGCGAGAAGCGCATCGGCCACGCCGGCACGCTCGACCCGTTCGCCACGGGCCTCCTCGTGCTCCTCGTCGGGCGGGCCACGCGGCTACTTCCGCACCTCCCGGGCGAGCCCAAGGTCTACGAGGCCACCATCCGCTTTGGCGCCGAGACCGACACCGAGGATCTCCTCGGCGCCGTGGTGCGCGAAGGCCCGCAGCCGCGACGCCGGGCGATCCTCGATGCGATGCCGGCCCTCTCGGGCGACATCGATCAGGTCCCACCCGCGTACTCCGCCAAGCGGGTGGACGGCCAGCGCGCGTACGATCTCGCACGGAAGGGCGAGGTCGTCGCGCTCAAGCCCGCGCGCGTTCGCGTGATGCGCTGGGAGATCCTCGAGCTCACCGACGAGGACGGCGCGTCGGTCGCGCCGCACGAACCCGCCGCCGACCCGCGTGTGCGCGAGGCCCGGGTGCGGATCATGTGCGGAGGCGGAACCTACGTCCGCTCGCTCGCGCGCGACCTCGCGCGTCTCGCGGGAAGTGCCGCCCACCTCACCCAGTTGCGACGAACGCGGAGCGGGCCGTTCGACGTCGCGGACGCACAGACCCTTGAGGGACTCCGCGACGGCCTCGCGCGCGTGCGTCCGGCGCTCTCCGCGCTCGAGGGGTTCCCGGTCCAGGCGTTGCACGAGGAGGAGGTGCAGCGCGTCGCCCGTGGCATCGACGTGCCGGCAGCCGTGGACGGCGCGTGGGGGGCACTCACGAACGGCGAGGCCGGTGCGCTTGTCGCGCTAGCGGAACGACGGGAAGATCGCTGGCAGCCGCGGGTGGTGATGCGTGAGGCCTAGCATCGAGTTCGGCCTCCCGCCGCAGGTCGGCGGCACCGTCTGCACCGTGGGCACGTTCGATGGTGTCCACCGCGGTCACCGCCTCGTTCTCGAGCGGCTCGCCGAGTGCGCGCGCGAGCGCGGCCTCCCCGCGGTCCTCGTCACCTTCGATCCGCACCCGCTCCAGGTGGTGAATCCGGCCGCCGCGCCGCCGTTGCTCACGGTCGGGGTCGAGAAGACCGAGGTGCTCGCCGAGAGTCCGATCGACTACGTCGTCGTCATCCCGTTCACCCCTACCCTCGCGACCTACGGCGCGGACGCCTTCGTCGATCTCGTGCTCCGCGAGCAGCTGGGCCTGCGGTACCTCCTCGTCGGCTACGATCACGGCTTCGGGCGCGGCCGGTCAGGCGATGCTTCGGTGCTCCAGGCGCTCGGTGCATCGCGCGGATTCGGGGTCGAGGTGGTCCCCCCCGTGCTCGGGACCGACGGGCGTCCCATCTCCTCGACGACGATCCGACGCGCGGTCGCCGGGGGTGACCTCGTGCGCGCGGCGGACGGCCTCGGCCGCGCCTACAGTGCGAGCGGGACGGTGGGGCAGGGCGCGCAACGCGGTCGCACGCTCGGGTTCCGCACGATCAACATCGCGCTCCCTCCTGCGCACAAGCTGATGCCCCCCGAGGGGGTGTACGCGGTGCGGGTGCAGACGCCCCGCGGCGCCTTCGGCGGCATGATGAACCTCGGACCACGTCCGACGTTCGAGGAATCGGATTCGCGCCTCGAGGCCCACCTCTTCGACGTCGAGGGGGATTTCTACGGCATGCGCGTCCGACTCGATTTCGTGGCGCGACTCCGCGAGACGCGAAAGTTCGAATCCCCCGAGGCGCTCCGCGCGCAGTTGGTCCGTGATGAGGGGGCCGCCCGTGCGGCCCTTGCCGGTCAGCCGGTCGGTGACCTGGGGTGACGCCCAACCCGTTGTATTCGATTGACTTGCCCCGTTTGCGTCGGTACTCTTCAAGGCTTCATTGGCCCAGTTCCCCCAATCCAGTTTCGCGATGCAGAATCTGAAGACGCGCCTTGCCGTGATCGCGGCGCTCGTGCTCCTGTCCGCCTGGCAGCTGTGGCCGCGGACCGTCGTCGAGCGCATCTCGCGTGACGGCGTGTTCGTGGATGACACCGTCAGCCGCGTCCCGCTCAAGCTCGGTCTGGACCTCCAGGGCGGCATGCACCTCGCGCTCGAGGTCGACCAGTCGAAGCAGACGGTCGAGAACGTGAGCGAAGCCCTCGACCTCGCGCTCAAGGTCGTCCGGACCCGCATCGACGAGTTCGGCGTCGCCGAGCCGGTCGTGCAGAAGGTCGGCGACGACCGCATCATCGTGGAGCTCCCTGGCATCTCCGACCGCGAGCGCGCCTCGGCGGTCGTGCAGAAGGCGGCGTTCCTCAAGTTCCAGATCACCGACGAGACGCAAGCGCTCGAGCGCGTGATCCCGCGGCTCGACGGCATCGTGAAGGAGCAGAAGCTCGCCAATGCCGCGCCGACCGCGGCGGCCGACACCGGTGCGGGCAATGCCCTCGGCGGACTGCTCCAGAGCGCCGACTCGACCGCGAAGGCGGACACCGCCGGCACCTCGACCGACGGTCCGTTCCGCCGCGGGGTCTCGCCGGGTTCGATGCCGGGGCAGTACGTCGTGAGCAAGGCGGACTACCCGCTCATCCGGTCGCTCCTCGAGAACCCGCTGATCCAGGCGGCGTTGCCCCCGGGCAAGGACGTGCGCTGGGGCACCGACTCGCTGATGCTCGGCACGCAGTCGTACCAGACCCTCTATGTGCTCGACGCGCGCGCCATCATCGACGGCACGTACCTGCAGACGGCGACGCCGAACCAGGACCCGCTCGAGGGCGCGAAGGTCGACTTCGTGTTCAACACCGAAGGGGGCAGCCGCTTCCGCAAGGAGACGGCGCGTCACATCGGCGACAACATGGCCATCGTGCTCGACGACCGTGTGATGAGCGCCCCCGTCATCCAGAGCGCCATCGGGGCGCGCGGGCAGATCACCATGGGCGGCCGTGACCTCCAGGCGGCCCAGGACCTCGCGCTCGTGCTCCGCGCCGGCTCGCTCCCGGTACCGCTCAAGGTCGCCGAGGCGCGCGAGATCGGAGCGTCGCTCGGTCAGGATTCGATCGATGCCGGCATCCTCGCCGGCAGCATCGCCATCGTCGGCGTCATCGTCGTCATGGTCGGGTACTACCGCTTCTCCGGCATGCTCTCGATCGCCGCGCTCGTGCTGTATGTCCTCTTCACGCTGGCGGCGCTCGCCGCCTTCGATGCGGTGCTCACGCTCCCCGGCCTCGCCGGCTTCGTGCTCTCCATCGGCATCGCGGTCGACGCGAACGTGCTCATCTTCGAGCGCATCCGCGAGGAACTCGACCACGGCAAGACGGTGCGGACCGCGATCGAGGAGGGCTTCCAGCACGCGATGAGCGCGATCGTCGACTCGAACGTCTCGACCGTCCTCACCGCCGCGGTGCTCTACCAGTACGGCACAGGCCCGGTCAAGGGCTTCGCCGTCACGCTCGTCGCCGGTATCGCCGCCTCGATGATCACCTCGATCTTCGTGACCAAGACCTTCTTCTACGTCTGGCTCTCGCGCACGCGCGGTGAGCAGGCCCTGAGCATCTGATGCTGCGCATCCTCCACGACACCAAGATCGATTTCATCAAGCACTGGCGCACGGCCGTCATCCTGACCGTCGCCTTCGTCGTGCTCGGCCTCGGCTCCGGCGTCTTCACGGGCTGGTTCAGCTACTCCATCGAGTTCACCGGCGGGACGCTCCTCCAGCTCGAGTTCAAGGAGGCCCCGGATGCGGCGCGCCTGCGCGCGGCGGTGGACAAGGCCGGGATCAAGGGCGCGGAGATCCAGCAGTTCGGATCGCCGACGTCGTACACGATCAAGGCACAGGACGAGGCCAGCGTGGCGGCGCAGGATGCGGGCGCCGAGGGCGTCTCGAAGACCATCACCGACGCGCTCACCGCAGAGCTCGGCGCCGGCAGCTTCGAGGTCGCCGACCGCATGGCCGTCGGGCCGCGCGTGGGCAGCGAGCTCCGCCGCGGCGCGATCGTCGCGATCCTCATCTCGTTCCTCGTCACGATGGCGTACCTCGCCATCCGCTTCGAGTGGCGCTTCGGCGTCTCGGCCGTGATCGCGACGGCGCACGACATCCTGGCGACCCTCGCGTTCATCAAGCTCATCGATCTCGAAGTCTCGCTCACGGTCATCGCGGCGATCCTCACCGTGGTCGGGTATTCGCTCAACGACACGATCATCATCTTCGATCGCGTGCGCGAGAACCTCCGCAAGAAGCGGAAGGAAGCATTGTACGACACGCTGAATCGCTCGGTGAACGAGACGCTGCCGCGCTCGGTCCTCACGCACGGGACGACGCTTGCGGCGACGCTCTCGCTTCTCGTCTTCGGCGGCGAGGTGATCCGGCCGTTCGCCTGGGTCATGAGCTTCGGCATCTTCACCGGCACCTTCTCGTCGATCTTCGTCGCGTCACCGATCCTGATGTGGGTCGAGGCGAAGTGGCCGCGCGAGAACGATGTGCGCGGCGCGGCGGCCCCGGCCAAGGCCTGATCTTGGCCGCCCGGCACGACCCGGAGCCCCGGCGCGTCGAGCGCGCCGGGGCTTCGTCGTCCTCGCTCCCCTTCATCGACTCACATGCGCACCTCGCCGGCGAGGGCTTCGACGCGGACCGCGATGCCGTACTGGCGCGCCTGCTGGACGCCGGCGGGCAGGGGGTGATCTGCATCGGGGAGTCGCTCGAGGCCGCCAGGCGGGCGAATACGCTTGCCGCGGGGCATCCCGGGCGCGTTTGGTGGACCGCCGGCGTCCATCCGCACGATGCGGCCGGGTACGACCCCGGCACCGACGGCCCCGTGATCCGCCAGGCCATGCGCGACGGGGCGGTCGCCGTGGGCGAATGCGGACTCGACTACCAATACGACCACTCCCCGCGACCGCTCCAGCGGCGCGCGTTCGCTGACCAGCTCGCCATCGCCAAGGAGACGGGGCGTCCCGTCGTCCTCCACACGCGCGAAGCCGAGGAGGACACGACGGCGATGCTTCGCGAGGCGGGCGACGCCGGCATCCGCGGGGTCTTGCACTGCTACACCGGCTCCCACGCCCTCGCGGAAGTCGGGATCGCCGCCGGCTGGTCCGTCTCGTTCAGCGGGATCGTGACGTTCAAGAAGTGGGACGACCTCGACCTGCTCCGGCTCGTGCCCGCCGACCGGCTGCTCGTCGAGAGCGACAGCCCGTATCTCGCTCCGGTCCCGTTCCGCGGCAAGCGCAACGAGCCGGCCTGGTGTGCGTATACGCTTCGGCGGCTCGCCGACGTGCGCGCCGTAGATCCCGCGGTGCTCGCGGCGCAGGTGCTGAGCAATACCCGAAGGCTGTTCGCGCTGGACTGAGCCGTTCCTCGTTCCTTCCACCCCCCTCGAGGCTTAGCATTCCGGTCATGAGCGTTCCCTCCGACATCGCGATCGCGCAGGCAGCGACCCTTCGCCCCATCACCGACGTCGCGGCCGACATCGGTCTCGGGCCCGACGACCTCGACCTCTACGGCAAGTACAAGGCGAAGGTCGCGCTCGAGCTCACCACTCGGCCCGCGAAGGGCAAGCTGGTGATCGTCACGGCGATCAACCCGACCGCCGCCGGAGAAGGCAAGACGACGACCTCCGTGGGGCTCGCGCAGGCGTTGCGCCGGATCGGCACGAATGCCGTGCTCTGCATCCGCGAGCCTTCGCTCGGCCCCGTGTTCGGCGTGAAGGGTGGCGCCGCGGGTGGAGGCTACGCGCAGGTCCTGCCGATGGACGACATCAACCTGCACTTCACCGGCGACTTCCACGCCATCTCGTCGGCGCACGCGCTCCTGAGTGCGATGCTCGACAACCACCTCCAGCAGGGCAACGCGCTCAACATCGATCCGCGCCGCATCACCTGGCCGCGGACGATCGACATGAACGACCGCGCCCTCCGGAAGGTGATCATCGGCCTCGGCGGCCCCAGCGAGGGAGTGGTCCGCGAGGAGCGCTTCGTGATCATCCCCGCGTCGGAGATCATGGCGATCGTCGCGCTCGCGACCTCCGCGTCCGACCTCGAGCAGCGCCTCGGCAACATCATCGTCGGCTCGACGTACGGCGCCGACCGCAAGCCGGTCTACGCCCGCGACCTCAAGGCGCATGGCGCCATGGCGATGCTGCTGAAGGACGCCATCCGTCCGAACCTCGTGCAGACGCTCGAGGGCGGGCCGGCCTTCGTCCACGCCGGGCCGTTCGGCAACATCGCGCACGGGTGCAACTCCATCCTCGCGACCCGTGCCGCGCTCGCCGTCGGCGACGTCGTCGTGACCGAGGCCGGGTTCGGGTCGGACCTGGGCGCGGAGAAGTTCTTCGACATCAAGTGCCGATTCGGGGGCATCAAGCCCGAGGCCGCGGTGCTCGTCGCGACCATCCGCGCCCTCAAGATGAACGGCGGCGCGAAGAAGACCGAACTCGCCTCGGAGGACCTCGCCGCGCTCCGGAAGGGGGTCGTGAACCTCGAGCACCATATCCAGAACGTGCGCCAGTTTGGGATGGAACTCGTCGTCGCGATCAACCGCTTCGGCACCGACACCGACGCCGAACTCGCGATCGTGCGGGAGGCGGCGGAGAAGGCCGGCGCGCGCGTGGCCCTCTGCGAGGTCTTCGCGAAGGGCGGGGAAGGCGGCGAGGCGCTCGCGCGCGAGGTGCTCGACATCCTCAAGGGTGGCAAGTCGCGGTTCGCGCCGCTCTACGACGCCTCGCGTCCGATCAAGGAGAAGATCGACACGATCGTGCGGAAGGTGTACGGCGGCGACGGCGCGGACTACAGCGCCAAGGCCGACCGTGCCATCGCGTACCTCGAGAGCATCGGCCTGGCCGAGACGCCGATCTGCATGGCGAAGACGCAGTACTCGTTGTCCGACGACGCGACGAAGCTCGGCCGCCCCTCGGGCTTCCGCGTGACCGTCAACGACGTCTATCCGGTAGCCGGCGCCGGTTTCATCGTGGCGCAGTGCGGCGAGATCATGACCATGCCGGGCCTCCCGAAGGCACCGGCCGCCGAGAAGATGGCCATCCATCCGGATGGCTCCATCTCGGGCCTCTTCTAGGAGCACACGATGCCCATCCAGACCGTCAGCACCGAGCGGGCGCCTGCCGCCATCGGCCCGTACAGCCAGGCGACCATCGCCGGCGGCTTCCTCTTCACCGCCGGCCAGATCCCGCTCGACCCGGGGACCATGGAGGTCGTGGCCGGCGACGTCGTGCCGCAGACGCAGCAGGTCCTCGCGAACCTGCAGCAGGTGCTCGCCCAGGCCGGCTGCACGTGGAAGGACGTCGTGAAGACGACGGTCTTCCTGCAGGACATGGCGGACTTCCCGCGCTTCAACGAGGTGTACGCCGCGGCGCTCGGTGAGGCGCGGCCGGCGCGCTCGACGGTGCAGGTCGCGGCTCTCCCGCGCGGCGTGAGCGTCGAGGTCGAGCTGATCGCGAAGCTGCCGTAGTCGCCGGCGTCCGCCGTTCCCCCGCTGTCCTCCTTCCGCTCCCATGTCCCGAGAACGCCTCTTCCAGCTGACCCAGTTCGCCCGCTGCGCTGGCTGAGCGTCGAAGATGGGTCCGGGTGACCTGTCCGCCGCGCTCGCGCCGCTGCCGCGCGAAGATGATCCCCGCCTTCTCGTCGGTCGAGAGACCTTCGATGACGCGGGGGTCTTCCGGCTGTCCGACGATCTCGCGCTCGTCCAGACGGTCGACTTCTTCGCGCCCATCGTCGACGACCCGTATCGGTTCGGCCGCATCGCGGCGGCGAACGCGCTCTCGGACGTCTTCGCGATGGGAGGAGAGCCGCTCACCGCGATGAACATCGT
>JBGATT010000127.1:0-15389 GCA_044229035.1 Gemmatimonadaceae bacterium | reverse complement strand
ATGTACTCCGCGTACCCCGCGACGGGCGCGTTGCTGGGCACGGCGATCGAGACGCGCTCGTCGATCAGCACGGGGCGCACGAACCGCGTCGGCGCGACCGTCTGCGCCTGGACCGCGGCGCCCACCTTGCCGGCGCCCGTGACTCCCGCCGCGTCCCACAGGAACGGCGCGCGAAGGTAGTCACCGCGACGGACCGCCTGCGGGCGGGCCCGCAACACCAGCGACTCGCGGGCGCCGCGGACGACGCGGAAGCGCTCCGGATTGAAGATCGTCATGGACGGCGCCGGCCCGGAGGGCTGCGGAGCCATGGGGGCGGGCTCGGCGCCCGGCGCGACGGGCATCGCGGGCGCGACCGGGGTCACGCCGCCGGCCGTGGTATCGGCCGGCGTCCCCGGAGAGGCGGCGACGTCGCCCGTGATGATGATGACCTGATCGGGGTAGATGAGGTCAGGGTCGGCGATGGTCGCCGTGTTGCGTCGATAGATCTCCGGCCACTTGAACGGGTCGCCGAGGTATTGCCGGGCGATGTCCCACAGGGTGTCGCCCTTCTTGACCGTATGGGTCTGCGGCGCGCCCTGCGCCAGCAAGGGGAGCGGCGTCAGCACGAGGCCGGCCAGCGCGATCGTCGAGACGAGGCGGGAGCGAGACATGGGACCGTGGGCAGGAGAAGGAACTGCGGATACGGATAGGCCCCCGACTCGGCCAGCCGAGGTCAGGGTCTCGGAAAGTGACGAACGAGGCCACGCCGGGGAAACGCCCCGGGGGCCCAGCATATCGCCCCGCCGGTCCCGGCGCCATTTTCCGGATGCCACGGCCCCCTTCAGGAGACCCCCCGTGCCCTGCACCAGGATCCCCCGCCTCGCCCCGGTCGCGCGCCAGCTGCTGCGGCTGCGTGCGCCGATGCTCGCGCTCCTGACGGGCCTCGGAGCCGTCGGGCGCCCCGCCCTGTCCCAACCGCCCGCGGCGGCGATCCTCGTGGGCACGGTGGTCGCGGATTCGACCAAGCAGCCGGTCGCCGGCGCCGAGATCCTGATCCCGTCGGCTAGCCTGCGCGCGGTGACCGATTCCGCGGGCCGGTTCCGGATCACCGGGATCCCCTCGGGACGCCGCGGTCTCCGGGTCAACAAGATCGGATTCGCCCCGCTCCGGACGGCGGTCGAGTTCTCGACCGGCGACACCGTGGAGATGGAGATCGGCCTGACCGTGTCGTTCGAGGAGATGGCCGCGGTCGAGATCGTGGAGGCCCAGAACCCGTCCCGCCTCACCGAGTTCGAGCGCCGTCGGGCGAGCCGAACCGGCGACTACCTCACGAACGAGGACATCGTGCATCGGAGCCGCGGCCGCCTGTCCGAGGCGCTCCAGACGCTCGGCGGCGTCAACATCATGACGGGCGGCTCCGGGGGCACCTATCTCGTCGGCGCCCGCGGCTCAGGCGGTCGTCGCGGCACCTGCTTCACGGCGGTGATGCTGGACGGCGTGTGGGTGTACGACGGTGACCGGACGCAGCAGCCGTTCAACGTGAACAGCATCAACCCCGTGGACGTCGCGGCCGTGGAGTACTATCGGGGCCTTTCGAACACGCCCGTCGAACTGCAGGGGACCCGAAACTCGTGCGGGGCGCTGGTGATCTGGACGAAGTACTGAGCAGAAGGCAGAAGGGAGAAGGCGGAAACGTTCCGGACGTTTCTGTCCTCCCCCTCCTGCCTTCCGCCACATCAGAACGGCAGGTCGTCGTCGCCGTCCATCGCCGCCGGGAACTCCTCGAAGCCCTCGCCGGCGCCAGCGGACTTGCCGCTGCTCGGCCCGCGAGCCGGACGAGAACCGCCGTCGAAGCCGCCCTCGCCGCCGCGACCGCCGCCGAGGAGGAGGATCTCCCGGACGTTGATCTCCGTGATGTAGCGGGTCTGCTTGTCCTTGTCCTCGTACTGCCGATACTCGATCGCGCCCTCGACGAAGATCTTGTCGCCCTTCTTCACGTAGCGTTCGATGATGTCGGCGAGCCCGGTGCCCTTGCCGCCGCCGTTCCAGGCAACGCACTTGTGCCACTCGGTCTTCTCCTGCTTCTCGCCCGAGGCCGACGTCCACTGCCGGCCCGTCGCCACCGAGAACTGCGCGACCTTCTTCCCCGTCGACGTGGTGCGGATCTCGGGATCGGCCCCGAGGTTCCCGATCAACGTCACCTTGTTCAAGCTGCGGCTCACAGTGCCTCCTGGAATGGGTCAAGTCCGCGCGCACACCATACCGGGCACTGCCGGCCGAGCTCGCATCGGAATGTTCCGGGGGAAAACTAATCGTCGCCGAGGTCCACCGCCCGGGGACGCCGCATCACGACCGCGTCCTCGTTCGGCTTCCGATAGTAGCCCTTGCGCCGCCCCGCAGCGGTGAAGCCGCGGCTCCGGTACAGTCCCTGCGCGGCGGCGTTCGAGTCGCGCACCTCGAGGTAGATCGTCGCGCCCCCGCGCACCTCGAGTTCGGCCAGCAATTGATCGAGCAGCCGCTTCGCCACCCCAGTGCCACGGTGCTCCGGTGCGACCGCGAGGTTCGCGAGTTCCGCTTCGTCCCCGACCGCCCACGCGACCGAATAGCCGACGAGACCGCCGTCGCGCTCGGCGACCGTTGTCAGCACATGGTCCTGGCCGAGCATGCTGCGGAATGCGTCGGCCGTCCACGGGTCGCTGAAGGCGATGCGTTCGATGGAGAGGATGGCCGGCAGGTCCGCGAGCGTCGCCGGGCGCACCGAAAGCTCATCGGGACGGCCGCCGTTCACGTCGCGTGGCGCTCGGCCACGAGCGGGCGGCCGTGCACCGCCTCCCACTTCACCTGCGCCTCGGCGAGGCGCCCGTAGACCGGTTCCCATGCCGGCAGGTCCACCACCCCGAGCGCGTCGAGGAGCGCGCCACATCGCGCGACGCCGCGCGCGTGGGGAGCGCACGCGAGCTCCTCGTCCGGGCCGATGCGCGTGGCCGCGCTCGCGGTCGCGCGCTCCTGGAGCGCGGCGACCTCGAGCAGCCCCAGCGGTTCGTGCGCCGCCACCTCTCCCGCCTCGTCGAGCGTGAGGAGCGCGACATAGCGCTCCCCGCGCAGGGCGTCGAGCGTCGCGAGGTAGCGACCGGGGCCGAGCGCGGCCGGCGCGCCTCCCGGGATCAGGGCGAGCGATGGGACGCCGAGGAGCGGGATCCCCGTCCCCTCGCAGAGCCCCTTCGCGACGGCCCCGACGACACGCAGCGCGGTGAAGCTGCCCGGCCCGGCGCCGGCGACGATGCGCGCGAGGTCGTGCACCGTGCAACCCGCATCGGCCAGCGTCTCGAGCACCGCGGGGAAGAAGCGCTCGTCCGTCGCGCTCCGCATCTCGACGTCGCGCTCGGCGATGACGACGCCGTCACGCAGCACGGCGATCGTGCCCGGGCCGGCCGCGGCGTCGAGCGCGAGCGTGAGTCCCGTCCTCACCATGAGAGGCGCCGGATCTCCGGCCGGTCCGGTACATGCTCGAGGTGGAGCGCCAAGTGCCCGGCCGGCAGTTGGCCGAGCGCCCGCTCCGGCCATTCGACCATCACGAGCGCACGCTTGATGCGGAGGATGTCGTCCCACCCGATGCGCGGGAGGTCCTGCGGTCCCTCGAGGCGATACAGGTCGAGGTGGAAGACATGCCCCTTGGCGGACAGGTACTCGCGGACGATCCCGTACGACTGGCTCGTGACCGGCTCGAGCGCCCCCTGCGAGCGGGCGATGGCGCGCACGAGCGTCGTCTTGCCCGCCCCGAGTTCGCCCGAGAACGCGATCAGCAGCGGGTAGGTGATCGTGCGACCGAGCCGTTCACCCCACGCGACGAGTTCCGGCTCCGTGAGCTCAACGACGGGCACGTGCCGTCCTCCCTGCACCCTCGCCCATGGCCGCCTTGAGGTCGAACAGCTCGTCTCGGAGGCGTGCCGCCGTCTCGAAATCGAGGTTCTTCGCCGCCGTGCGCATCTCCTCCTCGAGGCGCGCGACCAGCGCCGGCAGGTCGTCGGTCCCCCAGGCCTTCTGCGCCTCGGCGACCTTCTTCTGCTTCTTGCCACGCGATCGATCGGCGTCCCGGGCCTCGGTGCCCTCACGCGCATCGGCGATGCGCGACATGACACGGACTTGGTCGTGACTCTTGATGACGCCGGCCGGCGTGATGCCATGCTCGATGTTGTGCGCCTCCTGGGTCCGGCGTCGACGGTCCGTCTCGTCGAGGCAGCGTCGCATGGAGCCGGTGATGCGGTCGGCGTAGAAGATGGCGCGCCCCTCGACGTGGCGCGCCGCGCGTCCCACCGTCTGGATGAGCGAGCGATCCGAGCGGAGGAAGCCTTCCTGGTCGGCATCGAGGATCGCGACCAGCGACACCTCGGGGAGGTCGAGTCCCTCGCGCAGGAGGTTGATGCCGATGAGGACGTCGAACTCGCCGAGCCGGAGTCCGCGGACGATCTCCATCCGCTCGATCGCATCGATGTCCGCGTGCATGTACCGCACGCGCACGCCCACCTGCGCGAGATAGTCCGTGAGATCCTCGGCCATCCGCTTCGTGAGCGTCGTGACGAGCACGCGCTCGCCGCGGCGCTCGCGGAGGCGGATCTCGTGCAGCAGGTCGTCGACCTGCCCCTTCACCGGCCGGATCTCGATCACCGGGTCGAGCAGGCCGGTCGGGCGGATCACCTGCTCGACGACGACGCCCTCGGAGAGCTTGAGCTCGAGGTCACCCGGCGTGGCGCTCACGTTGATCGCGCGCGGCGTGAGCGCAAGGAACTCGTCGAACATCAGCGGTCGGTTGTCGAGCGCGCTCGGCAGCCGGAAGCCGTACTCGACGAGCGTCGTCTTGCGGGCGCGGTCCCCGTTGAACATCCCGCCGATCTGCGGGAGCGTGACGTGCGACTCGTCGACGACCACGAGGAAGTCGTCGGGGAAGTAGTCGAAGAGGCAGGCCGGTCGCGCGCCGGGCTGGCGGCCGGCGAGCACCCGCGAGTAGTTCTCGATGCCGGGACAGGTGCCGATCTCCAGCATCATCTCGATGTCGAAGTTCGTGCGCGACTCGAGCCGCTGCGCCTCGAGGAGCTTGTTGGCGGCCTTCAGCGCGGCGAGCCGCTCGACGAGCTCGGCGCGGATCTCCTTCACCGCGCGCTCCAGCGAGGGGCGCGTCGTCACGAAGTGCTTCGCCGGATACACCGCCGTGCGCGGCAGGCTCGCGATCGCCTTCCCCGTGAGCGGGTCGATCTTGGTGATGCGCTCGATCTCGTCGCCGAACATCTCGACGCGCACCGCCTGCTCCTCGTAGGCGGGATAGATCTCGACCGTATCCCCGCGCACGCGGAACGTGCCACGGTCGAAGGCGACGTCGTTCCGGCCGTACTGGATGCGCACGAGCGCCTTCAGGATGTCGTCGCGGGCGATGGTCTGCCCCACCTGCAGGGTCACCATCGAGGCCCGGTAGGTCTCCGGGTCGCCGAGGCCGTAGATCGCCGACACCGTCGCGACGATGATGACGTCCTCGCGCTCCATCAGCGACGAGGTCGCACGGAGTCGCAGGCGGTCGATGTCCTCGTTGATCGAGGCGTCCTTCTCGATGTACGTGTCGGACGACGGCACGTACGCCTCGGGCTGGTAGTAGTCGTAGTACGAGATGAAGTACTCGACCGCGTTGTGCGGGAAGAACCCCTTCAGCTCCCGGCCACCGTCATCGTCTTCCCCGAACCGGTCACCCCGAGCAGGGTCTGGAACCGGTCCCCGCGCTCGAGTCCGGCCGAGAGCTCGGCGATCGCGCGCGGCTGGTCCCCCGCCGGCGCGAAGGGGGCGACGAGCTGGAACGGCACCCGGTCAGCCACCCATCCCCGGCATCAACGGGCGCTGCCACGGGATGCCCGCGAGCAGGAGCAGCAACGCGATGGCCGTGAAGACGAGCAGCTTCCGGTGCTTCGCCGCGTCGTCCTTCGCGTTCTTGGCGACGATGCTGCCGACGGTCGCGACGACGACCGCGATCACCATCAGCGTGGGGTGCTCGGCGATGAAGAAGCGCGTCCCGGCGTCCTTCATGGTCGCCGCCATGTCGCCCATCGCCTGCTGGACGAGCGGCGACACCACGAAGAGCAGGAGCCCGAGGATGAGCTGGAGATGGAGCGAGGCCATGAAGACGACGCCGACCCGGCGCGCGGGGGCATAGTCGCGGTCCCCCTTCAGGCCGCCGACCGCCTTGACGAGGGCGAGGATGCCGGCGACGAGGACGACCCAGCGGAGGGCGTTGTGCGTGTGCAGCAGTGCGGGATGCATGACGGATGGGAGAGGGGGACCGGAATCTAGCCTTCTTCGGCGCTGAGACGCTCTCGGCGCGCGACCTCGGAGACGCCCTTCACGCGGCGCGCCGCCTTGATGATCTTGTCGAGATGCGCGAGGTTCTCGACCTCGACGAGCGCCGAGCCGGCGACGCGCCCGTCGGTCGTCTTGAGTTCGAGCGACCGGATGTCGGTCCCGGTGCCGCTGACCGCCGCCGCCAGGTCGGCGTAGAGGCCGCGGCGGTCATTGCCCTCGATCGCGAGCCGGATCACGAACCGCTCGCCCGCGCTCTCCTGCCAGTCGATCTCGAGCCGACGCTCCGGCTCGTGGACCAGGTGCAGGAGGTTGGGACAGTCCTGGCGGTGGATGCTCACGCCGCGCCCGCGCGTCACATATCCCACCACCGTGTCGCCCGGGACCGGCTGGCAGCACTGCGCGTAGCGCACCATCAGGCCGTCGGCGCCCTGGATGCGGAGCCCCTTCGAGGTGCCGGGGCGCCGCATCCGGTCGATCAACCGCTCCAGCGCGCTCGGCTTGAGCGCCTGCTCCTGCGCCTCGTCGAGCTCGGGGTAGATCGCCTTGAGCAGCTGGGTGACCGTGATGTCGCCCTGTCCGATGCTCGCGTGGACGTGATCGAGGTCGGTGAGCGCGAGCGCCTGCGCCCCGCGCTGCAGCTCGGCGTCCGTGAGCTTCGCATGCCGACGGCGGCGCAGCTCGCGATCGAGGATCTCCTGCCCCACCGCCACGAACGTCTTGTGCTCCTCGTTGCGCAGCCACTGCCGGATGCGGTGCCGCGCGCGACCGGTGCGCACGTGCGCGAGCCAGTCCCGGCTCGGCCGCGCGTTGGGTGACCGGATGATCTCCACCGTCTCCGAGTTCCGGAGCTCGCGCGAGAGCGGGACGATGCGTCCGTTCACCCGCGCGCCCTGCGTGTGCAGACCGACCTGCGTGTGCACCGCGAAGGCGAAGTCGATCGGCGTCGCGCCCTTCGGCAACTGGATGACATCGCCGTTCGGCGTGAAGACGAAGATCTCGTCCTGGTAGAGGTCGAGCTTGAGGAACTCGAGGAACTGGTCGGGCGTCTCGGCATCCAGCTGCAGCTCGAGCACCTGGCGGAACCAGGAGAGATGCCGGTCGAGGTCGTGCTTCCCGCCCTTCTCTCCCTCCTTGTACAGCCAGTGCGCGGCGATGCCGTACTCGGCCGTGCGATGCATCTCGCGCGTCCGGATCTGGATCTCGAAGAGCGTCCCGCGCGGCCCGAAGACCGTGGTGTGGAGCGACTGGTAACCGTTCGACTTCGGCGAGGCGATGTAGTCCTTGATGCGCTCCTGGAGCGGCGTCCACGCACCGTGGATCACGCCGAGCGCGTGGTAGCACTCGGGGACGTTCTCGACGAGCACGCGGATGGCGTAGAGGTCGTAGATCTCGTCGTACGGCTTGTCGCGCTTCTGCATCTTCTTGTGGATCGACCAGAGATGCTTCGGGCGCCCGCCGACCTCGTGGAGGATGACCCCCGCCTCGCGGAGCTTCAGCTCGAGCGGCCCGATCATCTCGGCGATGAGGGCGTCGCGGTCCGCCCGCTTGTTCGCGATCAGCTTCGCGAGGTTGCGGTACTCCTCGGGCTCGAGCCACTTGAATGACAGGTCCTCGAGCTCCGCCTTCATCGACGCGAGACCGAACCGGTGCGCCATCGGCGCGTAGAGGTCGCGCGTCTCGAGCGCGATGCGCTGCCGCTTCTCCTCCGGCATCCACTCGAGCGTCCGCATGTTGTGCAGGCGGTCGGCGAGCTTCACGAGGATCACGCGCGCATCCTTGGCGACCGAGAGCAGCAGCTTGCGATAGCTCTCGACCTGCCGTTCCTCGCGCGAGGCCATCGGCAGGTGGCCGATCTTGGTCAGGCCATCGACGATCTGCGCGATCTCGCGCCCGAACTCGCGCTCCACGTCCTCGACCGTGAAGGCGGTGTCCTCGACAACGTCGTGGATGAGCCCGCTCGCGACGGTCACGCTGTCGAGTTGGAGGTCGGCGAGAATCTTGGCGACCTCGACGCAATGCGTGACGTACGGATCGCCGTTCCGCCGCGTCTGGCCCGTGTGCGCCTTCTCCGAGAACCGGTAGGCGCGCGCGAGCAACTCGGTATCGAGCCGCTCGGGGAGCGCCTCGACGGAGAGGTCCCAGCCGGGGATGATTTCGGTGAGGACGGGGGCGCTCAGGCGGGACTCCAGGGTTCGGGCGGGCCAGGGACGGCCAGCGGCACCTTGGATATATCCGCCGATGCAGGGGAAGGGTCAAGTCGGCGTTCCGCTTGGGGTTGGGCCGGTGCCTGGACCCGTGCCCCCAACCCGTTCCGCCTTGTCGCTTCCCCCGTCTCCCTGTCCCCTACAACAACCCCGCCTCGGCGAACGACACGAACCGCCCCCGCCCGATGACCAGGTGGTCCTGGATCGGGATGTCGAGCAGCCGTCCGGCCGCCACCAGCTGCGCGGTTATCGCCCGGTCATCCGGGCTCGGCGTCGGGTCGCCGGAGGGGTGATTGTGCACCAGGACCAGGCTGGCCGCCCGCTCGGCGATCGCCTCCCGGAAGACCTCGCGCGGGTGCACGAGGGAGGAGTTCAAGATCCCGCGACTCACCAGGATGTCCCGCTCCAGCCGGTGCTGCGCGTCGAGCACGGCGACATGGAACTCCTCGACGGTGAGCCCCTCCAGCCGCGGCGCGTAGTACCGCCAGACATCGCGCGGCCCGCGCATGGGCTCCCCTTCATCCGCCCCCTCCGCGGCCAGTCGTCGCCCCAGCTCGAGCGCGGCGTGGACCGCGAGCGCGCGCACCTCGCCGAGTCCGGGGACCTCCGCCAGCGCCGCGATCGGGAGCTGTCCGAGTCGGCGGAGCGACCCGCCCGCCCGGTGGATGACATCCGCCGCCAGCTCGGTGGAGGTGCGACCGCTCGTGGCGACGCCGAGGAGGAGGCCGAGGAGCTCGCTCGTGGTGAGCGAGGCGGCACCGAGCGCGCGAAGGCGCTCGCGCGGGCGATCGGCGGGCGGGAGGTCGAGGACGGAGGACATGCGCCGAGGATAGCACCGCCCGGCGTGCGGTCCGTCATCGAAACCCCGCGCGTCGGTCCGTTCGCGCGTTGGTCCGCCTAAGCCCTTCCTCCTGCTGACTTGTGCGCACCGCGGGTCGCGCGCCTACGGCGCGCTACGCGCCGTGACACTTCTTGAACTTCTTGCCGCTCCCGCACGGGCAGGGATCGTTCCGGCCGACATTCGTGAAGTCGACATTCGCGTTGGCCGTCCCCGCGGCCAGGTTCGAGACCCCGCGCCCCGCGCCCACCACCTTCGGCTCCGCCCGCGGCGGCTCCGCCGGGCCGTCCGTCGCTGGCGTCGGCGCGACATCCTCGGCCACCCCCAGCGCATTGAAGCGCTTCTGCAACGGCGGGAGGACGCTCGTCGGCGGCGGCGGGGCCGGCCTCGGCTCGTCGAACACGAGCTGCACCTTCAGGAAGCGCTCCGTGAAGGTGTGCTGGATGTCCGTCATGAGGTCCTCGAACATCTTGTACGCATCCTGCTTGTACTCGACGAGCGGGTCCTTCTGGCCCCACGAGCGGTAGCCGATCGCGGCACGAAGCTGGTCGAGGTCGTACAGGTGGTCCTTCCACTTCTCGTCGAGCACGTTGAGCATCACGAGCGAGAGCAGACGCGGGGCGAAGTCGCCGAGCGTGACGAACTTCCGCTGGTACGCCTCGAGCGCGGCCTCGGTGGCGAGCGATTGCGCGGCGACGAGCGACGCGGGGCGGTCGCGCGCCTCGTCGAACGCCTCCACCGCGACCAGATAGTGCATCATGAGGTCCTGCCGCAGCAGGCCCAGGTCCCAGTCCTCGGGGGTCTCCGCCGTCGCGAGGGTCGTCTCGACACGACGGGCGACCGCGGCGTTCACCATCTTCTCCGCCTCGCCCTTCAGCTCCTCACCGCCCTCGAGCGCGAACGAGCGGAGCGAGTAGATGACCTCGCGCTGCTGGTTCATCACGTCATCGTAGTCGAGCAGCCGCTTGCGCGACTGGAAGTTCTGGAGCTCGACCCGCTTCTGCGCCTGCTCGATCGATCGCGTGATGAGCGGGTGCGTCAGCACCTCGCCCTCCTGCGCGCCCATCGAGTCCATCAACCGCGCGATGCGGTCGGACCCGAAGAGGCGCATGAGATCGTCCTCGAGCGAGAGGTAGAACTGCGACGAACCCGGGTCACCCTGGCGGCCGGCGCGGCCGCGGAGCTGGCGGTCGATGCGACGCGACTCGTGGCGTTCCGACCCGATGATGTGCAATCCGCCGATCTCGGAGACGTTGACGTCCTTGCCGTCGGCATCCTTCACCGTCGACGGCTTCGACTCGCGCACGCCCTCGCCGAGCTTGATGTCGGTGCCGCGACCGGCCATGTTCGTCGCGATCGTGATCGCGCCCTTCTGCCCCGCCAGCGCGACGATCTCGGCCTCGCGCTGGTGGTACTTCGCGTTGAGCACGTTGTGCGGCAGGCCGGCCCGCTGGAAGAGCCGCGACAACGTCTCGGACGCCTCGACGCTCGTCGTGCCGACGAGCACCGGGAAGCCGAGTTCGTGCAGGCGTCGCGTCTCCTCGAGGATCCCGTTGTACTTCTCGCGGCGGGTCTTGTAGACGAGGTCCTGGCGGTCGTCGCGGATCGCCGGCTTGTTCGTCGGGATGACCGCGACCTCCAAGCCGTAGATCTGGAAGAACTCGGTCTCCTCCGTCTCGGCGGTGCCCGTCATGCCTGCGAGCTTCTCGTACAGGCGGAAGTAGTTCTGGATGGTGATGGTCGCGAGCGTCTGCGTCTCGCCGCGCACCACCACGCCCTCCTTCGCCTCGACCGCCTGGTGCAATCCCTCGCTCCACCGGCGCCCGGGCATCGTGCGACCGGTGAACTCGTCGACGATGAGGACCTGACCCTCCTGCACCACGTAGTTCACGTCCTTCTCGAAGAGGGCGTGCGCGCGCAGGAGCTGGTGGATGATGTTGAGCTTCTCCGACTTGATGGCGTACTCGACCTCCATCGTCCGGCGCGCCTCGAGCTTCGCCGCCGGGTCCATGACGTGGTCGCGGTCGATCCGCCCCATCTCCGTCGCGATGTCCGGCAGGACGAACTGGTCGTGCTTGTCGGGCGAGAGGAAGTCGACCCCCCGATCCGTCAGGTGCACCGACTGCCCCTTCTCGTCGAGGACGAAGAGGAGCAGCTCCTCGATCTCGCGGAACTCCTGCTTCCCGGCGGGCAACTTGCGGTCGGCGAGATGCTGCAGCTCCTTCTGCTGGATGAGCTGCTTCACCCCCGTCTCCTGCATGACCTTGAGCAGCCGCTTGTTCTTCGGGCTGCCCATGCGCGCCTGGTAGAACGCGAGACCCGCCTCCTCGGTCTGGCCGGCCTCGAGCGCGCGCTCTCCCTTGCCGACCAGGTCGTTCACCAGTTCCGTCTGCTTGCGCACGAGGCGCGCGACGTTCGTGTTGTGCTCGGCGTAGGCGACATCACCATCGTTCCCCACCGGACCCGAGATGATGAGCGGGGTACGGGCCTCGTCGACCAGCACCGAGTCCACCTCGTCGACGATCGCGAAGACGTGCGGGCGCTGCACCCGCTGCTCGAGCGAGACCACCATGTTGTCGCGCAGGTAGTCGAAGCCGAACTCGTTGTTCGTGCCGTACGTGATGTCGCAGAGGTACGCGGCTCGGCGCTCCGGGGTGCCCGGCTCCGTGTCGTCGAGGCAGCCGACGGTGAGGCCGAGCCAGCGGTAGAGATGCCCCATCCACTGCGAGTCGCGCCGCGCGAGGTAGTTGTTGACCGTGACGAGATGCGCCCCGCGCCCGGGAAGGGCGTTGAGGTACAGCGGGAGGGTCGCGACGAGCGTCTTGCCCTCGCCAGTCGCCATCTCGGCGATCTTCCCCAGGTGCAGCTGGATGCCGCCGACGAGCTGGACGTCGTAGTGGACCATGTCCCACGTCATCTCGCGGCCGATCACCGACACCGGCGTGCCGACCAGGCGGCGCGCCGCCTCGCGCACCGTCGCGAACGCCTCCGGCAGCAGCTCATCGAGCACCTCGCCGACGAGCGCCCGGTACTCGGCCTCCACGCCCCCCTGTCCGTCCGCGCCGGCAAGCTCGGCATCGAGCGCCTCGCGCGCCGAGGGTTCGGTCGCGGCGTGCTTCTGCGCCTTGAGCTCCTCGATGCGCGCCCGGAGGGAGGCCGTCCGCTCCTCGATGGTCGCGCGGAAGCGCGAGGTCTGCCCCTGCAGGTCCGCGTCCGAGAGGTCGCGGAGCCGCGCATAGTGCGCGTTGATGTCGTCCACGATGGGCTGGACCCGGCGTTGTTCACGCTCGTGCCGCGTCCCGAAGACCGCCCCGATCAGCTTCTTGAGCATCCGAAGTTCACTCGTTGGTGGTGCGATACAGGCCATGCGCCGCGATGTACGCGGCAATGTCATCCGTGACGAATCCCCGCAACGGCGATCCGGCGCGCGCCCGCGTGCGGACCTCCGTGGCCGAGATGTCGATCCGCCGCGTGGCCACCCGCTCCACGTGGACTCCCGGGGGCAACGGCACCCCCGGTTCTTGCCCTGCCCCGCGCGTCAGAACGACGATCCGGGCCAACGCCGAGATCGCGGCCGGGTCGCGCCAGTGACCGAGGGTCGCCGCCGTGTCCTCGCCCATCAGGAACGTGAGCTCGGCCGAAGGGTGCGCCGCCCGGTAGGCCCGGACGGTGTCGATGGAGAAAGATAACCCCTCGCGGGAGAGCTCGACGGGGTCCACCGCGAGGCGGGGATCGCACCCGGCGAGCAGCCGTGTCATCGCCAGCCGATGCTCAGGGGCGGTGATCTCGGCGTCGGCCTTGAGCGGTTGCCGCCGGGCCGGGATCAACACCACCCGGTCGAGCGTGAGTCGCTCCAGCGCGGTGTACGCGAGGAAGAGGTGACCGACGTGCGGCGGATCGAACGTCCCGCCGAGCAGCCCGATGCGCTCGCCCACGCCGCGCTTACGGGCGGCGCGCTGCGCCCGTCGCCGCGCTGTCCGGTCGGCCGGTCGGGCTCACCTTGCACGCGGCCAGGACTTCGGGATGGGTCGGGTACGCGGCCCGGAGTGCGTCACACACCTCGGCCGCGTCCTCCTTGTAGTCGAGCGCCGGCAGCCGGTAGATCTCGACCATGCGGAGCATCGACTGACGCGCCTTGTCGGTCTCCGGGAAGTTCTTCACGACGTCCTTGAAGAAGATGATCGCGGAGTCGTAGGCCTTCCGGCGGGTGTAGTGGACCCCGGTCTCGTAGTCCTTCGAGGCGAACATCTCGTCAAGGCGCCGCAACTCGCGGTTCGCCGAGTCGACGAGCGCCGACTGCGGATAGACGCCGATGAGGAGCCGGTACTGCGTCTGCGCCAGCAGGCCGTACTGCGGATCGAGGCTCGGCCGCCTCCAGAGGCCGCCATACGAGCGCCCGGACATCAGGAGGGCGTCGTCGGCGAGGGTGTCATCCGGCACCGTCTCGCTCAGACGGATGAAGGCCTGGGCCGCAAGGAGGCGCTCGTCGCGCTTGAGCCGCGACCAGCCGAGGTACCAGTGCGCCAGCGGGAGCAGCGTGTCCCGCGTGGGGAGGTCGAGCGTCAGTCGCTCGAACGCCGTCGCGGCATCGCCGAACTTGCCCGCGCGGTACTTCTGCATCCCGGCCGCGTAGAGCGCCGCGGACGTCGAGTAGTCGCGGACGTTGAAGGAACCGAAGCAGGCGCCGATGGTGACGGACAGCGCGAGGACGAGCAGGGTGGGACGTCGCATCAGGTCGGGGGCTGCATCCGCGCGGACCCTTCGAGACCGCGGAAGTATTCGATGGTCCGCGCGAGGCCCTCGCGCAGTTGGATCGTGGGCTCCCACCCGAGCAGCGTCCGTGCACGGGTGATGTCGGGCTTGCGGACCTTGGGATCGTCCGTCGGCAGCGGGTGCGAGGTGATAACCGATGAAGACCCCGTGAGTTCCACGACGAGCTCGGCCAGCTGCCGCACGGTGAACTCGTTCGGGTTGCCGATGTTGACCGGCATGCCCTCGTCGCTCCGGAAGAGCCGGTAGATGCCCTCGACCTCGTCCTCGACGTAGCAGAACGAGCGGGTCTGGCTGCCGTCCCCGTACACCGAGAGCGGCTGGCCGTGGAGCGCCTGGACGATGAAGTTCGAGACCACGCGCCCGTCGCCCGGCCGCATGCGCGGTCCGTAGGTGTTGAAGATGCGCACGATCCGCGTGTCGACACCCTGCGCCCGATGGTACGCCATCGTCATCGCCTCGGCGAAGCGCTTCGCTTCGTCGTAGCAGCCGCGCGGACCGATCGGGTTCACGTTCCCCCAGTACGCCTCGGTCTGCGGGTGCTCGAGCGGGTCGCCGTAGACCTCTGACGTCGAGGCGAGCAGGAAACGGGCCTTCTTCGCGAGGGCGATGCCCAGCGCGTTGTGCGTTCCCAGCGAACCGACCTTCAGCGTCTGGATCGGCATCTCGAGGTAGTCGACCGGGCTCGCCGGTGAGGCGAAGTGCAGCACGCCGTCGAGCGGACCCGCGATGTACGTGTACTCGGAGATGTTGTGGCGCACGAACGAGAACCGCTCGTGGCCCATCAGGTGCGCGATGTTGTCCGGATGGCCGGTCAGGAAGTTGTCGAGCCCGACGACCGAATGCCCGTCCCGGAGGAAGCGATCCGCGAGGTGCGAGCCCAGGAAGCCCGCCGCCCCGGTGATGAGGACCCTCACTCGCGTCCCCGGCCGATGGAGCGGTACGTGAAACCGAGCGCCCGCATCTTCTCGGGGTCGTAGAGGTTGCGGCCATCGACGACCACCGGCGAGGCCAGCGCGGCGCGGATGCGCGCGAAGTCGGGGAAACGGTACGCGTTCCAGTCCGTGACGATCACGAGGGCGTCGGCACCGTCGAGCGCCTCGTAGTTGCCGGACGCGTAGGTGATGCGCGCGCCGAGGCGTCGCTCCGCCTCGTGCATCGCGGCCGGGTCGTGCGCGACGACCGTCGCTCCCGCCTCGAGCAGCGCATCGATGAGCGGAAGCGATGGCGACTCGCGCATGTCGTCGGTGTTGGCCTTG